>CAZIFO010000009.1:0-101712 GCA_964538245.1 uncultured Treponema sp.
GCGCGATGTTCGGAAAGGAAGGCGAGAAATTCCAGAGAATCAACTGCGCGACTCCACGCAAGATTCTTGAGAACGCGCTGGAAAGGATTTGCCTTGCGTTCAGGGATTTATAAAGATATAAAGAAATAAATAATATTGCTGCATAAAAAAACTCCGCCTCTAGCGGAGTTTTGTATGTGGCGTGTTTCTTAATTTTATTAAGCAGCCATCAAATCAGTGTTCCGGCTCAGCCGGTGGTAAATTTTCTTAAGATTCGACCTTCAAGAGGTCATATCTCTTTGTCGGAAATTGCATGTTGCCTCCTCGTCAAGCAGGTCGGTGTAAGTCCTCATCTCTTTCCTGACCACAATTAAATAATATCACACATCTAAAATAACGCAAGAAAAAAATCAAAAAAAAACGCGGAAATTTTATATTTTTTTTCTTTTTGTATAAAAACGTGTTAGAGCAGCCACGTAAAAAATATTCCGCCTTGTCATTTTTTTTCTCGTTTCTATATTTGTAATGAAAGTTCACGGACGATTTACACCAAATTGCAGGTCCGCGGACTTTAATCGCGTCTGTTTAAAGATGTTTTTATCTGCTAAAAGGAGGTCGGTTCATGGAAACTGGCAAAAACACAATCGGTATGCACCTGGCAAAAATCGACTACAATGCCCTGTGTGTATATCTTCTAAACTTCCTGAAAAACTATCCTGTTACTGACAGTGTTCTCGCTTCTTATTTCTGGCTTTTGCGCAAGAACAAAACGAGCAATCTTTTTCTAAAAGTCTGCTCCACGGAAGTCGCGCGCCTTGTTTCCGCAGGAAAACTTAATCTGACAGAAAGCGGAATGGAGCATCTGTTTGGAGAGGACGGGGAATTTTCTGCTTCAAAATATGTTGAATCCTATATGGAATATGTTTTGAACAAAAAGCCGTATGATGATGAGGTTACTTTCTTTAGGGAAGACAACGAAATCGATAATGAAGTTCCGTTTTCGCTGAGCAGCGCGGCCATGGACGATTCCATTGATTTTGCGCGCATCCTGATAAAAGACGGGGAGAAAAAAATCCGCGCGGTCATGGCGTACACTTTGTTCGCAAAGCCTGGCGACAAAGGCGAGGATTTTGTTTCCTTGCCGGAGAATGTAAAAATTCCTGAGCGCGTCTTAAAAAGCCTTGAGGATTTTTCCCAGATAAAAGTTATCTCTGATTTCTTTTCTCTTGACCATGATGAAAGCTTGTTCCTGAATTTTTTGCTGAGGTTCAACCGTTTTGAGGCGATTTCAACCCTTACGGACAATATTAATGATTCAAATCTCAATGATTTTTACGCGACGGTTCTTTCCCTGGATGTAGGCCGGATAAGAAAAATTATGCGCAGGGACAAGCCTCTTTTTTTGTATGGAATTGTCGATGAGGATTACAGCGGAAAGATTGTAATTTCAGAGGAATCTAAGGACTGCGTGCTGAGCGGCAGCATTTCTCCGTTCTTTGCCTCAGCCTTTAAGGAAACAAAAGCCGGGCCGTATAATCTGGAAACTTTTAGCGTGGACAAGACTGATGTCCAGATTATACAGAATTTGCTCAAAAGCGGGCAGAACATGAACATTCTTCTCTACGGCGCGCCGGGAAGCGGAAAGACAGAGTTTGCCAAAAGCGTGATAAATTCTGTCGGAAAAAAGATTCTGCTTTTTAACAATGACTTGGAGCTTGACCGGGCGGGAAGCGCAGTAAAGGCTCTGAACAGAATTGCTGTTGCCGGACAAGGAAACGGCAGCGTTATTGTTGTTGACGAGGCTGATAAAATTCTTGACACAGTTCCAGAAGCCACTCTTTTTGGAAATTCTGCGAACGAGCAGAAAGGAACTGTGAACAGAATGCTGGAAGGCTCTAAGAACCAGATTATCTGGATAACAAACTACATTGACCAGATTGACGAGTCAACGCGCCGCCGCTTTACTTTCTCGCTCAGATTCAATCCGATGAACGAGGATACCTTGCGCCTTATCGCAAAAAACACAATCCAGGACATTAGGATGAGCGCGCCTTTGCGTGAGCAGATTCTTGATATGTGCACAGATTACAAAGTTACAGGCGCAAGCGTGGAAAATATGCACAAGATGCTAAAGTGCATGAATTTCTCTGAAAATGAAAATCCAGAAAGCAAGATAATGCAGCTTAAAAGAATCCTAAAGTCAAATTCCGAGCTTTTAAACGGAAGCGCGAAAATGCGGGAAAAGGAATGTTCAAATTACGACATTACCGCCCTTAATACTTCGACCGGCGCGGAAAAAATTGTGCATATGATTGAGAACGCTAAAAAATTCGCGGCAAAGAACAGGACGGAGGAGAACGGAATTAGAATCCTGTTCTACGGCGCGAGCGGAACTGGAAAAACAGAATTTGCGCGCTACATTGCCGCAAAGCTCAACCGCCAGATTCTTATTAAGCGCGTCTCTGATATTTTCAGCAAGTATGTCGGCGAAAGCGAGAAAAACGTGGCATCGGCTTTTTCGGAGGCGGAAAGCTCGGACAAAATCCTGCTTTTTGACGAGGCTGACTCTTTTTTTACCGACAGAAGCACGCTGCAGAATTCCTGGGAGCGCAATGTTGTTAACGAGTTTTTAACCTGCCTTGAGGAATTCAAGGGGATTTTGATTTGCACAACGAACTTAAAGCAGATTCTGGACAAGGCGATTCAGCGGCGTTTCCATCTTTTTGTGGAATTCAGGCCGCTTTTAAAGGACGGAATTGCAAAGCTCTGCGGAAGATATTTTTCTTCTATTATATTTACAGATTCCCAGATTTCAACTCTTGCCGGAACAGCCTCTGTAACGCCCGGCGACTTTGCTTCCCTTGCTTCGCGGCTGCGCTTTATGGACGAGGAAGACTTGAACGCGGACTACATTGTAAACGAGCTTCTTGAGATTCAGGCTAACAAGGAAAATCTTTCCCAGGAAAGAAAGATTGGCTTTGCAGGATAATTTTCAGAAAACGGAGGACGAAATGAAAAAATGGCTGGGCGCATTCGGCGCAAGTTTGCTTGTCTATGTGGTTGCCGGGGCAGTTATCCTGAACACGGATTTAAGCAAGCTTGGGGGATATGGAATCGGAGAAATTCAAGATGTTAATGCCGCGGAAGTTTGGCTTGGGCTTTGCGCGTTTTTTCTTACAGACTGCAAGCGCTGGGGAATCTGCATGATTGTTCTTGGCCTTTTGCTGTTCGGACTGAACGATCCGAGCTTTATGAGCGTTGTGAACAGCTTTGGAAAATGAAATTTAAATAGAAGCTCCGGCCAAAATATTGCCGGAGTTTTTTGCTTTAAGGGCACGTGAGCCCGTGAAAATATGGAGCGAAGCGGAATATTTTCACAAGAAACCACCTGCTATGCGGGTGGTGGGCAAAAGCTTATAGCAAAAAAACTTTCCTCGAAGGTGTACAATAAGATTGTTCAAGTCTATTGCAAAACACCAAGGAGGAAAGTAAATGGCAAATATAAGAGATTCGCTGAGCCATACAAAATGGCTGTGTAAATATCATATCGTATTTACACCGAAATATAGAAGAAAGGCAATATATGGACAATACAAGGAAAGTATCGGACGTATATTACGGCAGTTGTGCAATTACAAGGGAGTGGAAATTATCGGGGGGGGGGGACATTTGATGCCCGACCATATCCACATGCTAGTAAGTATACCACCAAAATATAGTGTGTCGCAATTTATGGGATATTTAAAAGGCAAGAGCAGTCTGATGATATTTGATAGACATGCGAACCTGAAATATAAGTTTGGAAATCGGCACTTCTGGGCGGAAGGGTATTACGTAAGCACAGTGGGCTTGAATGAGGCTACAATTGCAAAATATATCAGGGAACAAGAAAGTCATGATATAGCGATGGATAAACTTACAGAAAAAGAATACGAGGACCCTTTTAGGGGTAGTAAGTAATACAAACGGCCCTTTATGGGCCTGCGAGTGACAAGTTGCAATAGGCTTGAACATCAGTGAAAGCGAGGGACTTAAGTCTCAGCTTGAAAACCTAGCCTTATAGGCTAAGAGCAAACCACCCGTTTGACGGGTGGTGGTGATTTTTATTGGAGGAAAATATGGCTTATTTTTGCTACAGGGAAGAATTCAGGAATCTTTTTAAGGACGGCGAATATGTTGTTGTTTCGCCGTCTGACCATGGTGATAATTCAAAAGACTCCGAAATCAGCGCGGCTCAGCTTGAAGAGAATATAAATGAAAAAGGCTTTGCTTACAATAAATTCTCTGAGAAAACAATAGTTCATAATGCTGAGAATCCAAAAATAACGCGCACGAAAAAGACTTTCTACTTTGTCGTAAAGGCGGAGGACGCGGAAGATGAAATTTTTGAAGGCTGCACAATAAACAGAGAGACTGAAAATTTCATTATCGGACAGAATTTTATGCTTCCGCTTTCTGAAAGCGAAAGGCAGAAGTTTGTAGAAAAGCATATTATCTTTCCGGAAAATATTTTAATCTTCCCCAACGAGCTTGGCGACTGGCAGTTTCTTGAGGAAAAGAGAATCTACATGAACAAGTACAGGAACAGCATTATCGCGCTGGTTTCGTGCGACTGTGTCTCAGTTGGAAGCTGCATTCCTGTCGGAGTGACAATAAAAAAACAGCTGGTAAAGTCGTATCAGGAAGGATTTGATTTTCTGAAAAACTTTAAGCTAAAGTTAAGATAAAAAACGGCCGCCTGGCATCGTTAGGATGCGGCGGCCTTTATTTTTGCGCTTACCATTTGTTTTCGGTAAAAATCAGGTGGTGGCGGTGGCGCCAGGTATCAAAGACTTCTTTAAGCCTGCCTTCTGGCGTGGCGTTATGGTCAGCGCGCGCCTGCTGCACTTTCCTAAAATCGCGCACTTCAATGCACAGGACAGGAAAGCCGTTTTCCATTGCGGCGACTATTGTGCATAGTTTCTTTTCGACGCTTTCAACATATGAGCCGACGCAGTTGTGCATCTGGCTTCCAAGATTTACAAGCTCAAAGCTTTCCTTTGGAAGATAGAACTCATAGCCGAGAACATTATCTTCAAGGGCGAGCTGCTCCTTTGTGTAGTTAAACTTGAAATTCATGAGATCAGGATTGAATTTTGAAAGAAGGTCGTGGTTGTACTTTGAAAGTCCTTCGTTCATAACAGATTGGATAACTTCCGGCGGAAGATGCTCATAATAATTCTTGAACATCTTTGCTGCGTCCATCAAGTCGCTTATGTAGTTGGCGCAGTTGGAGCTTGGAACATAATCTTCTGAGATTGCGCCCAGGAGCAAGTCAATGTCTCTTTGTGTAATCGCGGAAGAGCCGTCTTCAGTGTCAAAGTCAATGCAGTGGAGATGATTTTCGTTTTCTTCTGATTTTTCTTCTTCTTCCTGCCTTAGCCTTGCCTGCGGCGGAACGTAAGACTTTAGGTTTTTTAGAAGCATGTTCCAGACGGCACGCTCGCTTTTTAGCTTTAAGATTTTGTCAAGAAAGAATTTAAGTTTTCTAGAACTATAATCAATTTTTGCAAGATGAGTTCCAGAAAAAAAGCAGTCGCAATATTTGTTTGATAGAATGTCGTTTATAACGTTTTTATCTTTAAAGCCGGAATAAGCGATATTGATGTAGGCGACTAGGCTGAACGGATTTTTGTTGAACTTCTTGCGCAGAAGAGGCCAGCTTTTAATTCCTTCTATTTCGCAGAGAGTGTAATATGCGTTTTTATCGTCCCGCCTGATTTTTTCAACCGGAAGAATTCCTGCCAAGAGCGCAACTCCTGGCTCGCAAGGATATGACGCAAGAATTTCAAGCCGCATGTCCTGAGTAATTCCCTTTATATTTGGAATTGAAGGCCTGGGGGATAAAAGATTGTTTTTATGTTTTTGCGCTCTCCACAAAAGTTTTTCGGCGTAGTTTTTTACAATATAATCATCTTCATGTACTATTGAATCAAAATCGCATTGTCTCATTTCTTCGCGCAAGATTCTTTTCAGGTTCTTGCCGCCGTAGCATTTCTGCTCGGTTCTGACCGGGATTGTTTTTAGGAACAGCTTTCCCTCGCAGAAATTCTTAAACTTCTGGTAGTCAACGCAATTTTCTTCAATCAAAAGCGGACATGAGTCATTGTTGTTGACTTTTACTCTGTATGAAATCTGGTTGGAATTTGTGTAGAACCCTTCTATTATATTGCCACATTCAAGCTTTGCGGCAATTTCGTTTGTTTTTGTGTTCAGCCTTGTTATCCTGCCGTCTTCCCATTTTCTGTGCTCAAGGCAGAAAAATTTGCCGTCGCTGTTCTCCATGATTAAGCTAGAGCCAAGAGGATTTTTTGGAGTGCGGACAAAGCTTTTGCTCACGCTGCTTTTACAGAAAAAAATCTCGTTTTCCATATTCATACCTCTCATAAAAAGTCAGGGAGGAAGTTTAAGCTTCCGACTGACTTTTTACGCGTTTCTGCAATGAAATGAAGAAACGCAGTTAATATGCAAGTTTGCCTGCAAACTTGTCAGGATAAAAACTTAGACGCTATTTCAGGCGAAGTTTTTATCATACCTCCCTCGATATTTAGCTTTGCTTAAAACACGATTTCCCCCGCCTCGTAAAGCCGCATGACAACTTCGCATATCGCGTTACGGTCTTCCGCGATGTCCTGCTCCCGGACCGGGCCCATATATTCCATGTCTTCCTGAAGCATTTTTGCCGCGCGCTCGCTCATGTTGCCAAAAATCTTGTCCTGAACTTCCTTGTCCGCGTTGATTAACGCCTTTGAAAGCGACTGCGTGTCAACCTCGCGGAGGATTTTCTGAACCGCCCGGTCATCAAGATTTTTTATGTCTGAAAAAATGAAGATTTGCTTTGAGACAGGGCTGACAAGCTCCGGCCATTTTTCGGCGACTTTATCAATAAGATTTTCCTGCTGGGTTGCGTTCATCTTGTGCAGAGCCTTATGGATTTCTTCCGTGCAGACAAGCTTTTCAAAAAGCTCTGACGAAAAGCTCGCGACAAAGTCCTCGAAATTTTCCTGAAGCGACTTTGCCTCCTGGATTCCTTCTCCAAAGTCTTTTAAGGCTTTTGTAAGTTTTTCCGTCTGGTCTTCCCTTGCACATTCAAAAAACAAATTCCTGATTTCTTTGCGTGTTTCAAGGCTTTTTTCCAGAACTTCGCTGATTTGCGACGCTCCATTCTTTGCCGACTCAGAAAAATTGATTTCTTTTTGCGCCTCTTCGAGACCTTTTTTGACATTTTCAAGCGATTGAATGAAATTTACAAAATCTATCATATACAACAGAATATAGCTCGTAAATTAAAATCGTCAAATTTCCAAGTCGTAAGATTTTTTATTGGATTTAATTTGACGTTCCGTTTTTCCGCCCTATATTAAAGGCAGATTGAAAAACAAAAAGGACGGAGGAAAAATTATGAGACCTAGCGAATATGCGTCGATAATAGTAGACGCTCAGAATTCTTTTAAGGATTGGTGCAAGGAGAACAATGCTGACAGCGGCGACAAGAATCTTCTTGAGGCTTATATGTCAGGACTGAATCTTGCTCTCGTGGAATTTGGCAAGGCGGTGGGCGACCGTTTGTATGAAGACAACGCGGCGGACAGCGGCAAGATTGAGGAAGGCAAAGGAATTTCAACTTACATGGAAAATTGTCTCAACGCGTATGTAGAACGTTTGTCCGAGCCAAAGGGCGAGTCGCTTACCCAGATATCATTTGAAAAATACCGCGACGAGACTTTTAGGATGATTCTTACGCTTTTAAGCTCGTACAGCGGAAAAGAGATTAAGACAATGGACGAAGACGACGGAGTTGAAGGCGAGGAGTCCGAAATGCGGCATCAGATTTTTGACGGCGCGTTTGGCACAGTTGCGGCAATTAAAAGCGGTGTGGTTGGAAAAGAGAAAGTCGCCAGAGCCTACCGCGCGCTGGCAGATTTCTTTGAAACGCTGTGAGCCGTCTCAAGAATCACTTTTCAGTCCGTTCGACCTTTACTTGAACGGACGTTGCAGTACTACTCGAACGGACGTTCAAGCATCACTCGAACGAGCGTTTGAGTACTAGTTGAACGGTCGTTGTTGCATCACTCGAACGGACGTTGCACTTCTGATGAAAAAGCTTTAGCAAATTTTACATTTTGTGATGTTACGTTCTTGTGTGGAGAAGCTGACTGCAATCTTCACGATTTTATTTCCACCTGCTTTGTATTTCTCGTCATAATGATTATCTTCTATCTGTTTTAGCGCGTCCTCCACTGAGCCGTCAACCTTGAACTCAAAGATAAAGACTGTGCCTCCGCTTACAAGCACGCAGTCCGCACGCCCCTTGTAGTTGTGGACTTCGACTTGGGACCACTGGCCTAGCAGTGTGAACACGAGATAAAACACGTTCTGGAAGTTCTGCTCCGCAATCCTCCTTGCTCCGTCCTCGTCCGCCGCCGGGTAGGGCAGGGAGGCGAAAAGCGACTTGAAGCGGAACATTATGGACTGTGCGTCGCCTTTCTTAATATCACGCGCGAATGATACGACATCAAGGCCGTTTTCGCTTTTAACTGGAAAAGTGGAAGCCATAAGCGACTCCAGAAATGCGAACTTTACCTCATCGTTCGGATATTTGAGCGTATAGATTCTGAAATCTTTGTCATAGTTTTTTATCGTGAGGTAGCCTGTCTGGTAGAAAAGCGGAATTATGTTCGGATTGTCAGTGCTGTAATCCTTCAAGTCCTGCTCTGTCGCCTCGACTCCGTTCGTAAAGTCCATGTAGTTTCTCTTGCTTTCCCTGAGCTTGTTTATAAGGAATGTGGTTGTTCCTGTCGAGAACCAGTAGGAGTCAAAGCTCTGGCTTTTCAGCGCGTTTATCAGGCTGAAAGGGTTGTAGACTCCATCGCTCTCCGGAAAGAAGTGATAGCCGTCGTACATTTTTTCAAGCCGGGCAAGACATTCTTCCCTTGTAATTCCAAGGACTTCCGCCATTTCGTCTATTTCAGGCGAGAAAGTCTCTTTCATTTCGTTCTCTGTGATTCCGCATACTGTGGCGTAGCTCCGTGTGATTGAAATATCCTCAAGCTGGTTCAAGTCGCTGAAAATGCTCACCTTGCTGAACTTTGTGACTCCAGTTATGAACACGAATTTAAGATATTCGTCAGAGCTTTTCAGGTTCCCGAAGAATCCCTTGAAGAGATTGCGGTTCGCCTCCTGGATTTCGCTGTCGCTTTCAAGAAGCGGCTTGTCGTACTCATCTACAAGCACGACAACTCCGAGCCCTGTTTTGTCATGGGCGTTCTTTAGCAGATGCTTGAATCGTATGTCAACATCGCTTTTGTCAGTAGTGCGTCCGTAGATGTCCTCATAGAAGGAAAGCTCGTCGTCAAGAACTTTGTTCAAAGAATTTTCCTGTGAGTAGTCCTTGCCGTTAAAGTCAAAATAAATCACCGGATATTTTTTCCACGCGTCGGGATTGTCTTTTTCAAGCTCCACAATCTTAAGGCCGGTAAAAAGCTCCTTCTTGCCCTCGAAGAACGCTTTTAGAGTAGAAAGAAAAAGGCTCTTCCCGAAACGGCGCGGGCGGCTTAGAAAATAGACCTGCCCTGTATGGGCTAGATTATAGATAAATTCTGTCTTGTCTACATAAAGATAGTTTTCTTCGCGTAGCTTTTCAAAGCTCTGTATGCCTATCGGCAGCTTGCGGAATTTCTGCATATATGGATTATATCATTATAAATACAGATTTTGTATCCTAAAATGCTGCCGACTAAAAACTAAAGAGTGCTGAGCATGGCTAAGTCTATATCATCGTTGGTGCTTCCGTCGAAATCAGCGTCGCTTTCCAAAGAATTGGCCAGCTTGGAAAAATCATCAGCGAAGTTTTCTGATTCAGTCAGTTTCTTCCATTTTTTAGCTTTCTGGCTGTCTTTTTCAACGCCTTTTCCTTCTTCGTACATTTTTGAAATGCTTTCTATTGAATTTATAGAACTGTCCTGTGTCGCCGCTGAATTTGCTCTTTCAAGGCGCATAGCGGAGTACAGATACCATTTAAGCGCCTCTTTGTAGTCCTGCTCAACGCAGTCTCCGTCACGGTACATATCGCCAAGCTTGTTCTGCGCTCTCTGGTCATCGTTTTCTGCTGGTTTTCTAAACCATTTTGCAGCTTCTGTGTGATTTTTCTCAACTCCGTCGTCGCCGTCATAATATAAAATTCCGAGAGTATACGAAGCCTTCATATTTCCTTTTTCCGCGGCTGCTTTCCACCATTTGAAAGCTTCTTCGCGGTCGGTCGGAATGCCGTCAAAATTTTCGCCGTCTTCATTGTAATACAGATAGCCTGTTTTATAGGCTGCCTCGTCGTTTCCTTTTTCCGCGGATTTTTTCCAATATTCAAGAGCTTTTTTGTATTCCGGCTCTTTTTCTTTGTTCCAGGAGCCGTAATAATATCCTGTTCCGAGAGAAAGCAGGGCTTCGTCATTTCCTCCGTCCGCCGCGGCTTTCCACCATTTAAAGGCTTTCTCAAAATCTCTTAGCTGATCGTAGCCGTCGCCTTTGTAATACAATCTTCCAAGCTGATTTTTTGCCTCTGTGTTTCCATTCTCCGCGTCAAGCTCAAAAATTTCCTCGGCCTTGTCAAAGAGCTGCACGATGGTGTCCGATTCAAAATCTTGATACAAGTTGTCAAGCACAAGTCCGGCCAGCATAGTGGAATTTTTTGAATGACTTTTTGCGGCTTTAAGGAACCATTTAAAAGCCTCCTCGTATTCACGGCTTTCAGCCGCATATTGCAGCCCGATGAAATTCTGAATTTCAGAATTGTGTGTTTCTTTTTCAGCCTCTAAAAGTTCGTCCAGAGAATAAGGACTGGTCCAAGTTGACAGATATTCATTGATCATGCCTGGAACTTTTTTTACATCGATTTTCATAATTCGCCTCCTAATTTATTCGCAAAAAATACACGGGCGTGTTTTAATCGCGATTTTTTTCTATGATACTTCTAATATAGAAACGGAATTGCAAACGACAAGTTTTTATGGAGCTTGTATAAAAGAAATTTGACGTTCCATTTTTGCGTTCTATAATTGTAAAAGAGGAAAAAATGAACAAGATTAGAGACATTCTGTTTGGCTGCGCTGTAGGCGACGCGCTCGGAGTTCCGTTTGAGTTTAAAAGGCGGGGAGAGTTCAAGTGTTCAGGCATGTCTAAAGGCGGCGCGCATAACCAGCTGGAAGGCACTTGGTCGGACGACACTTCCATGACGCTTTGCCTTGCTGACTGCATTGCAGACGGATTTTCCTATGAAAAGCTCGCGGAGAATTTCCTTGCCTGGTTCTATGACGGCAAATACACGGCGGGTGGCAGCGTTTTTGATATTGGCTACACGACCGAGGAAGCTCTCAAAAAGATAAGGCATAAAAAATGCCCGGCGCTCATGGCAGGCGGAAAAGCGGAAGACACAAACGGAAACGGAAGCCTTATGCGGATTGCCCCTCTCGCGCTCTACACAAAGGACATGGACATAAAAGAGCGGTTTGAAATCTGCAAGAATGTCTCGTCAATAACCCACGCGCATCAGATTTCTGTGTCGGCCTGCTTTATTTTTACTGAGTTTTTGCGCGCACTGATTCTTGGAGCGAAGGTGGAAAATGCGTTCAACGCCGCGCTTGAAACTAAGGAATCGCTCATAAAATTAGGAATTGAGAAAGTGAATGTTGAAAAGTTCTCTGGCTTTAACTCCGGCTTAAAAAATCTTCCGGAAGATGAAATCAGCTCCGGCGGCTACGTTGTTGACACTCTGACGGCTTCTTTCTGGTGCATTTTGAACACTGGTTCCTACAAGGACGCGGTTTTAGAAGCGGTGAACCTTGGCCGCGACACAGACACAACAGCCGCCGTCACAGGTTCCGCCGCAGGCCTTATATACGGAGCGGACTCAATCCCTGCTGACTGGATGGCCGCGCTAAAAAACAAAGAGCTTATAGAAAGCATTGCGGGCAAGTTTTGACTTTTCCAATTGCCGCAGTGCAATAAATTGATTCGGTTAATTGTTGATAGAGATTAATTGGTGGAACTTCAATAATTTTGGTTGTGGACATCCTTTTAATTTGTCAAATTTAAAAAGATGTCCGCTAAAAAAGCACGGGCTGTCTGTTTGCTAATAAGGAGCGTATTTATGAACAATGAGCAAGAATTAACTGATGAAGAGCGAGAAGAGTTGATGAATGATATGCTGTATGAGGAATACGGCAACTACGATATGACAGAAGACGAGAAAGAGCTATATGATATTGCAATGGATGCTTACGCAGAGGGATTTGTATGTGCCTGCTGGGGAGGATGAAAATCCTATCTCTGAATTCTTGACTTTCCCTTCCGCTGCACTATCTTAGCAGTAAATCATCACAGGAGTTATTTTATGGATTTTGACATTACCGACATTCTTCTTAACACAAGCAGCTACGATTTTGAGCAGATTCTTGAAGCGGCCAGGCAGTCTGGCAACGCTGAGCTTATGTTCCGTGTGGCGGAACACTACAAGATGACTGGTAATGACCGGGGATATTACTTCTGGCTGCAGAAAGCGGCGGAGACTGGAAACACAAAGGCTTCCTATGACTTGGGCTGCAGCTACCTAAACGGATATTCATCTTCATATTCTAAATACCTGGCCGCTCCGCACAGAAGAGATTCCTACCAAAAGAAGGGAACTGAGCTTGTAAAAGTCGCCGCGGATAAAGGCTTAAAGGACGCGTTCCTTATTTTGGGCATTGCGTATGCGGAAAATCTGAAAAGCGACAAAAGCAAAGAGGCCGTAAGCTATCTTGAAAAATACTGCAATGACGATCCTAAGAAAATAAAAGCGATTGCAAATTTATTTTTTACTGGAGAAGCTGAAATAGGAAGCTGGCAGCTTTCCGCTAAAGAAAATCTTGATTTGGCGAAGCTGTTTTTTGAAAAACTACCGGAATCTGACAAAGATGTCACGCTGAATCTTGCGAATATCTATCTGCAGGGTAAAACGCAGGAAGACAAAGAAACTGCGGTCAGCTATCTTAAAAAATATTGCGGAGAAGACTCTAAAAAGCTCTACAGCTTGAGCCAGGCTTTTTATAATGGAGACAAGAGCTTTGAAAAAAATGACGCTGTTGCAATGACCTTGCTTAAAGAATCGGCCGAAAAAGGATGTGCGGACGCGCAGCTGACCTTGGGAAATCTTTATTATGAAGGAAAAGATGTAGATAAAGATTATGATTTGGCGCTGTCTTTTATAGAAAAATCCTGCGGAGACGACGCTGAAAAGCTTTTCAAGGCCGGCGAGAAATATCTTGGGCGCGCTGTTTCAAAAGAGACAACCGAAATGGCTGTAAAGCTGCTCGAAAAAGCGGTTGAAAAGGGCAGCGTCGAGGCAAAAAATTCCCTCGCAAACTATTATTATTACAGCTACGACGGCGAAAAAGACTATAAAAAAGCCTTTGATTTATTGATTGACGCGGCCTTTGACGGAAGCGAAAAAGCCAGAAACCAAATCTCTTCTGACTATGAATTTGGCAGAGTGTTTGTAAAAGACGCGGAGAAAGCAAAGAAATGGCTTGAGCTTTCTCCGGAGAACAGCAGCAAAGAAGACTTAAAGGCAGAAGTTTATTCCGACCTTGAGATTTTCTCCATGCAGAAAGATATTAAGGATATTCTTGAAAATGAGCAGGCGTATTCTCTTACGCAGCTTCTTGCCGCTGAAAACTCAACACACAATTCCGAGCTTCAGTTCTTTATATCTGAGCGGTACAAAACCAACGGCGAGTACAAGAATTCTTTTTTGTGGGCTGAAAAGTCCGCAGAGCAGAAAAATCCTGACGGACAGGCGGAGCTTGCCTGGCATTATTATGTCGGTCACGGACACAAAACTAACAAGGACACGGCCGTTTCTATCTGCACGGAAGGCGCAGAAAAAAGCGCGCTGGCAAAGAATCTTCTTGGAGTCATAAAATGCGTCGAGAAAAAATTTGACGAGGCATTTGAGCTTTTCTCCTCCGCAGCTGACATGGAAGAGCAGAAAGGCTGCATGTTCGCGCAGTTCAATCTTGGAGTCATGTACTGCTACGGACTTGGAACTGAGCTGAATTTTGAAAAAGCGTACGAAATGTTCAAGATTTCCGCAAGCCGCGAGTGTCCGCAGGCTATATCCGCAAGGGCGTTTTTGCTCAGCATGGGGCTTGGCGCAAGGGCGAACCGGGAGCAGGCTCTTCTTTACTGGAAAAATGCGGCCGCCCAGAATGACTTTACCGCGCTTAGCAATCTCCAGATTCTTTATAAAGGCGGCGAGGACTGGGTTAAACGTAACAACGGCCTTTCTGAAAGCTGCGCCAAGAAACTTAAAAGCCTTGTTGACAACGAAATTCATTTTTCAAGCTATCAGATTAAGTTCGGAGACACAGATATAAAGCTGAACGGACTTACTTGCGCGATGAGCGCGCAGGAAAGTTATCAGAATGTTCCTCTGGAACGCCTTGTTTCTCTTGAGAGCCGCACCCACAATTGCAAAATCCAGTTTGCAATCAGCGAGCTGTACAAGGCAAAACAGGACTATAAAAATTCATTTGCTTGGATTCAGAAAGCCGCCGCGCAGAACGAAAACTTTAACGACGACATTCTTCTTTCCCTGGCCTGGCATTTGAAAAACGGAAACGGCTGCGAAAAAGATGAGAACAAAGCTCTGGCAATCTGTCTTCCTCTCGTTGAAAAAGGCAATCCGGATGCGGTCAATCTATTTATTGAAATCAGCAAGATAATAACAAAGGACGGCCCTGAAGTTAAAAGCGCTGTTAAGTTCTTGGATAAATCACTTAAAAAGGAAGAAAACATCCAGCTTGAAATTGCTGCCGGATATTTTTACAAGAATGTTTACCGTGACAAAAAAGCGCTTGGCTATTTTGAAAAGGCCGAAGAGCTTTCTAACTATGAGAATGCCGAGGCGGAGCTTGGAATTGCGGACACAGAGCATGAGATTAATGGAGATGATGAAGAGGCTGTAAGAAACTGGAGGCTGTCTTCAAAGCACGGAAGCCTTGAGGCCGTGAAAAAACTCGGCGACGCTTACAAGAACGGAATCGGACTTGAGAAAAATCAAAAGAAGGCGGAAGCCCTCTATAAGATTGCCTCCGGCGAAGAGCCGTTTAATCCAGATGACTTCTTTGACGATGAAGGCGGCGACTATTGGTATAGCCGCGGCATTGACGAAGAAACCGTGAGCGAGATAGAAGACGTTCAGAATTTGTTCTAGCTTTAAAAGCCATGTTAAAAAAAACTTCTGCCCGGCTTGTCCGGGCTGCGTTTAAGGAAATTCATCTGAAAAAAACAATAATATTTTTCTTATAAAGAAGCAGAAATCCTCAAAATCCGGCATTTAAACCAAAAATAGAAAAGAACCTCGCTAAAATTCTTCCTGTTGCCGGACAAAAACAATTAAGAATAAAGTAAACCGGCCGGAAAACATAAGAAATCTGATTTTTTATGGAGGAAAAGCGATGAAAAACAGCAGCATTTACGATTATTTCAGGCAGTTTGAGAAATACGATTTTATTCCGTCCGGTGAAGTTCCAGCCCTTGTGCAAAAAGCGAAGGCGGGCGACAGAAAAGCAATCAACAATCTTGTCTGCTCGCACCAGAGGTTCATTTTTTCGGTTGCGAAAAAGTACGGATTCTGGAAAAAAGGCATGGACATTGATTTTGCCAGCGATATTATGAGCGCAGGAAACATAGGCTTTATGGACTCAATCCGCCGTTTTGATGAATCAAAAGGTGCTCCGTTCCTAAAATGCGCCGAGTTTGGAATCAGGAACGCGCTCGGCGAAAGTTTCCGCAAAAGCTCTGACTCAAGGCAAGTTCTTACAGAGCCTGAAAAATTCGACCTGTGCGAAAAAGAAGGGCAGAAGAGCGTGGAAAGCGAAGCCGAGGAGAACGAGCTTAAAGAGAACATCAAAAAATCAATGTATTTGCTTTCTCCAAAAGAGCGTTTTATAATCATGAACCATTTTGGCCTGAACTGCGACAAACTTTCGCTTACAAAAATCGGGGAGAAGCTTTCAATCACAAAGCAACGCTGCCAGCAGATTGAAAAGCAGGCTTTCCAGAAAATCCGCGAAGAAAATGTTTTCTTTATGGAGCTGGCCGCATAAAAAGCATTTCAAACTTTTTTTCAGATAATTTTAACTTTACAAATCAAAATTCCGGGCTTAAACTAAAACTTGAAACGGACGAATCCATCTGAAGTTTTGTTTGCGGCTTTCATTTGGATTCTTTAGCAGCGGTTGCCTCTGGCAATTTTTTTGGAATTTTATCAGTCTTAAGAAGGAGGATTTATGATAACTTTCTTTGCTGCGCTTTTGATTTTAATTGTTGGTTATTTTGTCTACGGAAAGCTGGTTGAAAAGATTTTCGCGCCTAACGACCATGCGACTCCAGCAATTGCCAAGCCTGACGGCGTTGACTATGTTCCAATCTCAACCCCAAAAGCATTTTTGATTCAGCTTTTGAACATTGCGGGACTTGGCCCTATTTTCGGAGCAATTTCAGGCGCAATGTGGGGACCGAGCGTCTATTTGTGGATTGTCGGCGGAACATTGCTTGCCGGCGGCGTCCATGACTTCTTGTCTGGAATGCTGTCTGAAAGAAACGACGGAGCTTCAATCTCGGAAGTTACCGGAAAATATCTCGGGCCTGTAATGCACAATGTAATGCGCGTTTTTTCTGTGATTCTTCTTATTATGGTCGGCGTTGTGTTCATGGTCGGACCTGCTGGACTTCTTGCGCGCCTTACTCCGGAATGGCTCAACGTAAAGGTGTGGACTGTAATCATTCTTTGCTATTATTTTTTGGCGACACTTCTTCCAATTGATAAAATCATCGGAAAAATTTATCCGGTTTTCGGAATTCTTCTTATTTTGATGGCGATTGGAATCGCTGTCGGAACAATCGTTCACTCAGGCGAGCGTCCGATGATGGAGCTTACGCTCAAAAATCTTTATCCAGGAACAGTTGACAGCGCGACAGGAAAAGTCACAGATGTAAGACCAATCTGGCCGCTGATGTTCATCACGGTTGCGTGCGGCGCAATTTCAGGATTCCACGCTACGCAGTCGCCGATTGTCTCCCGCTGTATCAAGAGCGAAAAAGAGGGAAGAAAGATTTTCTACGGCGCAATGGTTGCCGAGGGAATTATCGCGCTGATCTGGGCTAGCGCGGCTGTCGCGTTCTTCTGGAACAAAGACGGAGCCGGAACTGGACTTTCCGCGTTGAAAGCAATTGGCGGCGGAAACTCAAATTCTGTCTATGATATGTGCGTTGCGCTTCTTGGAAGATTCGGCGGCCCGATTGCCTTGCTGGGCGTAATTGTCTGCCCGATTACTTCAGGCGACACAGCGTTCCGCGGCGCAAGAATGACAATTTTCGACTGGTTCAAGCTCGATGAGAAAAAAATCAAAGTCCGCCTTGCAGTTGCAATTCCGCTTCTTCTGATCGGATATTTGATTTCGTTCTTCAACTACAACGTAATCTGGAGATATTTCTCTTGGTCAAACCAGACTCTCGCGATGATTGTCTTGTGGGCCGGAGCTGTATATCTTGCGACAAACTACGGACCGAACCCGAACCGCTGCTGGATTGCGGCGATTCCTGCGACGTTCATGTCCGCGGTAAGCATCACATATCTTTTCTATGCGCCAGAATGTATCAACCTCGGCGCGAGAGGAGTTGCCGGACTTACAATTTCGTACACAATCGGAATTATTGTCGCGGCGGTTTTCCTTGCGATTTTCCTGCTTACAGCGTACAGACATCCTGAAAAGAGTCTTGCCCGCCAGCAAAAAGTGAACATTGATCCTCGTTCTGCTGAAGCAAAGTAAAAAATAAAAAAAGCTTGTGGAAAATGTCTTTCACAAGCTTTTTTTATTAAAAAGATAATTTAAAAAGGGGAATGAGCGACCGGGGGCTCGAACCCCGGACCCACAGATTAAGAGTCTGTTGCTCTACCAACTGAGCTAGTCGCCCTTGCTATGTATCTAGTATTATATATTTTTTTTATATTTTTAATCAAGACATAGAATGGTAAAAAATCTAAAAAATTCACTTTAATTTTTTCTCTTTTTTGCTAATATTATAGAAAAGAATCTTATTGCATTGAATTTTTAATAAAAAGAAAATATTTTGGAGGTTACTTATGGAAAATTCAAAGAATGGAATCCTGCTAGCTTTTGCCGTTGTAGTTTCTTCTATCATATTGGCGTTCGGACTTTCGAACATCATTACTCCGGAGCGCAGCGTTTCTGTGCGCGGACTTGCCGAAAAGGAAGTTGACGCCGACCTTGCAGTCTGGAACCTGACTTTTTCAACAGGCGACAATAATCTTGCCTCATTGCAGAAATCAATTATCTCAAAAACTGAAGTCGTAAAATCTTATCTTAAGGAGCACGGGCTTGATGAAAATGATTTTACAGTCCAGCCGGCTTCAATCACGGACAATTCATTAAATTCATACATGGACCAGGACAAAGTGCGCTACACTTACATCGGAAAGGAAACTGTTTTGGTGCGCTCGTCAAAAGTCGCGGCGGTAAAATCCGCTTACGCTGACTCGCTGAATCTGGTTTCAAGCGGAATCACCGTGAGCCGCGATTATGATGGAAATATTTCATATGAATTCACAAAGCTAAACGACATAAAGCCTGAGATGATTGCCGAAGCCACAAAAAACGCGCGCCTTGCGGCTGAGCAGTTCGCACGCGATTCAAACAGCAATGTCGGCAAAATAAAGCAGGCGACGCAGGGGCTTTTCACAATTGAGGATGCCGCGCCTGGACTTGAAGAGAAAAAGAACGTTCGCGTCGTGACAACTGTGCAATATCTTTTAAAATAGATATAATATCCGCTATGCATTATCAGTTTGCGAGAACCCGCCTTACTTTCGGCAAAGAGAACATGGAAAAAATCTTTGCGTCGAGAGTGATTGTATTTGGACTCGGCGGAGTTGGAAGTTATGTTGTTGAAGCCCTCGTCCGCTCTGGAGTCGGGGCGATTGATATTGTTGACGATGACAGAATTTGCCTGACAAATCTAAACCGCCAGCTTTTTGCCCTGCGCTCGACAGTTGGAAAAGACAAAGTCGATGTCGCGGAGGAGAGAATTCACGACATCAATCCTGACTGCAAAGTCACAAAATACAAGACTTTTTTTATGCCCGACAACGCCGCAGAATTCGATTTCTCGCAGTATGACTACATTGTTGACTGCATCGACACTGTGACAGGAAAGATTCAGCTTGTGCTAAAGGCAAAAGAAGCGAAAAAGCCGGTAATCAGCTGCATGGGAATGGGAAACAAGGTTGACCCGACTTTAATCAAAGTCGCCGACATTTCGCGCACTTCTGTCTGTCCGCTTGCCCGCGTAATGCGCGGCGAGCTAAAGAAACGCGGAATCAAAAGATTGAAATGCGTCTTCTCAACAGAAAAAGTTATTCCGCCGCACGAGGAAGACACGGAAGTAAGCTGCAAATTCCATTGCGTTTGTCCGCCTGGAACAAAACGGACTTGCGCTGTGCGTAACCAGGTTCCTGGAAGCAACGCTTTTGTTCCATCGGTCGCAGGCTTGATAATCGCAGGCGAAGTTCTTAAAGATTTGTGCGGATTCCATGTTACAAATCTTTTTCTGCATGTAAAAAATAAGACAGAAAAAGCTTTTAGAAAATAATTATGAACCAAATTTGCCTGCCAGAAATTTATGTAGCCGACGGACTCGGCATTCTCCTTATTTTTTGCGTGTTTTCAGGATGGAAAAGTTTACAGCAGTCGAGAGAAAATAAAAAAATTTTCCAGATGATGCTTTGCACTTTTCTTTCATGTGTCGCTGATATTGTGTCTTTTTCAGTTGATGGAAAAAACAGCTCTTTTTTCCGGATGCTAAATTATGTTTCAAATCTTTGGCTTTATATTGCAAACCCAATCATGGAAGTCCTCTGGGTAAAAACTCTGGCGCGACATATCAACGGCTACGTTTCGAGGCTGCAAAACATTCTGATAAAAACCATAATTTTTATCTGCATAATTCTTATAATTGTGAATTTTGTTTCGCCGGTTCTTTTTACAATAGATGAAAAAAACATTTATTCCCGCAAACCGTTTTACTGGCTCTTTAACATCTTCGCGATAATTTTTATGCTGGACTCGCTCATTATTTACGCAGTCGGAAAAATTCGCGGCGGTGTAATGAAATTTTTCCCGGTCGCCCAGTTCCTCACTCCTGTTATTTTCGGAATTCTTGCGCAAGGATTTTTTTATGGAATTACAACAGTCTGGCCAAGCGTTGCAATCTGTGTCACTTGCCTTATCCTTAGCCTTCAAAACCAAAATCTGATTACAGACAAGCTGACAGGACTTTTCAACAGGTTTTATCTTGACAGGCTAAAAGACCAGCTTGTCGGAAAAAAAGCTGTAACAGTCATGATGCTCGATATGAATGGTTTTAAAAGAATCAATGATACATTCGGTCATTCTGAAGGAGACAATGCGCTCGTCGCAATGGGGCAAATTTTAAGCGAGTCAGTTGGAAACAAGGGCGCGGCAATCCGTTATGCCGGAGATGAATTCGTAATTGTCATAAACACAGACAAAGAAGACATTGGAAAAGCTGTGGAGAATTTAATCTATAAAAATGTTGATGCCTATAATGAAAAAAGCAAGAATTTCTATAAACTTTCAGTTTCTATCGGCAGCGGGATTTTTGATTTCAGCTACAATTCTCTAGACTACGTTCTTCAAGTAGTCGATGAGCGGATGTACACAAATAAGAAAAATTTTTATCAGAAAGATAACATTCAATACAGAAAATATTAAAATGAAAAGTTTATCAGTTAGCTTTGCAAACCGTCTGGTTATAACAATCCTGGTTCTTTTTGAACCTGCGCTTTTCGCTGTTACTTTTGAAACGAAGGCAAATATTACTCTTGGTGCCACGCCAGTCGAAAAAATCACAGAGACGAAATATGAAAAGAGCACAAAGTCAACCAGCTATAGTTCTGAGAAGCAGTTCGGCGGCGCGTATCTTCTTGGCGATTTTGCTCTTTCAAATGATAAAATCACTGCGGCAGGAAAAATATATTACCGCCTTAAAAGTTCATCATCAGTTGATGAACAATCACAAAAAATCGATGTAAAGCGCGCATATTTGCGTTACCGTCCTTTTGTCTCAAATCTTCTTGAATTCTCATTGGGAAAAACCTATTCATATTATCTTTCTGGAAATTATTTTCAGCTTGCTGAGACTTATACAGGCGCAAGCCGCTGGGGAAAAACAGGGGCAGGGGCCAAATTTGAATACAGAGGATTTTCGGCAGGACTTGCTGTTTCCGTGCCGGAAAACTATGAGAAATTTGCTGATTATTTCGGCTTAAATTCCGCAGCCAGCTACGATTTTTCAAAAATAACTGAAAAACTGCCGGTAAAACTCGGAGCGTCCGTGCTTTACACAAGAACAGGATGCGACTATTCAGATAAAGACGACATAACCAGCAAGCCTGATTATGATTTCGCAAAATGTGTTTCAATTTATTTAACGCCAAAATTTGAAGGATTTTTTTCCCGGCCGGCTCTTACAATAACTTATTCACACAACGCTGAGCCTTTTGTCTCCAGCTCTGTCTATAAAAAAATTTCAAATTACAATGACTCTGATATGAAAAAATCTCAGTTTGTCTCTTTAAACTGGCGCAATTATTTTGGTCCTGTTCAGCTGTTAATGGAAGGAGAAGCCGGACATTCAATCTCTGGAAATATGGTTCCAGTTTATTTCGGCGCGCAGCTTTTAATCCCTGTTTATAAAAAAATCTTATGGTTCAAGCCAAGGACTTTTTATTATGCCTCAATCGACACAAAGAACCAGGATAACAGCCGCTATTCATTTGAATTTTATCCGCGCGCCTGGATTACGGCTGGGAAATTTACTTTTTCAGCGGGCGTAGACATTCTGCATAAGGAATATGAGAAAAATTACTGGCGCTGGGAATGGGAAGCTCCGGTGTACGTTCAATACAAAATAGGAATATAAAAAGACTAAGATTCCAGTTTATAGATGTAACGGCTCTTCTGTCTACCACTTGAAATTCTTTTACACTTCCGCAGACAAAAAAAAGCCGCCTGATAATCTAACCAGGCAGCCCGTTCTTAAAAGCTTAATATTTTTAGAACTTGAAATCTTTCATCTGGTTTCCAAGTTTTTCCATATTCGCGTTGTTCTCAGTTACATGCTCCTTTGAACTTCCAAGAGAAGATGTCACTTTCTGGATAGAAGCATCGATTGAATTTACTTTGTCATTTGTTTCAAATGTAACTTTGCTCAAATTCTTCATTTCGTTTGCAATCTGCTCGCCGCCCTGCAGCATCTCGGCAGAACCGCCCTTTACAGTGTAGGTTGAATTTGTCAGAAGGCTGATTCCGTCAAGAATCTGCTTGTTTCCTTCTTCCTGCTCCTGCATTGCGTTTGAAATCACAAGCTCCTCGTTCTTTACTTTCTGCGAAAGCTTGTAAATTACGCTGAACTGGCCTGACGCTGTCTCCGTGTTCTCGGCAACTTCGCTGATAAGCTCGGCGAGGCTCTTCAAGTCCTTCTCAATTGACTTCGCGCTTGAAGCTGACTGCTCGGAAAGTTTTCTGATCTCGTCAGCTACAACACTGAATCCTTTTCCAGCGTCTCCAGCATGAGCCGCCTCGATTGCCGCGTTCATTGAAAGCAGGTTTGTCTGGCTTGCGATGTTCTGAATGATTTTGCTGGCTTCAAGAAGCAGCGTTGATTTTTCAAGAACTTCTTTTGAAAGGTCGCTAGCGCCCTGGATTTCCTTCATTCCGCTCTCAGAAGCCTTCTCAAGCTCGCTTACAGTCTCGCTGTTGTTCTTCAAGCTCTTTGTAACGCCGTTTACGTTCGCGACCATTTCCTCGATTGCGGCCGAAGACTGTGTTATCGCGGAAGTCTGGTTTTCAATCTCCTCATTAAGCTTTCTGATGTGCTTGATGATTTCTTCCGCTGTCGCGCTTGTCTCTTCAACTGAAGCAACCTGATTCTCCATTTCGCCTTTTACAGAATCAGCAATATCTTTTACTTCGCCAAGATCAGAGACTGTCTGGTCCACGTAGCCTGAAATCTCACCTGAGACAGAGATTGTAGACTGAACATTAGTGTTAATGTCCTTGAACATATGTTTTACAAGATCATATGTATTGTTAAGGTCATTGTTTAAGATTCCAAAGTCATTTCGTGTGATAATCTGAGCTTTAGTAACTGTGAAATCTTTGTTCGCAAGGGCGCCGATTATAACCTTCTCCTGCTTCAAGTTATGCGCAATGTCAAACGCCGTTGTGATTGTTGTTATCAAAAGAGAAACAAGAGTAAGCACGCTCGCCATTCCAAAGGCACTTATAAGCCCGTTAGGAATCTCATTCTGGACAATTTTCTTGATACCAAAAGTTGCTATCAAAACAACAATATATCCGATGAAAACAAGCGATGTGAAAACTATGATTCTTTCGCGGTTCGAGGCTGTTGAGCATGACTTGTCAAAAGGAAGCCAGTGCATAAAATGCTCGACTTTGCTTATAAAGATTGACAGAAATGCTGTTTCATACAGCATCACGTAGCCAAGATAAATCAAGAAGATAATTAGATGGGGATTTGAATTTCCAAAGCCTGAAAGCTCTTCGCCTGTCGCTTTTATAGCATGGCTGACTGAAAAAGACGTAATAAACGAAAGAACTGTATTATAGCCAATTATGATAAAACGCGTTCTTGTCATTAAATTATTAAGGCTTTTTGTATATTCCTCAGAGCCGTCATATTTCATGATTTTTCGTTTTAGGACTGCAAAAAAACCGATTGGAACAATAAAAAGCAGGACATGACAAACGATTGTAAATGGATGCACAAACGCGGTCAAAAGCTCTGATGTGCTCAAAATTTCTGTAAAAACAAGATAAAGCGGAGCCAAAATAAAAGGAACAACTGAAACACATAGAATAAGAACAGGCAATGTTACTCTGAAGAGTATTTCATCCGCAGACGTGAGCTTAATTTCCATAAAAACCTCCAGAAAAGACTTCGACCCTCGCGACAAGAACTTTTCAAATAAAAGAAAGTTAATTATGTAAAATTTACAAGAAAAAAAGGTGATAGTCAATTAAATTTTAAAATTATCTGAAATTTTTATGCATTAAGTTGACAGTCAAGCCTGTTATTTTCTGCTGCTTAGTTTTCCTTCTTTTTTCTTGCGGCCCTGGCGGCCTTTCTCTTCATTCTCCGGTTGCGCATTCTTGCGAATTCCCGCGCGGAGCAGACAGAGTTCTGCGCGTTTCTTAGGAAATCATCCACGCTGATTTTCTTTAGCTTGCACCACGTTTTTAACAGCCGCATTGTCATCATCGCGTCGTCGCGGCTGTTGTGCTCCTTCAGGTCCGAGTCGTCGATTCCGAGCATTGCGCAGCGTTCTCCGAGCTTTCCGTGGACGCCGCCCTCCTCTTTTGTGTATTTTTCAATGTCGGCCGCCTCAAAGTCAATCCACGGACATTTGTAGCGTTCAACCGCGGTAACGACAAAGCCGACGTCAGTCGCGTAGCCGAATGTAAAAATCTTTCTGTTTTCCGCGGTCAGAAGTTCACGGATTTTGTGATAAAAATGAGGAAAACTCGGCTGGGAATAAAAATATTCTTTTGAGTAAGCGAGCTTGATGTCGTTCTTGTTCTTAAAAAGATACCAGTCAAACTGGCATTCAGGATTCATTACAAGGTCGGCGGACTCAAGAACGCGGAATTTTGTGTCGGTGAGAACATAGCCGAACGAGCACATCTTGCCTACTCCGTCGTAGCAGTTTGCGCACTCAACATCAAAGAAAAGATATGTCGGAGAATCCTTATTAATAGAAGAAAAAAACTTTTTTAGAAATGAAAACATGCTTTATTTTCAGATAAAGAAAGAAAAATAGCAAGGACATTGTTTTTAATTTTCCGCAACGCCCGGATATTTAAGACAATTTTAAGCTAATTTTGTGAGAATTTTCTTTGTTATCTTACGCTTACTTTATCAAGCGACACAATGTCATTATAATCATCTCCTATGAAATGCATAGATAAATTCTTTGCCGTTCTTGGCTTTTCGGCGCTGCTCGTTTCTTGCGGTGAAAAATCCGCTGTGCAGCTGAAAAAAGGCCCGCTGCCAGAAAAATCTGTGGCGGGACAAGTTCTGAATATTTCGTTTGACGCGACGATTGACACTCTTGACCAGCAGAAAGCTGTTTATGCAAGCTCTTTCGAGATGATTGGAAATATGATTGACGGCCTTATGCAGATGGCTGACGACGGCTCTGTGAAAAAGGCTGTATGCGAAGAGGAGACCGTTTCCGACGACGGAATGCTCTACACTTTTAAGTTAAGGAAAGATGTATTCTGGTCGGACGGAACTCCTGTGACAGCGCGCGACTTTGTCTACGGCTGGCAACGCGCGGTTGATCCGGCGACACAATCTGAATACGCGTTTATGATGAGCGACATTGCGCAGGTAAAGAACGCCGGCGCGATTATGACAGGCCACATGGATCCGAACCAGCTCGGCGTACGCGCGGTTGACGACTACACTTTTGAAGTCCAGCTCGAAGTTCCAGTCTCGTACTTTGACCAGCTTTTGTATTTCTGCACTTTTTATCCTGCGAACGAAGAATTTATGAGGAAAGTCGGCGACAAGTACGGAACAAGCCCTGAAACATATCTTTGCAACGGAGCGTTTGTCCTGACTGAATACCAGCCGGAAGCGAAGTCGATTTCGTTCATAAAAAACACGGCTTACTACGACGCGGCGAATGTAAAGCTCGGCGGGCTTCATTACATTTTTGTGCAGGACGGCGCGGAGGCTTTAAGAAGATATAACTCAGGCGAGCTTGACCTGGTTGAGATTGACGGAGACCAGGTCAGGACAGAAAAGAACAATCCGGACTTTAAGGCGATTGACTCAGGATTTCTCTTCTACATTTCGTTCAACCTGGACAAGCCGGATCTTAGGAACAAGGCCCTGCGCAACGCGCTTTCGCTTGCTTTTGACCGCGACCTGACGGCCGAAGAGATTGCCGACGGCTCAGCTCCGTCCTACGCCTGCGTTCCGCGCGGCTACGCTTTCAACTCAAGTGGAGAGGATTTTACGCCTGCGTCTCCGGAGTTTGCAGATGTCTGCTCGTACAACCCTAGCCGCGCGCGGGAGCTTTTGCGAGAGGCGCAGAGAGAGACCGGAAAATCAAGATTTGACATTGAATTCCTTGTGGCTGACGTCGACGCGCAGAGAACCGCGGCGGAGTCATTCAAGCGGCAGGTTGAGCAGAATCTTCCTGGCGTTACGATAAATCTGAAGATTGTTCCTAAGGCCGACCGCAGAACAATAATGCTAAAGCATGACTTTGAGATTGGACTTACAAACTGGGGCCCGGACTACGCTGACCCGATGACTTATCTTTCAATGTGGGTGACTGGAAACGACAACAACAACGGAAACTACTCAAATCCGCAGTACAACGCGATTGTCGCCCGCTGCTCGGACGGCGACCTTTGCACAAAGCCTGCGGAACGCTGGCAGGCGCTGAAGCAGGCGGAGACTATGGTGATGGAAGACCTTGCCGTGACTCCGGTTTACCAGCAGTGCGACGCTGACCTAATCAAGCCGAACGTAAAGAACGTCGCGTTCCATGCCGTCGCAATCAACAGGATTTTCAAGAACACAACTAAGTAAAAAGGTCTTTATGGAGAAAATTTTTATGGAAAAGATTGAAAATAACCCTTCATCGCCCGCAAAAATCGCAAAGAAAAAGTACGGACATCTTGCAGTGCAGTTCTCGATGAACATTCTGGTCGTTCTGGTTTTCTTCTTCGTAATCCAGAACGCTCTGATTGTGCACATGGTGAAAAATTTCTCAAATGACGACTACTCGGCTTTCAGCGAGAAAGTAATCCAGGAGGACGCTGGAAAAATCAGCAACTGGAACGAGGTTCTTGTGAACGACCTGCGCATTTACTCAGACAACGACGTTACAAAGCGCGGAGACACGGACGAAATCTTAAGATGGATTTCAAGCCACGAGAACATCAGAAACAGTTTCTTCAATTATATAATGTTCTGCACGCCGGACGGAGTCGGACACTCAAGCGACGGTCGGACAATCACAGTGATTTCAATGCCTTTCTTCCGCTCAATAATGACGGAGCGCAAGGAAAGATATGTCTCGAACATTGAGTTCATTCCGGACGGCTCGGTCTGCTACTACATCGCACGGCCTGCCTACAACTCAAAGGGCGAGCTTATCGGATGCTTTGCCGGAGCTGTAAAGCTGGACGAAATTGACAAGATGGTGGCTGAGCTTACGCTCGGCGCGAACGGCAGGGCAATTCTGATGGGAAGCAACGGCGTTCTAATTTCGCACATGGCAGGCCAGGACAAGTACATGGATCTGCTTTACAGCGACAAGGCCGGATACAAAGGATTTGTCGAGATTGCGAAAAACGCGGCGGCCGGAAAACAAGGCAGCGGATATTTTACCGACATGAACGGAGTTGAGAACTACGTCTCCTACATTCCGGTGGAGGGAACTCCGTGGACTGCGCTTCTTATGATTCCTGTAAGACAGATTGACTCGGCGGCGAACAGCCTCAGGACAGCAATCACTATCATAAGCGTTCTGATTGGATTCTTTCTGATTTCATCCTGCATCGTGATGCTTGTAATCGCAATCCATCCGCTCCGCGAAGTGCGCAACAGCATAAGAAAAATCGCGAGCGGAAACGCCGACCTTACGCAGAAGCTCACTGTCAAAAGCAACAACGAGATCGGCGCTCTGGGCGACGGATTCAACCAGTTCATGGAAAAGCTCCGCACAATCGTAAGCGGACTTAAAAATTCAGAGAAAACGCTCGACCAGGTGAACATAGGCCTGCAGGACAGAATCGACGGAAACGCCAAGTCTATCCAGGAGATTATCAGCGACCTTGGCCAGATTGACGTTCAGATTGACAACCAGGCAGGCTCCGTCGAAGAGACTGTGAGCGCGGTCGAGGAAATCTCAAAGAACATCGAGTCCCTTGAGCACATGATTGAGAACCAGGCGAGCGGCGTCACAGAGGCGAGCGCGGCTGTAGAGGAGATGATTGGAAACATCTCAAGCGTAAACCAGTCGGTCGGCAACATGGCGAACTCGTTCGAGCAGCTCACTTCAAACGCCGAGGACGGAATTTCCCGCCAGAAGAACGTTAACGAGAGAATCAAGCAGATTGAGGAGCAGTCAAAGACGCTTCAGGACGCGAACAAGACAATCTCATCAATCGCGAGCGAGACAAACCTTCTTGCGATGAACGCGGCTATTGAAGCGGCGCACGCAGGCGACGCGGGCAAAGGATTCAGCGTTGTCGCGGACGAAATCAGAAAGCTTTCCGAGACTTCGGCGGCGCAGTCAAAGAAAATCCAGAACGAGCTCAAGAAAATCCAGCAGTCAATCAACGATGTTGTTGATGCCTCTGAATCCTCAAGCGCATCATTCGCGGCTGTGAACACAAGCATTAACGGCACCCAGCAGCTTGTGCTCCAGATAAAGGCGGCGATGGAAGAGCAGCAGGAAGGCTCAAAGCAGATTGTCGAGTCGCTCCACCTGATGAACGACAACACGAGCGAAGTCCGCTCCGCGTCAAAGGAAATGGCGATTGGAAACAAGCAGATTCTTGACGAAGTGAACCGCCTGCGCGAGACAACTTCCGTAATCAAGGACAGCATGGACAAGATTTCAAGCAGCACGGACAACATCAAGAACTCTGGCGACGCGCTCAACGAGATTTCAGTCTCCGTGCACAAGACAATCGATGGAATCGGCGAGCAGATCGGACTGTTCACGGTGTAAACATCCGCAAAAAATTCCATGTAGCCATAAAGATTTTACGTTATACTTTCTGCATGACATTGGAAAAAAAGAATCATAAAGCGCTGCTTGACGGACGGAATGTTTTCTTCTCCTTTTGCGGCGAAGAAAATGCGCCGGCCGTTTATACGACGGTTTTCGGCGGCGAGGCGGAAGAGATTTTATCTGAATGCGAGAAAATTTCTGTCCGGCCTTTTAATCTTGCCGCCGTAATTGCGCGCGGAGATTCTGACTGGGACGCGGATCTTTCTCCCTGGCCGTGCGAGAAAATTTTTTCTAAAAATGACGGTTTTTTAGGAAAAGCGGACGGATACGCGGAGTGGATTTGCGAGAAGCTTGTTCCTGCGGCGGAAAAGATTTTCGGAAAGCCTGCCTTCCGTGTTGCGGCGGGATATTCAATGGCTGGGCTTTTTTCTCTTTACGCGCCGACAGTGGAAGACATTTTCAGCAGAATTGTTTCCGCGTCGGGCTCGGTCTGGTATCCTGGCTTTGTGAATTATATAGAAGAAAACAGCTTCAAATCAGAAATCACGAGAATTTATCTTTCTCTCGGCGACCGGGAGAAATTCACGAAGAACAAATATCTTAAGGACGTGGAAAGCTGCACCGAACAGCTTTATGAGATTTTTAAATCGCGCGGAATTGAAACTTTTTTTGAGATGAATCCCGGAAATCATTTCCAGGACTCAGGCAAAAGGCTTTCGAAAGGAATCAAGCACGCGCTTTCGTAAAACCATCACTCGCCGAAGCTTATTCCAAGCGACTTTGCCTCTAAAATCTCGTCGGAAAGGACATCGACAGTTTTAAGCTTGCCAGCGACTTCATCAAGCGGAACGGCGGTGATTTTTCCGTTCACAATCGCGGCCATTATCCCGGTTTTTCCTGAAATCATAAAGTCCGCCGCGGCGGAGCCAAGCCTTGTCGCGAGGATTCTGTCCTCCGGGCATGGAACGCCGCCGCGCTGGGTGTGGCCTGGAATTGTGACGCGCACATCTTTTCCGCTCATCAGCCTGATCTGCGCCGCAAGCTCGAATGAGACCGGCGTCTTGCTTCTTCTCTCCTTCATCTCTTTCTTGGAGCGGAACTTGTCGCTTTCCGAGACTGCGCCTTCCGCCGCCACGATGATTGTAAAATGCCTGCCCTCTTCTTCCCTTTCCTCGATTTTCTTAATCACTTCCTCGATTCTGTACGGAATTTCGGGAATCAGGATAATGTCAGCCCCGCCGGCGATTCCGGAGTTAAGCGCGAGATGTCCGGTCTTGTGGCCCATCACCTCAACGACAAAAACGCGGGAATGGCTCGCCGCCGTTGTGTGGATATTGTCAACCGCCTCCGTGGCGACCTCGACTGCGCTCATAAAGCCGAATGTCATGTCGGTTCCGTAAATATCATTGTCGATTGTCTTAGGAAGCGCGACGACTTTTAGTCCGCAGGCGCTAAGCAGGTTCGCGGTTTTTATGGAGCCGTTTCCGCCGAGCACAACAAGATAGTCCAGGTTCAAGTCCTTGTAGCATTTTATCATCGACTTTACTTTGTCAATGCCGTTCTCGTCCGGCTGCCCGATGCGCTTGAAAGGCTCGCGCGCAGTTCCGAGAATTGTGCCGCCTAAAGTCAGGATTCCGGAGAAATCGTCTTTTTGCATCTGGCGGTATTTTCCGTAAATCAGGCCCTTGTAGCCGTCCTCGATTCCTGTTATTGAGACATCCTTGCATTTGTGGAAAAGAGCCTTTGCGACTCCTCTCATCGCGGCGTTAAGAGCCTGGCAGTCGCCGCCGCTTGTCAAGATTCCAACATTCATCTTAGTTCCTCCAGTTTCTAGTTCTTATTTTCCCGGGCCGCTTTGTACGCTTCCTCGTAGAAATATTCCTGCGAGTTGAAATTTCCGCCTCCGGCCGTGTTTCGCCTTGAATATTCGCCGTCGCTCATCAAGACGCGCCCTTTCTCTGTGTCGCTCATCACAAGATTGAAAATATGGCGGACACGCGCCTTTAAGTTTTTTGAAATGATTGGAACGCCGACTTCAACGCGACGCTCCATGTTGCGCGTCATAAAGTCCGCCGAGCCGATAAAGATTTTCTCGTCCTCATCTGAGCCGAAAATGTAAATACGTGAATGCTCCAAAAAACGCCCGACAATGCTCACAACCTTGATATTCTCAGTCTTTCCCTTGACTCCGGGAACAAGGCAGCAGATTCCGCGCACGCACATCTCAATCTTGACTCCCGCCGCGCTCGCTTCAATCAGCTTGTCGATAATAAGCTTGTCAGTAAGCGAGTTGATTTTGATTCCGATGTATGATTTCTTTCCTTCGCGTGATTTTTTGATTTCTTCTTCTATTAAATAGATGATTTTGCTCTGGAAACAATGCGGCGCGACAAGAAGATTTCCAGAGTCTTCAACCGTCTCGCCGAGCTGGAAGCTCTTAAAAATATTCGCCGCGTCCTCGCCGATTTTTCTGTCGGCTGTAATCAGCGCAAAGTCAGTGTAAATCCCGGCAGTTTTCTCGTTGTAGTTTCCAGTTCCAATCTGCGTTATGTAGGAAAGCCCCTGCGGAGTGTGCCTGGTGAGAAGGCAGAGCTTTGAATGGACCTTGTACTCGCCAAGCCCGTAAAGGACAAGGCAGCCCGCGTCTTCCAGCCTTCGCGAGATGTCAATGTTCGCGGCCTCGTCAAAACGCGCGCGGAGCTCTATCAGGACAACAACTTCCTTTCCGTTCTCCGCAGCCTCGACAAGCGCGTCAACAATCTTGCTCTTGTCGGCCAGGCGGTAAAGCGTGATTTTAATTGAAAAGACGCTCTTGTCGTTCGCCGCCTCGTGCAGAAGATTAATAAACGGCTTTATGCTTTCAAAAGGATAAAACAAAAGCGCGTCCTTCTTTTCCACCTGCGGAATGATTTTCTTCTTGACGCTCAGGTCGCGAGAAGGACGCGGCGAGCGTTTCCTGTAGAAAAGGGAAGCTTTTCCGCGCAGAATATCCCTGATCTCAAAGACAAAATTCAAGTCAAGCGGAGTGCGCGTGCTGACAACAGCGTTGCCGTCAATTCTTAGAAGGCGGCAAAGCTCGTTTTTTGAGCTCTCGCTCAGGTCGCGGCTCAGCTCAAGGCGCACAGGGTCCATCCGCTTGCGCTGGCGCAAAAGGCCTTCCATAAAGTTGCGGTAGTCAATATCCTCGTCAAGCGCGTCGTTCTCGTCGATGTCGGCGTTGCGCGTTATTCTTATCAACGACTTTTCGCGGACAACATGATGAGGAAAAAGCTTCTTTACAAAATGAAGAATCAGCTCCTCGCAGAGCATGAAATTTCCAGGACGCGACGGAATTTCAATCAGCCGCTTAAAGACCGAGGACGAGCAGGAGACAATTCCAATCCGGCTCTTTCCGCTTTTGCTCATCAGAAAGACAGAAGCGTAAAGCTCCTTGTTCGCAAGGAAAGGAAACGGCTGCTGCTTTCCGACAATCATCGGGCTTAAAAAAGGCGCGATCTCGTCATCAAAATATTTCTCAAGGATTTTCCCTTCATCGTCTGAAAGCCTGTTGAAATTGATAAGCCGGATTCCCTGCCGCTCAAGCTCGCCCATAAGCTGCTCGTAAATAAGGGCTTTTTTCTTTTCAAGCGATTTTACGCGCTCAAAAATCGCGGAAATCTGCTCGCTTGGCTTCATGTTGGTCTTGTTCTCGCGGATGTCGTCGCCGTTTTCCTGCTGCATTTTAAGAGAGCCGACGCGCACCATGAAAAACTCGTCAAGATTTGTCTGGTAAATTGAAGCGAATGACGGACGCTCCGCAAGCGGAACCGCGGAATTTCCAGCCTCGTCAAGCACACGCTCGTTGAACGAAAGCCACGAAAGCTCGCGGTTTGTAAAACATTTCGATAAATCTTCTTCCTGCATAATGCGATTTTATGGAAAAAAAGTTAAGAAACTGTGAACATCGGGTTAATTTCTGGAAAACAAAACGGGCGGAATATTCCCGCACGGAATTTAATGCAAAACCCGCGCTTATAATGATATAATCCATGTATGCAGAAATTCCGCAAGCTGCCGATTGGCATACAAAGCTTTGAAGATTTAAGAAAGAACAACTATCTCTACGTTGACAAGACAGAATTTGTCTTTACCCTTGTCGAGACTGGAAAGGTCTATTTTCTGAGCCGTCCGCGCCGTTTCGGAAAGAGCCTTTTTCTTTCCACGCTAAAGGCGTTCTTCGAGGGCAAGAAAGAGCTTTTTACCGGCCTTAAGATTGTGGAGCTTGAAAAAGACAATCCCGACGCCTGGAAAAAATATCCGGTGGTTTATATAAATTTCGCCCAGGATAATTTTTCTGAGGAAGGCTCTCTTGAAGAGTGCATTGACAAACAACTTTCAGCCTACGAAGAGAAATATTCAATAAAAGAAAAAGCAGCAAGATTTGCCGGGCGATTCATGGATATTGTTCAGGCGGCGCACAAAAAGACCGGCCTGCCAGCCGCTGTCCTTGTTGACGAGTACGACAAGCCGCTTCTTGACGCGCAGAATGACGACACTCTCACCGAACACAACCGCAATGTTCTAAAAGGCCTTTATATCACCTTAAAGGCCCTGGACGATGACACAAAGTTTGTCTTTCTGACCGGAGTAACAAAGTTCAGCAAGGTAAGTGTCTTTAGCGACCTAAACCAGCTGGAGGATATTTCTCTTGCAGAAGACTACGCCACAGTCTGCGGAATCACAGAGCAGGAGATGCTCGAGACATTTGGCGAGGAGATAAAGCAGCTTGCGCAGAAGAACGGCCTTTCAGAGCAGGAATGCATTAAAAGGCTTGAGCAGATGTACGACGGCTACCACTTCTTTCCGGAGAGCGAGGGAGTCTACAACCCTTTCAGCCTGATAAACTGCCTGAAAAGAAAGAATTTCGACTCATACTGGTTCTCGACAGGAACACCTGAGTTCCTGATAAAAAAGCTGCGTTCAAGCCGTTTGAACTACATGGACTTTACGAACGGAGTCGAGGCGACAGAGCTTGAGCTTAAAGACTACCGAAACGACAACCCGAATCCCATTCCGCTTTTCTACCAGACAGGCTACCTTACAATAAAGGGCTACAACTCAAAATACCGTATCTACACGCTCAAATATCCGAATGATGAAGTGAAATTCGCATTTCTTAACTCGCTTCTTCCGTCTTTCTTCCCTGCTCAGAGCAACAGCGGCCTTGATATTGTCTCATTCTCGCTTGACATAGAAAAAGGCGACGCAGAGGGCATGATGTCCCGCTTCAAGTCGCTTTTCGCATCCCTGCCCTATCCGGCGGCGGACGAGGACGGAGCAAGGAGAATCGCGGAGCAGAATTTCCAGAACGTGTTTTATCTTGTGTTCACACTGCTCGGCCAGTGGTCCCAAGTCGAAGTCCACAACTACAAGGGGCGCGCTGACTGCGTGCTTGTAAGCGGAGACACAGTCTTTATCTTTGAGTTCAAGGTTGACGGCTCAGCGGAGGACGCGCTAAAACAGATAGAAGAGAACCGTTATGACGAGAAATACAAAGCAAGCGGAAACAAAATCGTAAAGATTGCAGCCAGCTTTTCGACACAGGAGCGCAACATCACGGAATGTAAAATCGTGCAGCAAAAGCGCGACTCGTAAATATTAGACCTGTTCGGAAATTTTGTTAGTTTCCTCTCTGGTCTGACAACTCTTCAGGCAAAAGCCTTGCAGAGTTGCGATTTTCTAAGGTTGGTGTTCGAAAAACTGAAGTTTTCGAACACCTCCATTCACCGCAATCTATTATGGAAGAAACAATGCAAACTGCAAGCTATGCCAAAGCCGAAGCCCTTGAAAAGACAAGATATTCAGACCTGAAAAAGCTCCACAGCCTGCTTTTAAACGCCATTTGCTCAGAGGAGATACTAGGATTCTACAAAGCCAACAAGTCCTGGTTCAACGCGGCAAGGCTCAGGCGGCTTGTCTGGCACACGTCCGACAGAAATGACCATATCACAATTCCAGAAGACGCCCTGTACGAATACGCCGCGCGCCTTATAAGCATGGAAGAAGCGTTCCTTTTATGGTTCAAGCATCTTTCAGACGGCGAGAAGCGTTTTATCTGCCTTGTCACCGAGTTTCCGGCGGTCAGCGAGGAAGCAGCATATAAAAAAGCGGGCTTTACGCAAAGCGAAATCAAAAAAGACATAAAAGAAAAAGGCAAGTACGTCCTTGAGAACATAGCAGTGTATGAAAACGGCCTTGTTTTCTGCCCGGATATTATCCGCCGCTACATTGCCTCCCATCTTTCAACGCTTCCAGAATATGAATATTTAAGGAAAACGCTTTCTCCGCGCAGAATCACGGCAGAGGACTTTAAAGAAATTCATAGTGAGATGCGCCAGAGGGAAATGATTAAAGCGCGTTTCTCCGCCCTTGAAAACGAGCTGTCTAAATGCAGGGAATTGGACATTGAAACCTTGAAGAAGGCGCAAAGCATTGAGGAGGCTCTTGAAACAGCTTTCTTGTGCGGAAGCGAGTTTGAGGCGCGGATTCTTCTGCCGCAGCTGCATCTGAACGCCGGGCGGTGGGTTTCTCCGGAGAACGCAGGCGGCAGAAAAAGGTACGCAGAACAGGCGGCGGCTTTCCTTAAAAGCGCCGTTTTCTCAAGTCCGGTAAGCTTTGCCGACATTCTCTCCTTCCCTTATGAGAGCATTTCCGCAGGCGGTGAGACTATGGAATCTGCGATTCCTGAATCTACGGTTCTGAAATGTTCCATTCCGGAGCTTTTTAAGGGCATTACTTTCTACGGCTACTATGTGAACTATCTTCCAGACGGCGAAAAGACTGAACAAAAACAGCACAAAGCGCAAAAGCTTTGCAGAGGCGTTCAGCAGGCCGTTCAAGGTAAAAAAAGGATAAATTACGGAAAATCAGTAGAGCCGCGTAATTTGCAGCCTCGTCAAAAACTCACGTTTGGTAAAAACAAAACAGGCTCCGCGTACTGCAGAGCCTCATATGATTATCTTATATAAAATCCGCTAATCTTTCCGTACAATCCCCGCAGCTTCGACAAGATTTTTAAGGCTCGCCAAAGTCTCTTTCTCGCCGCGCGTCTTTAGGCCGCAGTCAGGGTTTATCCAGAGTTTTTCCTTTGGAACGTACTCTTCCATTCTGCGCACTTTCTCTACGATTTCTTCGACTGAAGGAACCCGCGGACTGTGAATATCATAAACGCCGGGACCGACTTCTGTCTTAAAATTGCTTTCTTTTAATGCGCCGAGAATTGCCAGGTCTCCGCGACTCGCCTCAAACGTGATTACATCCGCATCCATGCTGTCAATATCTTTGATGATGTCGTTGAACTCGCTGTAGCACATATGAGTATGAATCTGAGTCGCAGGCTTAACGCCGGAATGTACAAGGCGGAACGCGGGAATCGCCCAGTCCAAGTATTCCGTGTGCCAGTCGCTTTTTCTAAGCGGCAGCTTTTCACGGAGCGCGGCCTCGTCAATCTGGATAATCTTGATTCCGTTCTTCTCAAGGTCAAGAACTTCCTCGCGTATTGCAAGCGCAATCTGCAGCGTCTGTGTCTTTAAGCTGATGTCCTCGCGCGGAAATGACCAGTTTAAGATTGTGACAGGACCGGTGAGCATTCCTTTCATCGGCTTTTTTGTCTGGCTCTGCGCAAAAACCGACCATTCAACTGTAATCGGAGCTTTTCTTGTGATGTCGCCCCACACTACCGGCGGCTTTACGCAGCGTGTTCCATAGGACTGAACCCAGGCTTTCTGGGTGAATAAAAATCCGTCAAGATTCTCTCCGAAATACTCAACCATGTCGTTGCGCTCATATTCGCCGTGCACAAGCACATCAAGTCCGAGCTTCTCCTGAATCTTAATGCACTCCGAAATTTTTCTGCGGTTAAAAGCCCTGTAGTCTTCAAGCGTGATTTCGCCTTTTCTGAACGCACTGCGGTTGGCGCGCACATCCTTTGTCTGCGGAAAAGAGCCGATTGTTGTTGTCGGAAAAAGAGGCAGGCTCAGCTCCTTTTTCTGAATCTTCTCACGCTCAAAAAAGCCAGGAAAACGTGTGAAATCTTTTTCGCCTAGGCTTTTGATTTTTTCCGCAAGCGCCGGATTTTCATCTACGCGCTGGTTTTCAAAAAGTTTTTGATTGCGTTCAAGAGATTCTGCATTTAAGTCCGCTAAAATTCCAGAAAGCTCTCCAAGCTCGTCCAGTTTTTCCTCGGCGAAAGCGAAATGCCTTAAAATATCAGCGGAAAGCTTTGTCTCGCCCGCTGTTGTGTACGGAACATGAAGAAGCGAGCATGAAGTTGAAAGCACAATCTCGCTTTCCGCCGCCTTTTTGATTTTTCCGATTAAGGCCGCGGTTTTTGCGTAATTGTTGCGCCAGATGTTTTTTCCGTTCACAACGCCTGCGAAAAGAATCTTGTCCTTAGGAAATCCGTTTTGCTCAATAAGATTCAAAGTCTGCCTGCCTTCGACAAAATCAAGCGCGAGCGCGTCGAACGGAAGCTTTATGACCGTCCTGTAGCTGTCGCGGATGTCGCCGAAGTACGTTGAAAGGATTACTTTAGGGCGCTGGCCGGATTTTTCAAGGCCATCGCAAAGCAAAGCCTTATAAATGCTTTCAAAAAGCGAAAGCTCGCCAGATGCCGTGCCGAGGACGAGCGCAGGCTCTTCTATTTGAACCCACTTTGCTCCTTCTCTTCCGGTTTTCTCAAGCAGCGTTCTGTAAAGCCCTGCAATTTCAGGCGCATAGTCGCCGGCTGTTTTCTTTCCTTTATAGTGCGCGAGCTTTAGGAAAGTATAAGGGCCTATTACGTTGATTTTTGTCTCAATTCCTTCTTTTTTCGCTTCTTCATATTCTGAAAGAATTTTATCAGCGTTCAGGGAAAGCTCCACGTCGTCATCAAATTCAGGAACAATATAATGATAATTTGTGTTGAACCATTTTTTCATCGGAAGAGCCGTAACATCGCTTCCGTTTTCCTGATAGCCGCGCGCCATCGCAAAAAGCGTCTCAAGCGGCGGGAGATTCAATTTTCTGTAGCGGGAAGGAATAACGCCAAGCATTATTGAAGTGTCCAGCATTCCGTCGTAAAAAGAAAAGTCGTTAGATGAAATAAAGCTGATTTTTGCATTGTCCTGCTTTTTCCAAGCGGAGACTTTTAGCCAGTGAGCGATGTTTTTAAGCTCATCTTCTGAAATTTCTTTAGCGAAATATTTTTCACACGCAAATTTTAGCTCGCGCTGTGAACCGATTCTAGGATAGCCAGTTACGGAAGTCCTTGTAAAGTTTCTTTTGTTTTCATTTGCCATGCGCAAAACTATAGTAAATCAGTAGGAAAATGGGAAATATATTTTTTTTGATGTTTGCCATTGATAAAAACTATATTGAGCAAAATATTTGCGTTAGGGATAGTAGCTGCCGCGAAGCGGTTGCGAAGCAATGAAGCGACAGCGGAACGGCGGATAGCCCGACGGCGGCTTGTACGCCGGAACGCCCAGAAAAACAATAAATATAGAAAATAATCCTACTTTTTTACTAGGTATCATTGACAGAAATCAGTAAATAAAATATAACTTTATCTACCTACTACTTTTCTAGGTTTCGTTTTGTTTGATGGAGGATTTTATGGCAGAAGTAATTCAGGGAGCCGCCTGCTGCGTTTTTGAACCGGGCAAGCACAAGTACACAGACGAAGAGGCTGAAAAATACGCAAGGGAAGTTGGAGTTCCTCCGCGCCCTATGGAGACAAAAAACGAGATTGACGAGACCGGTGCGTTTATCCGTCAGCCGAACGCTTTTATACAGAAATTCGGAAACAAGCCGGGCGAGCTAAAGGCCGAGGCGAACCGCTACGGAATTTACTGGGCAAAAGGCTGCAACTGGTCTAACAGGCCTGTTATTGTGCGTGATCTTCTCGGACTTGATAAAGTTATTACTGACACTCTAACCACAAAATCCGGCCAGACAAATAAATATGGACATGGATTCGGGAACTCAAAGGACCATAGAGATCCTGTTACAGGCGTTTATTTTCTTAGCGAATTCTACAAGAACGCAAAGCCAGACTTTAAAGGAAGGGCGACAACTCCGACTTTGGTAGATATAAAGGAAAAGAAAGCTGTGAACAACGACTACCACAGAATGACAAACTATCTTGAAGTTCAGTTCCGTCCGTTCCAGCCGAAAGACGCGCCGGATCTTTATCCGAAAAAATGGCGGAAGGAAATTGATGAATTCAACGACTGGCTTTTTCCTCATATAAACAACGCGCATTACAGAATGGCGTTCTGCCAAAGCTTGAGCGCATACAACGAAGCGTTCGATGATTATTTCGATTCGATGGACAAGCTGGAAAAACGTCTTGAGACAAACCGCTTTTTGTTCGGAGACTATGTGACCGACAGCGACGTAAGATTCTTTGTGACGCTCGCCCGCTGGGACACTTCGTATTACAAGAATGTCGGGCCTTTAAAGCACAGAGTCCAGGACTACAAGAATATATGGGCCTATGCACGCGAACTGCGCGCAATCCCGGCGTTCAAGAAAAACACTTACTTTAAGGACCTGGCACTTGGAAACAGCGGCGCAAAAGACGCAAGCCAGCCGGGAATCTTCCAGGACTACCAGTCGCGCATTGTTCCGCAGATTGACTTTGACGAGCTATGGAAGCCGGACGACTCGCGCAAACATCTTAGCAAGACGCCGGACGAGATTTTCCTGCGCCATCCGGAGGTTGAAAGCGCGGAAGACTATTATTCTGAGATTTCAGACACAATCTGGAACAGCCCGAACCAAAAGGACAGGAATCCTAAGAACGGAGTCTTGAGCGTTGACGCAAGCATAAATCCTGTAACGCTGTAGGTTCTGTTATGGACATAAAGATTTTACGTGCGACAGAGGAATGGCAGCGAGCCGGAGTTCATTATGTAAGAACCGAGGCGATGGTAAAGGATTTTAATCTTACGCTTGAAGGAGAATTTGCAGCAGACACGCCAGAAGACATTTACGTGCTTGCGCTTGATGCGAATCTTCCGGTTTCCACAGCAAGAATCAAAATGATTGATGCGGAGACTGGAAAAATAGAGCGCGTCGCGACAATTCCAAGCCACAGAAGCAAGGGAATCGGCGCGCTTGTAATAAAGGAATGTGAAAAATGGCTTTCTGAGCTAGGCGCAAAGAAAATCATAATCAACTCGCGCACGCAGGCGCTTAAATTCTACGAAAGGCTCGGCTACAAGGCGGACTTTAGCAAAGTAACCTGCGGAAGCGACAAAAGATTTGAGTGCGTAGAAACGGAGAAAACTTTATAAGAGTTTTGTCTCTCCGCTCCACGCAACGGCAGAAAAAAAGGAATAAAAATGGCAAAGATTTATGACAACATTCTTGAACTAGTCGGACATACTCCGCTTGTAAGATTCCATGCGCTGGAAAACAAATTCGGCGCGCAGGGGAACATAATCGGAAAACTTGAGTTTTTGCAGGCTGGATTCAGCTCAAAATCACGTATTGCAAAGAACATGATTGAAGAGGCTGAGAAATCCGGAGAACTAAAAAAAGGCGGCACAATCATTGAGGGCACGAGCGGAAACACAGGAATCGGGCTTGCAATGGTGGCGGCGCAAAAAGGATACAAAACAATAATCGCAATGCCGGAAAACATGAGCAAGGAGCGGATTACAATCATAAAATCTTATGGCGGAGAGGTCGTCCTGACTCCTGCGGAAAAAAGCATGGGCGGCTCAGGCGAAAAAGTACAGGAGCTTGCCGCAAAGACTAAAGATGCGTTTGTTCCAGGACAGGGACGGAACCAGAACAATCCGGACGCGCACTTTAAGACTACCGGCCCTGAAATTTGGGAGGACACAGACGGCAAAGTCGACATTTTTGTCGCGGCATCTGGAACCGGCGGCACAATAAGCGGAACAGGAAGATTCCTGCGCTCAAAAAATCCGGACGTAAAAATAGTTGCGGTAGAGCCTGCCGGAAGCCCGCTTTTAAACGGCGGAAAGCACGGCCCGCATAAAATCCAGGGAATCGGAGGCGACACAACTCCGCCGGTTACAGACACATCGCTTTTTAACGAAGTGATTGACGTGACAGACGGCGACGCGTATGAAACCGCGAGGTTCTGCGCGAAAAAAGAAGGAATCGCAGTGGGAATCAGCGCAGGCGCGGCGCTTTGGGCAGCGGCTCAAGTCGCAAAACGTCCGGAGAACAAAGGCAAGAACATTGTTGTTATCGTTCCTGATTCAGGAGAAAGATACCTAAGCTCAGACTTGTACGAATAAAAATAAGTCAAGTAGGAAGCTGGAACTTCATTCTTGGCTATTTAACTTGGCTATTTATTAATAGGAGAAAATTATGAAAAAACTAGTAAAAATCACAGCGGCACTTTCACTCGCGCTCGCGGCGTTCTCGTTCGCAGGCTGCAATAAAAAAACAGAGGCAAAGACAGCTCAGACAATCAAATTCGGCGTAACACCGGGAACAATCCGCACAGCAGTTGTTCTTCTCGCCGACCATCTTGGACTTTATGAGAAAGAAGGCGTGAATGTAGAAATCAAGGAAGTAGGCGACGCTCCGTCCGCGCTCACATCAATCAGCCTTGCAAAAGGCGAGCTTGACATCTGGGGAACAGGAATCGTTCCTGACCTGAACTTTATTGCTAACGGCTCTGACCTTGTGATTTTTGAGGGAACAGCTGCGGAAGGCGGCGCAATCGTCGCAAAGCCTGAGAACGTAGAAAAGTTCAAGAAAATCAACAAAGAGAACTACGAGGGAATCACAATCGCAACAGTCCGCGCCGACACAGCCTGGGTTGTAAGCCGCGCATATCTTGCAAAGCAGGGAATCGACGTAAACACAATCAAGGTAATTGAAGTTGACAGCCAGGTAAATGTTTCTGAGGCTGTAAACAAAGGCGAAGCGGATCTTGGATTTACTCCGGCGGAATTCGCGACAAAATTCAAGGACAAAGTGAGCATCGTCTATGAAGTCGGCGAGCTTGAGCCTCTTTACGTATGCTGCCGCCAGATTACAGCGCGCTCAACTCTCGACTCAAAGCACGACGAGCTTGTAAAGTTTACAAAGGCGAATCTCAAGGCGCTTAAATATTACAACGACGAGGCAAACCGCGACGAAATCGTTTCTTTCCTTGCCGACTATTCAAGCCAGACAAAAGATTACGTCTACAACTATCTTTTCCAGAACCGCACAATCATGACGCTCAATCCAAATGTAAAAGGCGTTGTAGAATATTACAACTCGCTTGTTGACGCAGGATACTTCAAGGGAAACATCAAAATTGAAGACCATGTTACATCTTCAATCTACGACGAAGCCCTTGCAGAAATCAAAAAAGAAAATCCGAACGACAGTTTCTACGAAACACTGTAGATTTCTGGGCGTTCCCCGCTTAAAAAGCGGGTCGGGTCATTCGCACTTCCGCTTGCGCTCCATTCGTCCGCTCCCTTCGGTCGTTTCCGAACGCCTGCGGCGGTGCTACTACCCCTAACGCGGATACGCGTTTCTGTTTTTTGGAGGCTCCGTTATGGAAAAAATTCAAATTCAAAACCTTACGCTCACTTATAAAGACGCAAACCAGTCATACACTGCGCTGCAAAATCTGAACCTTTCTGTAAACGAAGGCGAATTTGTGTGCATAATCGGGCCTTCCGGCTGCGGAAAAAGCTCTCTTTTAAGCGTTGTCTCCGGCCTTAACAAGGCGACAAGCGGAAAAGTTCTGATTGACGGAAAAGAAGTCAAGGGACCCGGCAACGACAGAGGAATTGTTTTCCAGCACTACTCGCTTTTTCCGTGGCTCACGACAGTCGGCAACATTGTCTTTGCGATGAAGCAGAACAAAATCAGCGGAAAGAAAAAAGAGCTTGAGGAAACCGCGAAAAAATACCTTGCGAAAGTGGGGCTTGAAGACGCCTTCGACAAATATCCGTCGCAGCTTTCAGGCGGAATGCAGCAGAGAGTTGCAATCGCACGCGTTCTGGCGGCTAATTCTTCTATCTTCCTTATGGACGAGCCGTTCGGAGCAATAGATCCGAAAACACGGCTGGAGCTGCAGGAGCTTGTAAGCCGCCTGGCCCGCGAAGAGCGCAAGACAGTTCTTTTCGTGACCCACGACATTGAGGAGGCCGTTCTGCTCGCCGACAGAATCATCTTTATAAACTCGCACAACATCAAGGCTGATATAAAAGTTGACATTCCAAAACCGCGCACAAAGGCAGGACTTATTGTTTCAGACCGCTACAGGGAGCTTTACTCAGAGCTTATGAGCCTTTTCTACAAGAAAGTCGAGGAAAATATCGGCGACGAGGTCTATCTATGAAATTGTTCTCAAAAAAAGATTCTTCCGTTAAAGCTGAAGAGCAGACAAAAAGCTCAAAAGTACTTTTTATCACCGCAAACGCGCTTTTTATAGCTTCACTGCTAGGCACGCTTTTCCTGCCTGCATCGCCAAAAGTCGAAACAACTGTTCCGTTCATCGTTACGCTTTTGCTTATCGAAGCGATTTTCCTTTTCAAGCATTTTATGTTCAGAAAAAGATCAGACTCCGCAATTACATCGATTATCTATGGATTTCTGCTTGTCTGGCTCATTTTTACGCGCTTTGGATTTGCGCATCCTGTTCTAGTTCCAAATCCTGAAAATGTGTTCAATATCTTTGTCATTAACCGCAAGGATATGGTTGACGGGCTTTTTAGCTCAATGAAAATTCTTTTTATCGGAATCGCGTTCGCGCTTGTCCTTGGAATTTTTCTCGGCCTGTTCGTAGGCTACATCGGCGGACTGCGCGAAACATTTCTGCCGATTACAAAAGTAATAAGCACAATTCCTCCGCTTGTCTACACACCGTATGTCGTCGCGGTCATGCCGACATTCTACACAGCGTCAATCTTCGTAATTTTCTCAGCAGTTTTCTGGCCGACTTTTATGAGCATGATTGCGCGCGTTGGAAATGTTGACAAAAAGATAATAGACTCGGCGCGCGGAATGAATGTCTCGACTCCGACAATGCTTTTCAAGATTATTCTGCCCTACTCGCTTCCAGATGTAATCGCGCGTCTTTCAACTTCACTTACAAGCGCAATGCTATGTCTGACAGGAGCCGAAATGCTCGGCGCAAGCGCAGGACTAGGCTACTTTGTAAAGAAATTCAGCGACTATGCCGACTACACGCGCGTAATAGCCGGAATTATCTACATTGCGGTCGTTGTAACAATCCTAAATCTTCTAGTCGAGCTTTTGCAGAAAAAAGTAATTAAATGGAAATACTGATTTTGCTTTAGACTTTTAAAATATTTTATAAGAATCAGACGATAATAAATCATATGACGCTCCAGCAGCTTAGATACGTGATTGCAGTTTCCGAGTCAAAGTCGATTTCGGAGGCGGCGGAAAAAGTTTTTATCTCGCAGCCGAGCCTTACGCAGGCAGTTCATCTTCTTGAGGATGAAATGCACGTGCAAATTTTCTCGCGCACAAACAAAGGCATTGAAATTACAAAGAAAGGCGAAGTTTTTTTAGGCTACGCGCGGCAAGTTGTTGAGCAGGCAGACTTGCTTGAGGAAACTTACGCCGGAAAGAAAAGCCAATCTCCTTTTTTCTGCATGTCGTGCCAGCATTATTCTTTCGCTGTGAACGCAATGGTCGATGTCATAAAAAAATTCGGCGGAGAAAAATACAATTACACGCTCAGGGAAACGCAGACTTTTGAAATCATCGACGACGTTGCAAGATTAAAAAGCGAAATCGGGATTTTATATCTGAGCCGTCAGAATGAGGAAATAATCACTAAGCTTCTGAAAAAAAACGACCTGATTTTCAAAGAGCTTTTTACAGCTGCGCCGCATGTTTTTATCAGCGACAAAAATCCGCTCTGTGCAAAGTCTTCTGTAAAATTGAGCGACCTAAAGCCTTTTCCTTATCTTGTTTTTGAACAGGGCGAGCACAACTCGTTCTATTTTTCCGAGGAGCCTTTCTCGTTTCTTGAGCAGGACAAAGTAATCTGTGTGCGCGACCGCGCGACTCTTTTCAATCTTCTGATCGGGCTTGACGGATTTACAGTCAGCTCCGGCGTAATCAGCGAGGAGCTTAACGGAAAGCATATCGTGGCCCGTCCTCTTGAGTTCAACGAGGAAATGCGGATTGGAATCATCACAAAGAAGAACATAGCGCTTTCAAGATATGCGGAAAGCTATATTAAAGCGATAAAGCGGCATATATAATCATATAAAACGCGGCCATTTGCATAGTTTTTATAGCGGCCTAGTAGAACGTTCTTCCGGTCCATTCCTCGGTGAATTTCCCGTCCTTGAAAGTTACAAGATTCACCGAGCAGTTCGGGAATTTAACGTCCCAGTACTGCGAAAGGCTCCGCCCGTCAACAAAAAGAAGAAGCGACTGCAGCGTGCCGCCGTGGGTTGTGACCAGAACATTCTCCGCCCTGCCCTCAAGATTTTTTATTTCATTCCGCCAGAAGTCCGCTGTGCGCGACAGAACCTGCTCAAAAGTCTCAGCCTCGCCTTTCGGCCTGTAGTTCTCCGGATTCTCAAAAAAATCAACTGTCCATGCGTATTCAGGATTTGTGTAAATCTCACTGATTGACTTTCCTTCAGCTTCTCCAAAGTTGATTTCAATAATCCGCTTGTCTTTTATGATTTTCTCTTCCGCAAACCCGCTGATGATTCTGGCCGTCTGAACCGCGCGGGCAAGCGGGCTTGAATAAACTCTGTCAAATGTGATTCCTAGATTTCTAAGGCCGTCGCGCGTCTTTTCCGCCTGTGCAATTCCAGTTTCCGCAAGCGGAATGTCAGTTCTTCCCTGCAGGCGCACCTGATGGTTCCACTCAGTCTCGCCGTGCCGCGTGATAAAAATGTTCATATCAAGATGATAAAGATGAAAGATAAGAAAATCAAGGAGAGATAGATTTATGATTTTGTCAGAATGCCGTCATTATAACGGCATTCTGTACTAAACGTGCCGTTAAAACTCCAGCCGCATCTGCAGCCACACTGCCCCGCCGTGGACTGAGGAAGAAACGCCTTCGCACGCAAACCCGAACCTTTCGTAGAAGCCGCGGAGCTTTTCCTTGCAGGTAAGGACAATTCCGCGCCGGCCTGATTCCTTGCAGTCAGAAACAACCTGCTCCATCAGCCTTGAGGCATAGCCCCTGTGCTGAAAGGCGGGATTTGTGTCCACGCCGAAAATCATCTGCCACTTTCCGTTCTCGTCGTGAAGGCTTTCGTTTTCATACATCTCGTCGGTCAGATTCCGCTCGTTTGTTGTCATTCCGTTGATGAACGAAACAAGGCCTTGCTCTTTTCCGTCCTCCGCGCAGTCAAATAAAAGCCAGAAATGCGAAGGGAAAGCCTTTACGCGCCTTTCAATCGCCGCGCGGCCGGCCGCCTCAGCCGGAGGAAAGCATTTCTGCTCTATGTCAGAGATTTTATCAACATCATCAGTTTTCGCATGGCGGATTTTCAGCATTTTCGGACTCACTTTTTAAATTTAAAAAATCCCGCGCGCAAAGCTGCACGCGGGGAAAATCTAGATAAAAAAATTGCACAGGGCAATTTTTTTATCTCACGAGAATTTTTCAGGCAATGCAAAGAAGCAAAATTGAAAGATTCTCTCAATCCTTAATTGAGTTCATCTACTCAATCTTTCCGTACATCAAGTACCAGTAGCCGTATGGCGAGTGCCATGTGTCCTTAAGCTCCGGCTTCTGGAGCCAGAAGTCGTTGTAGTAGGCGACTGGAGCCATAGCTGCGTCGTTCAGGAGAACCTGCTCAGCCTGATGAAGCAAATCATAATGCTCTGCGACATCTGTTGCTTTGCGGGCGCGGTCAACGAGGCTGTCGAACTCTGGTGAAGAATATTTTCCGTCGTTGTTTCCGTTGTTTGTCTCAAGAAGGTTGATCATGTTCGAAGGATCGTCCCAGTCATAAACCCAGCCGTTGCGGGCGACATCAAAGTTTCCAGAGCGGCGGTCAGCTGTTACAGTCTTCCATTCCTGGATGTTGACTGTCATTGTAAGGCCAAGCTCGGCCCATGCAGACTGAAGATACTCTGCGACTGCCTTGTGGTAGCCTGAATCGTTTGTAAGATACTCAAACTGCGGGAATCCTTTTCCGCCAGGGAATCCAGCCTCTGCAAGAAGAGTCTTCGCCTTTGCAAGGTCGGCCGCGTAGTCTGATGTGTCAAAATGATCGCCGTATTTCTGTGTTGTCACAGCCTCGAATGAAGAGCCAGGAGCCGCGTCAGAAACTCCAGGTCCGACAAAGTTCTTCGCAGGAGAGTAAGTTCCCTGCATGATTACATCCGCGACGTGCTTGCGGTCAATTGCGAGCGAGAGCGCCTCGCGCACGCGTGAATCCTCGAACGGAGCTTTCTTTGTGTTGAAAGTTACGTAGTAAGTTCCCATCAAAGGCTCGACGTGGAACTCAGGATTTCCGGCGAGTGAAGGAATCTCCTCTGTCGGAACGTCTTTAATCAGCTGGATTTCGTTCTCTTTGTACGCTGTGTAAGATGTGTTGGCATCCTCAATCAAGTGCCAGACGATTTTGTCAAATGTGATGTTCTGTGCGTCCCAGTAGTAAGGGTTCTTTGAGAACACAATCTGCGCTCCGTCTGTGAACTCTGTCATGTAGTACGGGCCGTCTGTAACATAGCTCTCAGGCTTTGTTGACCATGCGTCTCCGGCTTTCTCAATCGCCGCCTGCTGAACAGGAACCAAGACAGCGAACGCCGCAATCTTGTCAAAATAGATGCAAGGAGAAGAGAGCTTTACAACAAAAGTCTTCGCGTCAGGAGCTGAAACTCCAAGCTCGTCAATCTCGCCTTTTGAAGCCGCGTCGTATCCGACAACCATGTTCAAAAGGTCGTAGCCGTAAGGAGCGGCTGTAATCGGGTCGGCAACACGTTTCCATGAATAAACGAAGTCATCGGCGGTCAAGTCGCTTCCATCTGACCATTTAAGGCCGTCGCGCAAGTGGAAAGTCCAGGTAAGGCCGTCTTCCGACTGCTCCCATTTTTCCGCGCATCCGCCGACAATGTTGTTGTTGCGGTCAAATTTCAAAAGTCCCTCGAACGCATGGATAATCATGTTCGCGCCGTCAACCGCGCTGTTGAGCGCAGGATCGATTGTCTCAGGCGAAGGTCCAACCTGCACGTGGACAACTTTCTCGCCCGCCGGTGCAGCCGCTTTTTTCTCGTTGCAGGAAACCAGAAGTCCCGCCAACACAAGTCCAGAAACCAACAAAGCCAGTTTCTTCATAAATATTTCTCCTCGCCGCTGTTTCTTGCGGCTTAAAAAAGTGTACTGAGTATAGATAGAAATTTACTGATAGATAATAACGTAAATTTCATAAAATATGAACAGTGGCAGAAAGTTTGAGCGATTAAATGGATAGAAAACTGTTAAAGCGAAAAATGATGACAGGTAGAAAAAACTATAAAAAGACAATATTATAATTTTGTGAGCAACGGAAATCTTCCAAAAATTAAATTCATAGATTTATTCGCTGGAATCGGCGGAATAAGAATTCCTTTTCAAGAGCTTGGATACAAATGCGTTTTTTCATCTGAATGGGATAAGGCCGCCTGCAAGACTTATGAGGCGAATTTCGGAGAGATTCCGGCAGGTGACATCACAAAAATACCTGCTGATAAAATTCCTGCCCACGACCTGCTTTTGGCCGGATTTCCATGCCAGTCATTTTCAATTATGGGAAAAATGAAGGGATTCGCAGACACAAGGGGAACAATGTTCTTCGAAATTGAAAGAATCTTAAAATATCACAAAACACCGGTCATTCTTCTTGAAAATGTAAAACAGCTTACAACGCACGACAATGGACAGACTTTTAAAGTCATTCTTGAACATCTTTCTGCGCTCGGCTATTACGTAAAGTGGAAAGTCTTGAACGCTCTCGACTTTGGACTTCCTCAAAAAAGAGAAAGAGTTATAATTGTCGGATTTTTGGATGAAGAAAAAGCGAAAAAATTCAATTTCGATTTTCCTAAGATTCCATATTCACTTGAGAATGTGCTGCAGAAAGATGAAGAAATTGATAAATCTCTATTCACATCAGAAAGAATCAGAAACAAGCGCATGGAAAGTGTAAAAGGAAAAAGCATTTTCTACCCATCAGTATGGCATGAAAATAAATCAGGAAATGTCTCTGTCTTAAACTACTCCTGCGCATTGCGTACTGGAGCTTCTTATAATTATCTTTTAATCAACGGTGTCCGCCGTCCTTCCGCACGTGAGCTTTTGCGTTTTCAGGGATTTCCAGATTCATATAAAATCGTCGTTTCTTATCAGGAAATCAGACGCCAAACAGGAAATTCCGTCGCGGTTCCTATGATTCGTGCTGTCGCAAATAAAATCAATGAAATCTTAAATGGAGAAAACATAAATGAACAAGCCGAAACTGAGAGATTCAAAAAAGTTGAAATCGCATGAACCATATCCGCTTGATGAAATACCAGAAAAACTTATCACTGACATCGGAGCTTATTTTGTTTATTTAATTTATGTAGGCAGAAAAGATTTATCAGGATCAGACTGGGGAGATGCTTTCGCAAAAGCAATCGGAGGAGTTCACCTTGATTCTCCAATTGGAATCGCGGATGTTGTGCTTAATGACAATATTGCATGGTCAATGAAGACTGTAAAGAATAAGAATCCGCACACCTGCAAAAATGTCCGCTTAATAAGCGGAAGATGTTCCCCTGATTATTCATTTGGAATCACAGATCCTCACGAGGATGTTCAGAAAACAGGAAGAGCAGTGCTTGAAATATGGAATGAACGAGTAAATATTGCGCATGACAATTACAGCAACGTCAGGACATCTGTTCTGATTCGTAGTGAGGACTTGCTTTCTTACGCTGTCTATGAATCAGAAAACCACCGTTACAGGACATCAGATTATATTTGGGAAGTAAATAAAAATGGGAATCTGATTGGCAAAAACATATCCACAGGAGAAGAGTGCTTTACATGGCAGCCGCACGGCTCGCAGTTTACAATCCATGAAAAAGTTCCTAACGGCGCGTTAAAATTTACAATCAAGAAACCTCCTGTCGTAACTCAGGAATCTATACTTGAAGCAATTAAATTCGATGAAAGCTGGGTTAGAATTTTAAAATAGCAACAACACATAATCATATGCCAGTGTGTTCTTCATTTTCACGTTTTCCCTGCCCACACGTATTTTCACCATATTCACAAATCTAAGCAGCTTTCTAAGCCTGTTTTAAGAGGTTTCATAAACGTGCACAGCTTGCCCAGCTCATTTTCTCCCCTTTCACAAAAATGAAAGCGCCGCAAAAACCATTTCTGAGTTTTCCACGGAAATTTACGGCGTTAATAAAGCTTTTTCTCTCTTTTCACAAAAAAATATTGTTTGGCATACTAAATTTCTGCCCTTACACGGCTTTTTTTCTTGCCAGCCTGCCAGTCTTTTTCGTATCATAAAAGCGAAGAGTTTAATTTTTCCATAAAACGGAGGATAAAACTACCGGGATTGTACATTTTGGCTTCTTGCAAAATGACCAATCAATTCTTAGCCATTTTTTTTCATAGGAGTCAAAATGAAAAAAGTAAAATTTGATGTCCGCATAACAGAAGCGGACTCTCTTTCAGACGCAATTGTGCGTCTTTACAAAGGCTCTTCATCAGATGAAAGCTCCGCCCTGGCAAACGACAGGAATCTTTCTTCAATAATATCAGATGTTGAAAGCCTTTCCGCATCTCTTACAACCGCAATAAAATCGGACAGGGCAACAAGCACTCTTGACGAGGCGGACATAGCGCGCGATGAGATTATCCGGAGTTTAGGCGACGCTCTTTCAGGCTACGCCGCGATTCCTGTTCCTGCGAAAAAGACCGCAGCCCAGAAAGTTCTCGCGGTTTTCGGCAAGTACGGAAAGCAGATTACAGGCAAAAACTACGCCGAGGAATCCTCTCTGATTGAAAGTCTTTTAGAGGATTTGAGCACGGAGAATCTAAAATCTGACATCGACTCTCTCGATGGAGTCGCGGAGCTTGTTTCTTCGCTCCGCGAAGCGCAGGATAATTTCAACAAGGCAAGCGACAGCTACACCGCTGTAAAAACCGGCAAGGGCGCAAGCGCAACCTCTGTAAAAAAATCTCTGCTTGACGCTTTGAACGCGCGTCTTGTTCCATATCTTTCCGCTGTGGAAACATTGCCGGACTACAAGGATTTCACGTCGAAAGTCAGCGCGGAAATCGACAAGGCGAACGCAACTGTAAAGGCAAGGCAAAAACCTAAGGAAAAACAGTAAAAAAAAACGCGCCAGGTTTTCCCGGCGCGGTTTTTTATTTCTAGTTCAGCTTGTCCAGATGATGGCACGCCGCGTAGTGTCCGCTTGTAATTTCCTTGAACTCAGGCTTCTCGGCGGCGCACTTCTCGTCCGCGTAAGGGCAGCGGGTTCTGAACGGACAGCCGCTCGGCGGATTCACCGGAGACGGAACGTCGCCCTGCAGAATGATCCGCTTGTTCGCGCGGGCGGTCTTAGGGTCTGCGATTGGAACCGCGGAAATCAGCGAGCGCGTGTACGGATGCATTGAATGGAAAATCAGCTCGTCGCTTTCTGCCATCTCAACCATGTGGCCGAGGTACATAACTCCGATTCTGCTTGAGATGTGGTTCACGACAGAAAGGTCGTGCGCAATGAAAAGATATGTCAGATTGTTCTTTTTCTGCAGGTCCTCGAACATATTCACAACCTGCGCCTGGATTGAAACGTCAAGCGCGCTCACAGGCTCGTCGCACACAATGAACTCCGGATTCACGGCGAGGGCGCGCGCGATTCCGATTCTCTGCCTCTGTCCGCCAGAAAATTCGTGCGGATAGCGGTTCGCGTGCTCGCTGTTGAGCCCGACCGTCGCAAGGAGACTTATAATCTTGTCGTGCCGCTCGGCCTTGCTTGAATAAAGATGATGAATATCCAGCGCCTCGCCTACAATGTCGCCAACGGTCATGCGCGGGTCGAGCGACGCGTACGGATCCTGGAACACAATCTGCATCTTGCGCCGGTAAGGACGCATGTCAACCTTGATATTTTTCTCGCTGTCAAAAATCACGTCGCCGTCGTACACGATTTTTCCCGCGGTCGGCTCGGTCAGGCGAAGAATCGCGCGACCGGTAGTTGTCTTTCCGCAGCCGGACTCGCCTACAAGCCCGAATGTCTCGCCGCGCTTTATGAAGAAGCTAACGTCGTCAACCGCGTGAACAATCTTCTTTCCTCCGGCAGGAAAATATTGCTTCAAATGCTCTATCTCAAGAAGATTCTGATTTTTTTCATCACTCATAATTTTCTCCAGCATTTCCATTTTTCATAATCGCCGCAACGTCTGCGTCCGCGCTTCCTAAAAGCTCGGCTTTCTGCTCAAGCCAGCATCTTCCGTAGTGGACATTCTCGCCGACAAAGGCTCCGCCCAGGCTTTCGTACTCGTTGCGGACAGGCGGCCTTTCAAGGCAGATTCTCATGCATCTTGAGCATCTCGGCGCAAAGCAGCAGCCCTTAGGACGGTTCAGCAAATCGACCGGCTGGCCTTCAATCGGAACAAGACGCTCATAAGCACGCTCGTGGAATTTCGGAATCGAGCGTAAAAGCCCGCGCGTGTACTCGTGCTGCGGATTATAGAAAATATCGTCCGTTGTTCCGTACTCGACAATCTCGCCCGCGTACATAACAGCGATGTGGTCGCACATCGAGGCAACAACGCCCAAATCATGCGTAATCATTATGATTCCCATTCCGAGCTTATTCTTAAGGTCCTGCATAAGCTCAAGAATCTGCGCCTGAATTGTAACGTCAAGCGCGGTGGTCGGCTCATCTGCAATCAGAAGCTTAGGCTCGCAGGCAAGCGCAATCGCTATCATCACGCGCTGCCTCATTCCGCCTGAAAGCTCGTGCGGATACTGCTTCAGCCTTTTGTCAGGCTCGTTGATTCCGACAAGAGTCAAAAGCTCGCGCGCCCGCTCTGTCGCAGCCTTTCCTTTCTTGTCAGTGTGGAGCTTTATCGCCTCCTCAATCTGGTTTCCAATCGTCCAGACCGGGTTCAGCGAAGTCATCGGATCCTGGAAGATAATGCTAACTTCCTTTCCGCGGATTTTGCGGAGCTCTTTTTCAGTCATCTGGTCAATCCTGTGTCCGTTGAAAGTCACGCTTCCGCCGGTGATTTTTCCGTTTTCAGCCGTCAAACCCATAATCGAGTACGCTGTGACCGACTTTCCGCTTCCGGACTCGCCGACAATTCCAAGAACCTCGCCTTCCTGCATGTGCAGAGTAACGTCGTTCAGAGCCTTCACTTCTCCGGCCGGAGTAAAAAACGAAAGCTTCTCGTGCTGTATGTCAACTAAATATTTATTTTCCATATTTCCTTCCTAGCTCTTCAACTTTGGATCGAATGCGTCGCGAAGTCCGTCGCCGAGCAGGTTAAAGCTCAGGATGATGATAAAAATCAAAAACGCTGGCGCAAAAAGCTTCTCAGGATAAGTCTGGAAGCCGTTGAGCGCGGCGGACGCAAGAGAACCGAGCGACGGCATCGGAGCCTGGACTCCGAGTCCCAGAAACGAAAGGAACGACTCTGTGAAAATCGAAGACGGAATCTGCAGGGTTGTTGTCACAATCAGAGTTCCAATGCAGTTTGTAATCAAATGCTTTCCGATGATTCTTCTTTTTCTCGCGCCGAGCGCAAGGGCCGCAGTAACGTACTCGTTCTGCTTTAGAATCATAATCTGGCTGCGGACAATGCGCGCCATTCCGACCCAGTATAAAAGCGCGAACACAATGAACATGCTCACCATGTTAGGGCCGAGCTTCTGAATCCAGCCGAATCCCGGAACTGCGCCGAGCGACTGGAGCGGAAACTTGAGCGTCGCCGCAAGCAGAATGATTATCAGAACGTCCGGCACCGTGTAGATGATGTCAACAATCCTCATCATGATTAAGTCAACGTAGCCGCCGAAATATCCGGCGATTGCTCCGTACAGCGAGCCGATAATCAGAATCAGAACCGAAGCGACAATTCCGACCATAAGGGAAACTCTTCCGCCGACCATTACGCGGATTGCATAGTCGCGGCCGTTCTGGTCAGTTCCAAGAATATGAGGAAAGACAAACTCGCCCGCATCCTTGCGCTCAATCTCCGTCTTTGAGTATTCCATCGGGGAAAGACGCTCGCTTCCCTTAACCTGCTCCGCGTATTTATATGGATAGAAAACCGGAACCACAAAGCAGAGGAACACAATCACAAGGACAATCGCGAGAGCCGTCATAGCAATCTTGTTCTTGCGGAAGCGGCGCGCTCCGTCCTTCCAGAAGCTCACAGACTCGCGCATAACCACGAGCGACTCTTTTTCCTTCGCAGTCGCGGGCAGAAAATCATCAACTTTAAGCTGGAAACTCAAAGGATTCTTTTTGATTGGTTTTTTATTTTCTTCAGACATTTTAATTTTCCTTTAGCACATCGTCATTCTGAAAGCGAAGCGAAGAATCTCACACAAAACATTTTTAACGGTTGTGATGAATCAAAAGATGTTTCGCTGCGCTCAGCATGACGGCCGCTCTACTTCAGCTTGATTCTCGGATCGACAATCGCATACGCGATGTCAACAAGAACGTTCATAAAAATCACGAAAACCGCGAGGAAGATTGTTGTTCCCATAATCATCGGATAGTCGCGGCTTGTGATTGCTCCGACAAATTCAGAGCCGAGGCCTGGAATATTGAAAATCTTTTCTATAATAAAGCTTCCTGTCATAAGGGAAGCAAGAAGCGGCCCCAAGTAAGTGACAACCGGAAGAATCGCGTTTCGCATTGCGTGCTTAAAAATCATCATCATTGTGCTGACGCCTTTTGCCCGCGCTGTGCGCATATAGTCCTGGCCCATAACGTCGAGCATTGACGAACGCATAAGGCGCGCAATGTAAAATGTCGGATACAGCGCGAGAGCGACAACCGGCATGATGTAGCTCTGCGGAGAATTAAGTCCGAGCGACGGCAGAAGATGAAGCTTGTCCGTAAAGATGTACATCAGAAGAGTTGATGACAAAAAGCTCGGAATTGCGATTCCGGCAGTTGAAAGAACTACAAGAACATTGTCCACGGTTTTTCCGCGCTTGAAAGCCGCGACAGCTCCGAGCGGAACTCCGGCAAAAACCGCGACAATCATCGCAAGCCCGCCGAGACGCGCCGAAACAGGGAACTTCGTCGCGATAATCTGGCTCACAGTGCGGCCGCGCTTTTTTAGCGAAAGCCCCATGTCGCCGCGCACAAGACCGCCCATGTACGTCAGATACTGCTTGCCAAGCGGCTTGTCCAGTCCGTACTTGGCTTCCATCGCCGCCTGCGCCTGCGGAGTTACAGCCTTCTCAGAAAGGAAAGGCCCTCCCGGCACCATGTTCATGATAAAGAAAGTCAGCGTCGCGACAAGAAAAGCCGTCACAATGGCTGTCGCAACACGTTTGATGATGTAGCGTAACACTTTAGTACCTCAAAAATGTTAGTGCGACACAAAAAAAAGACGCGACACCACTAGGTTCGCGTCTTTGTGTCTTAAAAGGATAACCTGAAAATCCGCTAAAACTCAATAGAGGAAAGAAGATTTTTCGGTAATAGAATTTTAAGGTTAAGGAAGATTTTTAAAGCCTGACCTTCTCATGATTCCAGTTCAAACTGGCTCACGTCAGCTCAGACCGCCTCAAGCGCGCCTGAAATGTCAGAAATCAAATCATCTACATTCTCAAGACCAACTGAAAGGCGGACCAAATCTGAAGGAACTCCGGCCGCGACAAGCTCCTCCTCGCTCATCTGGCGGTGGGTCGAGCTTGCAGGATGAAGGCAGCAAGTGCGCGCGTCCGCAACGTGTGTCGCAATCATTCCAAGCTTTAAGCCCGCCATAAATTTCTCCGCGTTCTTTCTTCCGCCCTTTACGCCAAAGCTGATTACGCCGGAACTTCCGTTCGGAAGATATTTTTTCGCGCGCTCATGATATTTGTTTCCAGGCAAGTCAGGATAATTCACCCAGGCGATTTTCGGATTTTTCTCCAGGAACTCCGCGATTTTCCTTGCGTTAGAGCAATGCCGCGCCATTCTCACAGGAAGCGACTCAAGCCCAAGATTCAAGATATAAGCGTTGAAAGGCGACTGGACCATTCCAAAATCACGCATAAGCTGCGCCGTCGCCTTTGTGATGAACGCCTTTTCCTTTCCGAACTGCTTCGCGTAAGTCACGCCGTGATAGCTTTCGTCCGGAGTGCAAAGGCCGGGAAATTTATCCGCGTGCGCCATCCAGTCAAATTTTCCGCCGTCAACAATAACTCCGCCCAAAGTCGCGTCGTGTCCGTCCATATATTTTGTCGTCGAGTGAGTCACAATATCCGCGCCAAATTCAATCGGCCGGCAGTTGACCGGAGTCGCAAACGTGTTGTCGATAATAAGCGGAACTCCGTGCCGGTGCGCCGCATCAGCAAATCGTTCAATGTCAAAGACAATCAGCGCAGGATTTGCAAGAGTCTCGCCAAAAACGGCCTTTGTGTTCGGCCTGAACGCCGCCTCAAGCTCATCGTCCGGGCAGTCAGGATCAACAAACGTAAAATCGATTCCCATTTTGCGCATTGTAACGTTAAAAAGATTAAAGCTTCCGCCGTAAATCGCCGTCGAAGCGACAACGTGGTCGCCCGCATTCGCAAGATTAAAAACAGAAAGAAAAGTCGTCGCCTGGCCTGAGCCCGTGAGCATTGCCGCGCTTCCGCCTTCCATCGCCGCAATTTTCGCCGCGACCATGTCGCAAGTCGGATTCTGCAGCCGCGAATAAAAATATCCGTCCGATTTCAAATCAAAAAGCTTTCCCATCTCCTCGCTTGAATCATATTTAAAAGTTGTGCTCTGGATGATAGGAATCATGCGCGGCTCGCCGTTCTTAGGCTCGTATCCTGCGTGAAGGCATTTTGTCTCAATTTTCATTTTTTTCTCCAAATAAAAAGGCAATGGATTCAAATTATATAGAAAAAAAATGCCGGAGCAAAGTCCAGCAAAAAGATTTGAAAAATAAATTAATCCGGGGCTTCCGGCTCCGCCGTCGGGCTATCCGCCGTTCCGCCTTTCGGCTTCATTCCTGCGCTCGTTCAACTCGCTCCGGAACGCCTGCGGCGCAGCTCCTATCCCTAAGCCATAAAATCAGAGCAACTAAGCCGTCTCGCCACACGGACGCGGCGGCAATGCAAAGAGAGAATTTTCTCCGCTCCATGCTGCTCATGAATGTCACAAAAAAAATGTGCCGCAGGACGCGGCATCAACGCAGAGAGAGAAAATTCTGTTTGCCTTCAGGTGAACAGAATTTTCTCGTTAGAATGGAAATTACAAGGATGTAATTTCCATTCTAGTAATTCTCAGCCTTCACTTCGAAGAAGCTCTGCGGCGCGCCGCAAACCGGGCAGGCTCCAGGAGCTTTCTTTCCGACTACAATATGTCCGCAGACCTGGCACTGCCAGATTGTGTCGCCGTCCTTGCTGAACACAAGCTCTTTGTTCACATTGTCAAGAAGCTTCAAATAGCGCGCCTCGTGCTGCTTTTCAATCGCGCCGACCATCTCGAAAAGCTTCGCGATTCTTGCAAATCCTTCCTCTTTCGCAGTCTTGGCGAAATCAACGTACATATCTGTCCACTCGTAGTTCTCGCCGCCGGCAGCCGCTTTAAGGTTCTCGGCCGTTGTTCCGATTTCTCCGCCGTTCAGGAATTTGAACCAAAGCTCAGCGTGCGCCTTCTCGTTTCTGGCTGTCTCCTCAAAAATATCAGCAATCTGCTCGTAGCCTTCCTTGCGCGCTTTCTCAGCAAAGAAAGTGTACTTGTTGCGTGCCTGTGACTCGCCGGCAAAAGCCGCCTGCAAATTTTTCTCTGTCTTTGAACCTTTCAATTCCATATCTGTACCTCCAATGGAAATTTTTTTATTAGCACGGCTTAGATAAAATCAATCGCCGCAATTAAATTCAGCTCGTAATATTTTCTGATTCTCTGCAAGACGGGCAAAATCCTGTGAAAACCAAATTCCGCTCCGTAACAAGAAATCCGTCGTCCGACATTTTCTTCAGGGCCGCTCCAGTTTCTATTTTCACATTTCCCGGAACGTCCCACATTTTTCCGCATTTCTTGCAGCAAAAATGATAATGCTCACGGAGAGTTGAATCGTAATGGTCGGCTCCGTCCGGAACATTGATTTTCAGAATCTCGCCGCTCTCGCAAAGAAAACCAAGATTTCTGTAAACCGTCCCTCGGCTGATGTGAGCGTCGCGCTTTCTGGCAAGCTCATAAATTTCGTCCGCCGTCGGATGAGTTCTGTTTCCTGTCATCAAATCAAGAATCAGTCTGCGCTGGTTTGTGTTTCTCGCCTGCATAAGATGAATATAAAGGGATTTCTGATTTTTGTAAATAGTAATAAGTCCTATTAGTGATAAGAGATTTCAAAGAGAATCAGCTTGTAAAAAACATCGCGGGCCTGCTTCAGGAAAATCAGATTTAAAATCGAAGTTTCCACTAGTGTGGCAAACATCTGACAAGTACGACACTAGCACGGCAAACACTCATAAATCTTGCGGTTTTTAGATTTCGTTTGTAATCTTTGCAAATATGATTTCGATTACAATGGCCGAGCCGAACGATTTTTCAGCAACTGACGTGCTTTTTCAAACTTCTTTCTGGGGAAAATTCCGGCAAAAAATCACAGGGCAAAAATCACTTTACTTTTGGGTGAACTACAATCAAAATGATGATTCAAAAAATCTGATTTTTCCTCTTTTGATTCAGATGCGAAAAACAAAAAACGGAACATTCTACGCTTATGCTCAGCGTGCGCCGGCGCTCACAGTTCCGGAAGAAAAACGAGCCGCGCTTTTGGAGGAGCTGGCGTTCACGCTCAAAGATTTTCTTCCTTTAGAAACGGTTTTTGTAAGATTTGACTTGCCTTGGAATGTTCCTGGAATCAAAAATGCTTCTGAACGAGTTGAAATGCAGGAACTTGCGATGAATTTTGGAAGCAAGTATCACAATTTAAGAAAAGCTCCGTCAAATCATCTTTGTCCTGACACTGTGATAATCGATTTGCGCCCGTCGCCAGAAAAACTTTTGTCGTCAATGCGGCAGCAGACCCGAAACGCAATCCGGCGCGCTTACAAGGAAGAAGTTGATTTTTCAATCTGCGATTCAAAAAGTCCTGATTTGATTAAAAATCTTGAATCCTGGCACAAAATTTATGAAGAAACTGCAAAGCGCAAAGGATTTTATTTTGAAGGATTTGAATATTTCAAGTCGCTTTTTGAATGTGCGGAAAACGCGGAAAAAACTGAAAATTGCAGATTTGAGGAAAAAACAAAAGTTCCGCTCGACGCCTGCGTTCCGTCACCAAAGTTTTTTCTTTTTACAGCGTCAAAAAACGGAAAAATGCTCAGCGGGCTTGTTCTCGCGATTTCGGCAAAGCGCGCATATTATATGTACGCGGCAAGTTCGCTTGAAGGCCGGCAATGCATGCCGAACTACGGGCTTCAATGGGAAGTCATCAGATTTGCAAGGTCAAAAGGCTGCGTTCAGTACGACTTGATGGGAATTCCGCAAGACCAAAGCCGCACAAATCCGATGGCAGGACTTTACATTTTTAAGACCGGATTCGGCGGTCAAAAAACTCATTTTGGCGGAACCTGGGATTTTCCGTTTGACTCAGAAAAATACAAAGCTTTTTCCGCAAGTGAAAACTTCGCCTTTTCAGGAATTTAATTTTCGATTTGCCGTTCCAGCTTTTTCATGTAGTAAAAATACGCAATCAGAACAAGAATCTCGGTGAAAACCCAGGAAACCGGATAGACAATCATCAGGCTTTCGTACGACTTGAAATGCGCAAAAACCGTGTAAAGCCAGATGATTCTAAAAACGACAGTCCCCAGAACAGTGAAGAGCGACGGAATCACGGCGTGACCAATCCCACGGAGCGCGCCACTTCCAATGTCAAACGGGCAAGCTAAGAATTCAACGGAAGTGACATACAACATTCTTCTGATTGCAAAATCCTGAACCGCAGGGTCGATTGTGTAGAAGCTCACGAAAAAATGTCGCCAGATGATGAAAATCGCGCCCTCGCCAAGCGCAATCCAGAAAACACGCTTGCATCTTCTGATTTGAGCCGCACCGAAATTCTGGCTGACAAACGTGACCACGCCTTGCGAGAAAGCCGCAGAAATCGCGTAAGTGAAATATTCAAAATTCAAGCCAGCGGAAGAACCTGCAATTGCCGCGCTTCCAAAACTGTTGATTCCCGCCTGAACGAACATATTTGAAACAGAGAAAACCGCGTTCTGAACTCCGGACGGGAATCCCTGAACAAAAATGCTTCCGACGTACTTAAAATCAGGATGAAAAAAATTTTTTCCAAGGTGCAAGATTCCTTTTTCGTAAATCAAAATCAAAATCACGGCGAAGCACGACAAGATTTCTGAAATCACAGTCGCAACCGCAACGCCTGAAACGCCCATTCCAAAAATGATGACAAAAACAAGATTTAAAACGACGTTCAAGATTCCAGAGCCAATCAAAATGTAGAGCGGACGCTTTGTGTCGCCCACGCTTCTTAGCAAAGCCGACCCGCAGTTATATATGGAAAGAAATGGAATTCCAATCAAATAAATGCGGGAATACAAAACCGCCTGCTCAAGAACTTTTTCCGGAGTTGAAATCGAAACCAAAAGCCAGCACGTCAAAAGCTCGCCACAAGCAAAAAAACAGCAAGCCGATAAAAAGAGAAAGCGCAATAGTCGTTCCTGGAATTTTTTTCGCCTCATTTTCGTCGCCACGACCAATCAGGCGAGAAAGAACAACATTCGGCCCGACTGAAAATCCGACGAGAAAGTTCACAAAGATTCCGACGTTCGACACGTTCGCGCCGACTGCCGCCAAAGCGTCGCTTCCGACAAAACGGCCAACGACTGCGACATCAGCCGAGTTGAAAAGCTGCTGCAAAATGCTCGTGATTGCAAGCGGAAAAGCAAACGCAATTAGCTTGTTCCAAAGCGAGCCGGAAAGCATATCCATTTTGTATTGAGATTCTGATTTTTTGAGTTCCATTTTTTCACCTTTTTTGCGTGAAACGTCAATTATATTCATTTTTGCACAATGTAAAATGAAAAGATGAATAATTTGCAGTATGATGTGAATTGCTGAAATCACTTTGCAAAAATCGCATCGATTATATTTTTAATGAAATCATTACGTTTTTGTTGAAACCTCTGCATTTTTGCGTTTTTTTTAGAAAAGACTTGCAAAAGTAAAACATCTTTGTTAGACTTATATAACTGAAACAGTCTACTAAAAGATAAAATTTGAGAGGTTGTATTATTATGAAAATCAAGGCTATTGCTTTTTCGGTTGCCTTCGGGGCAGCTTCACTTTTATTTTCACAGACCGCGCTTGAAGTAGTCACAACTTACAAGAATCTTCCTTGCCCGAACTACAGCTCGACAAATATTCTTTTGGAAGAAATCAACCCGAACGGTCAAGTTACAGAGCGCGATGAAGTCAAGCAGTACGGCAAGATTTTCAGAAATGATACAATCAACACAGTTTTTGAATGGCAGTCACCAGCTTCGCGGAAAAATACACGCGTTCTTCAGGCTGAAAAAGTCGGAAAAACTGACGACAGCATGATTTACACACCGGAGCTTCGCCAGGTCCGCCGCGTTTCAACTGCCGCAAGAAAAGGCAACGTCGCAGGAACAGAGCTTACTTACAACGACTTGCGAATCCGCGAAATTGAAGACGACAAACACGAAATGGTCAAGGACAACGACATTATCACAATTTCTGCCGGAATAACTTACACTTGCTGGGAAGTGAAATCAACTCCAGTCAAGAAGAGCGAAGTTGAATATTCCTACAGAGTCACTTGGTTTGACAAGCAGACTTATCTTCCGGTTCAGGTAAAATACTACGACAAAAAGGGCATGCTTTTTAAGACATTTGAGATTGATAAAATCGACCGCGTAAAAGGCACAACAGGACGCGAATATGTCTTGCGCCGCTCTTGCTACGTTATAAACGAACAAACAGGACGCAAGACACACATTTACGTTCGCGACTTTGTTTTTGACGCGCCGAATGTGAACGACTCTTACTTCACACAGAGCTGGATGCTCACAGGAAAAGCAAGATAGATTTATTCATCATCATAAGCCGAGTCGTAATCGCCTCGGCTTTCTTTTTTAGCGCTCCAGCCAAAAGACTTCTCCTGGAGCATTTCCGCGTCTTCCTTCCCCTGAAAATTTTTCCAGCTTGTGAATTTTGATTTTGAAAAGTCAGCATGCGGCTCGACCTTTTCTTTTTCCTTTAAATCTTCAATCCCATTCGCCATTTTTATTCGCCTAAAACCATTTATTTTGCTGACAATTTTTTATCCTGGAGAATCAGCTTGCGCATTGCCTCGACGGCAACTTTCACCGCTATTTCTGTGTCGTGAACCTGCTTATTCTCAAGGCCTTTTTTCGCGCGCTCCTGATTTGCAATCACCAAAAAGCAAGAGCCAACACGCACTTTTAAAAACGCGCCTGCAATGAACAAAGCCGCGCTTTCCATTTCTGACGCAAGGCATCCCATCCGAAGCCACGCCTGCCATTTGTTCTCAAGTTCGTAGCTCACAGCCATAATCTCAGGCTCATGCTGGCCGAAAAATGAATCCTTGCACTGAACAACACCCGTGTGATGGCGGGCTTTCAAATCATTCGCAGCGGAAACAAGCGCAGTCGTCACATTAAAATCCGGAACCGCTGGATATTCAATCGGCGCAAACTCGCGGCTCGTGCCTTCCATTCGGACAGCTCCGGTCGCAATCACAACGTCGCCGCCAAGAACATCTTCCTGCATTCCGCCGCAAGTTCCGATTCTGATGAAAGTGTGCGCGCCGCATTTTGCGAGCTCGTCAATCGCAATCGAAGCCGACGGCCCGCCGATTCCTGTCGAAGTGACGCTCACTGGAACGCCTTCCAAAGTTCCTGTGTATGTCGTGAACTCGCGCACATCGGCGACAAGGCGCGCGTTGTCAAAATGCTCAGCGATTTTTTTGCAGCGTTTCGGATCGCCCGGCATAATCACGTATTTTCCGATGTCCGCCGGTCCGACTCCTGTGTGATATTGTTTTCCAGAACCTTCTGTGTAGTCAACCATTTTTTTCCCCTTGATTTTTAGAATATCACGGAATTAATGAAATTTCCATTTTTTTATTCCGTCAAATACGCTTTCATTTTGCCTTTGCCTTTTACTTCCATTTCAACCGGCGCGGAAAATTCGAACTTGCCTTTTGCAACGTCATAAATGTTTTGTGTGACGCATATTTTTCCGATTTCGCCGTTTGTCTGCATTCTGAATGCGACATTCACAGTATCGCCCCAGATGTCATAAATAAATTTTGATTTTCCGATGATTCCAGCGACGATTTTTCCAGAATTCACGCCGATTCTTATCTGGATTTTGACTTTGGAACTTCGGTTGAAATCACGCAAATCATCGAGCAAGCCTTCCGCAAATTTCATCATCTTCAAAACATCTTCTTCGCCGCCGTTTTCAGAAAGTCCGGTAGCCGCCATATAAGCGTCGCCCATCGTCTTGATTTTCTCAACACCTTCACGCAAAGCTCGCTCATCAAAACGCGAAACCAAATCGTTCAAAAGCGAAACAACGTCCGCCGCGTCCATGCTGTCAGCCATTTTTGTAAATCCTGCGATGTCGGCAAAAAGGACCGTTGCATTTTTGTAAGCTTTCGCGATTTTCTGATTCGGATTCTGCTTCAATTCCGCCGCAATGTCTTTCGGCAAAATGTTCAAAATCAAGATCTCACTCTTCTCTTCCTGGGCGGCAAGTTTTTTGGTTCTGTCCTGAACCGCTTTTTCCAATTCAATCTGATATTTTTTCATCTGCGAAAACCGATAATAAATCACAAAAGAAATGATTCCTGCGGCAAGCAGCGCAACAAAAATCCAGAACCAGACAACTTCCCAGAAAAAAGGCTCTTTTTCAAATTCAATCTCGCCGATATTTTTGCTCAAAACTCCGTCGGAATTTGCCGCCTGCACGGAAAATTTGTAGCTGCCAGGCCGCAAGTTTGTGTACGAAACGCTTCTTGACGAAGACCAGCGCGAAAAATCATTTTCAAAGCCTTCGAGCTTCGAGCGGAACTGAGTCTGCTCGGAAGAAATAAAGCAAAGTCCCGTGTATTTGATTTCGATTCGCTTTACATCCGGCTCCAGCGTAATTTTTTCGCCTTCGTGCCAGTCGAGCATCTCGTTGTCAACCGTGATTTTTTCGATGTCCACGAGCGGAGCGGTTTTGTTCGCTGTAACATTGAGCGGATCGTAAACCGCAAATCCGTCAATCAGCGTGAACCAAATGCGTCCGAAAGAATCTTTCATTGATTTTGAAGTCGAAGTAACTCCGCCAGAAATCAATCCGTCGGACTGCCCAAAAAATTTCGAGTTGATTTTTATCTGCCCGCCGTCTTCTATTGAATCAAATTCGTCCATTGTCGCACTGAAAATTCCGCGGTTGCTTGTCATCCAGAGCGTCCGCGTGTAGTCAGGAATCGTCTGGAAAATTCCGTCTGCGCCAAGTCCGTCCGCGCTGTTGTAATTCACAAAAGTTCCCCCGCTCGCTACGTTTTTGTCGAGCCGCGAAATTCCGGTCCCAGTTGTAATCCAGAAATCGCCCGGAGAATTTTCTGTGATTTTAAAAATAACATTTCCAATCAATCCGTTTGAAGTTGAAAAAGTCTGGCTCAATTTTCCATCTTTGAGCGTGAAAATTCCGCCGCCGTCAGTTCCGCACCAAATTTCACCATTTGTGTCTTCATAAACGCACATTATGTATTCGTTCGAAATTCCGCTTTCTTTTGTGATGTTTGTGATTTTTCCGTCTTCCGCAGAAATGATACTCAAGCCAGTTGTCGTTCCAACGTAAATGTCGCCGTTTTTCACTTTTATTCCAACGCGAACTTTGTTTCCGGCAAGTCCGTCCTTTTGTGTGAGATTTGTGATTCTTCCGTGTGAATCCATCATTACTTCGCCGAGCTTTTCATAACACGAAACCAAAACTGTTCCGTCCGGGCAGCTTGTCACGTCGCGGATTCTTACGTTCTTGCAAAACCGTGTAAGATTGTTTTCTATAAAATTGTTCTTGTAAAGGCAGTAAAGTCCGTTGTCGCCGCCGAGCCAGAAAAAATTGCGAGTTGTATCTTCAGCAATTGCGTTAATTGTCGTGTCCATCGTGGTCGTCTTGAATTTGCTCGGAGTAAGCCGCTCGATTCCGCCTCTGTCAGTCGCAAACCAGATGTTTCCTTCCCTGTCCTGTATGATTTTTGTAACTTTGTCGTCGCTAAGTCCGTTCTTGTCGTTGAAATATGAGTAAGTTCCCTCGTGAATCACTGTGATTCCTGTGTCCATCGAAAACCACATATTGTTCTTTTTGTCTTGATAGATACACATCACGCTTGTTCCAGGCTGGCTTCCGCGCCCAACGTCAAAGACAGTTTCCTCGCCGTCAGAAATTTTCACAGCGTAGTGCGGCGCAATCCCAAACCAGAAGTCTGTGTTTTTGTCCTGCATAATGCAAGTGACAACCGGATTTTCAAAATTCTTAAATCCTCTGAAACGCTCAAATGTTCTGTTCGTGTAAACATAAATTGCGTTAGCTTTTTGCGACAAGACCCAAATTCTTCCCGCAGTGTCGCAGAAAATGTCTGAAACTAAAATGTTTTCCTCACCGAATTTCTCAAGTCCTTCCGGTCTGAAAATTTTTCCGTCGTAAATGTAGACCAAGCCGGCTGAAGTTCCAACCCAGATTCTGCCATCCTTGTCTTCCTGGATTGCGCGGATTGAGTTGTTCGGCAAGCCTTCGTCCACAGAAAAACGCTGAACTTCTCCTTCCGGCGAAATTTTGAAAATTCCTTCGTCATTCGAGCCGTTCCAAAGATTTCCTTTTGAATCCTCAAAAACCGTCCGCGCCGAAACGAAATTGTATTTTGGGTCATTGCTACGATTGAAAGTGATGAATTCAACGCCGTCAAAGCGAACAAGTCCATCGTAAGTTCCAAGATAAATGTAGCCGTTAGAAGCCTGAATGATGTCCGTCACAGAATTCCCAGGAAGTCCGTCCGCCGCTGTCCAAGTGCGGCTCACATATTCGGCCAGGAAGGTGTCGCGGCTAAAAGAAGTGTTATAAGTTTCCTGTGATGAAAGCTCTGCAAGTCCAAAAAAGAAAAATCCCGCAAAAAGCGCCGGAAAAATTGAAGACGATTTTTTCATACTTCTATTTTCCGATTATTTCGCGGGTTTAGCAACAGAAAATTTGTGATTTTTTACAACGCTACAGCGAATTGACAACTGCATAGGCAGAAAGGCTTGTCGCTAAAACAGAAAAAATCGTTGAAACTACAGGAGCATACTGATTGAAATAATACAAGCCGCTGTTTGATTTCGCCTCAATCGTCATTTCTGGAAGAATAAACTCGGACTTCTTGTGTTTTTTGCCGTCAGTATCTGTGATGACAACAGCATCGCCCTTGTTCCTCTCTCTTAAAAATCCGCCTGCAAGCCCCACATAGTAATCATAAGTTCTGTCAGGAATGTACGGATAACGTCCAGGAGAAACGACTGCGCCGGAAACGCTCACAAAAAACTGCTTGAACGGAACCAGCAAAATGTCGTTTGCCTTCATTTCAATTTTTGTCTTGAAATTCTCATCATAAAGAATCTGCGAAATATTCATAGGAATATGCTCTTCGCCACGGACGACATATGAATTTTCCAAGTCAGAAACGCTCGTGAACATTTCTTTGTATCTTCTGATGAAAAAAGCGTAATCTTCGCCCACATTGAACTGGACAGAAATTTTTGTGCTTGCGTTCAGATTCTCGTCAGTTGAAACTGTCTTCGCGTCATCCATCAGGACAAGATTTTCGCCAGTGCTTGCAGAATCTGCGACATCAGCTTTCAAGATTCCCGCAGAATTCACTGCGCCCTCAACATGAATCACAGGCTTCAAATCCTTGTAACTTGAGACATAAACGCTGTCATAGCAAAGAAGCGCATAGTCATCTTTGTAAGCCTGCTCGTCAAGATAAATTTTCTCGCCTGAATTTGCAACATCTGTTTTTTCGCGGTAAAGCTCGATTCTCGACAAGTCCGCAAGAGAAGCCAGCCCGCTTCCATAATTGTCAAGAAGAGCCTTCAGGTTTTCGCCGTCCAGAAGCTCGTAAGTTCCAGGACGCTCAACCGCGCCTTTAAGCGTGACTTTCCGACTGATTCTGGCAACTTCGATTCTGTCACCCGGACGCAAATAAGGATCCTGGCTCAAATCGCCTTTTCTGTCGGCAAGAAAAAGGTCGTAAGTTTTTTCAGTTTCATCCTCAGAAATGATTTTGATATTTCTTTTGGATGAGTATTCTGTAAGTCCGTCTTCTACATCTACAATAGAAGAAAGCTGTGTCAAAGCCCAGGCGCTTTTTTGAACTGTTTTATGGACCTCTCCCGTCACAGTCACAAGAAATGTCGCAGGAGAAGTCAGGACAAACTGAACGCCGCCCATCGGATAGTTTTTCTGGACAATCGACGTAACCTGATTTTTAAGCTGAAGATAAGTAAGTCCCTTGCAGTTCACAACGCCAAGATTCGCAATTCTGATTTTGTAAGTTGAGTCAACCGGAATCGAATAAGAAACCGGAGTTGTTCCCGCAGCAAAAGCAAGCGTGTAAATGTCGCCAGCCGTCACAGGATAATTGCTCACAGACATTGCAAGCTGTGCGTCCGGCGTTTCGCCTGCCTGCTGTCCAATTTTAGAGCTAGAAATTGCGCCAGTCGACGCAAACTGAGCACGCAAAGCCGAAGTTTGCGCTTGCAAAATTCCCGCAGACAAAACAAACACCGCCGCGGAAAGATAAATTTTTGTTATTTTTTTCAGACTGAAAAAATTCATAATAATCACTTCTTTTTAGTTTTTCTTCTTGGATTTCAAGTTCAGTTTTTTCTGTGCTTCCGGGTCGTTTTTAATGTTGTTCCAGGCGTTCAAAGCAAAAGCTATAAATATAGAAACAAAGATTGCGGCAAAAGTTACAATTATGCAAAGTTCTCCACGGCTCGGCTCGCTTTTCATATCAGGAACTTCCGGACGCTCAAGAATCTGAAAAACAGGCTGCTCGCTCTGCATTTTCACTTTTAAAAGCTCGTACTGAGTTTTCAGCTGCTCATAGACTTTCTGCTGCGCGTTCAGCTCCATCTGGATTCTCGCAGTTTCAATCGAGACATTCGGACTGCCCCAAATTGAAACTCCGTTGTTCAGCGTCGCTCCAAGATTCTGTGCCTGCTTTTCAAGCTTCAAAATTTCCTTGTAAGTCGCGTCGATGTTCGTCTCAAGATTTTTCTTTTCAATGCTGTTTGTGTCAAGTCCAAGCTCATCAAAACGGTTCTGCATCCAGTCAACCGCAAAATTTACAACATCGCAGGCAAAAGACGGATCAATGTCCTTAAAGCTGATTGTAAAAACTCCACTTTCCTCGTCATAATCCGAAGTCAAAGTTTTTTTGAGTGCCTTGCGAGTGCTCGCAATTGGATACTCTTCGATTTTATACCTTTCAGTGAGATTGAATTTTTTCGCAACTGCATCAAGATATTCATTTGATGTGCTTAAATATGTCGCAAGCGAGCTGTGGGAAGAACTTCCGCCGCCACCAAGACTTACGCCGGCAAGCCCCGCCAAAGAAGAAAGGCCTGAAGGAAGTCCACTAGAAGCAGAATCTTCCTTGATAAGCATATGCGCCTTCGGAGTAAATTTGTTCGGCAAAGGAGATTTTTCTGCCGGAAGCTTGATTGAAACAATTGCAAAGACAACCGCCCCAAGCATCGCCAGAACAGTGATAATAATAATCATCAATTTGTAATGCAGAAGAACCGCAACCAAATCCAAAAGTGAAATTTCATCATCAGCATTTTGATTATTTTCAAGAGTTCTCGAATCAAGATTTCCGTTATTCTGTGAATCAGCCATTCTTACATTCTAGAAAATATGACGGAGTGTTTCAAGCACATAAAAACTATGATTTTTGGACATATTTTAAACATTGCCATAATTTTGACACATTTGAGTTTTATCATAAAAAAGATGAAACTAAAGTTCCGCGCCGCTGCGGTGATTTTTTCAATTTTTCTCGTTTTTTTGAGCTGCACAACAAAACAAAAAGTATGGCTTGACGATGGGACTTTCATTTATCACACAGCAAACCGGAAAAACTTTGTTTCATCAGAAAAACTCGCAGTTTTCGCCAGTTCAGACGGATGCTTCCACATTTTCGACAATTTTTCAAAAACTAAAATCAAGACTTTTTCATCATCAAAATTTGTCCGGGAACTTTCTTTTGTTGCAGGAAAATATCATTACAGAAGAATTGCGGTTCTTGATTTTCCTGACGCTGACAACGAAAAAATCCAGGAAATTTTAAATGACGCGAATCTTTTTGGCAGCGTTGAATATGATTTTTCCTCAAACGCAAGATTCGCAAAAGCGCGCACGCTGGAATTTCCGCAAACGGAGCTGGATTTCTATTACGCTGGATGAAATCTCACCACAAACTTCGCTCCGCCGAGCCTTTCACTTTTTTCAACTTTGATTTCGCCTTCAAGAGAGTCGGCGATTGCTTTTGCGGTCGCAAGTCCAAGTCCTGTATGGGCAGATTTTTCTTCGTCAGGGCGGTTTGAGTAAAAACGCTCAAAAATCTTGTCTTTTTCTTCATCTGGAACGCCTTTTCCGTTGTCTTCCACGCAAATTTCAAGATATTGATTTTTGCCGCTTTTCTCTTTTTTTTCATCTTTTTGAAGACTGATTTTTAGAACCACTTTTGAGCCGAAACTTGCCGCGTTTGAAAGCAAATTTTCAGTCATCCGGTCGAGATAGTTTTCGTTTATCAAAATTTGTGATTTTTCATCAAATCCGTTTTCTTCTATTAAAAAATCGATTTTCGGAAACGCAAGTTTTTCACGCTTTGCAATATTCTGGGCAAACTGGCTTAAATTCACGCTTTGCTTTTCGATTTCGTCAGTTGAGTTTCCGTTGATTTTTGTGATATTTCGGACTTCCGTCAACAAATTCTGCAAATGCGAAACCTCCTCGTTGATTGCAGAAACAAACTGCGCTCGCTCAGCTTCCGGCAAATCTGGTTCCGAAAGAAATTCCGTACAAGAACGGATTGCCGCCAGCGGATTTTTGAACTCGTGTGAAACATCGGAAGCAAAACTTTCCGCAAATTTGATTCTCTGGTTCAATTTTTCGACTAAACTTGAAAACGAGCGCGAAAGCTCGCCAATTTCATCGCGACGTTTTTCGCCCGTGAATTTTGTCGTCAAAACGCGGCCTTTTTTGTCAGCGCAATTTTTGCTTTCTCGCGAAAGTTTCCGCAACGGCAGGCTGATTCTAAAGGTAAGAAAAACCGCAATCAGTGCGACGGCAAGAAGCGAGCACAAAAAAATCTTTCCCAAATCCAAACGAAGCTCATACAAATTCTGCAAAATTTTGTAAGTCGAGCGGCTCACAAGAACAACGCCAATCACGTTTTCATCATTTTTTTTCGGATTTTTGATTGGAACGGCGGAATAAAGATTCACACTCACCTGCCCGCCCGAAGAAATTCTCGTCGCGGCTCCGTATTTTCCGGCCAAGGCGGACTCGATTTCGTCACCATCAAAACTTGAATGAAGAGAATAATAATCTTCCGACGAGGAAATCCGGACCGGCGGCTTGAAATATTTTCTGTAAACACGAATTGGAGCCGAAAAAAGCTTGTAAACAAAAGTTTCGGAAGCGGTTTTGTCAGACGCCGGCTCATCTTGATTTTGCTGGCTCGACAAAACCGCTGAATCCGCGACGAGCGACGCATTTTTGTCGAGAATCCGGATCCGCGCGTCAAATCTTCCGTTCATATTCAATAGAAGATTCCGAGCTTTCTGCTCATCAAGATTTTCGCCCGACAAGCTCGCCGAAACAAGCCGCGCCTGCTGAACATTGGAATTTTCAATCTGGTCAAGAAGCTGCTTTTCGTAAGTTTTGAGCGCCATCATCGACGCAACCGGAACGAACGCGATAATCACGAGAAAAATTGAAATCTGAATGCTGATTGAAATGGAATAACGTTTCATTTCACAAATTTATATCCAAGTCCGTAAACTGTTTCGATTTTGTCCGTGCCGATTTTTTTCCTGAGCCGCTTGATGTGGCAGTCAATCGCACGGTCGTTCTGAAAAGCGTCTTCCGGATAAGCCGCGTCTAAAAGCTGATTCCGCGTTAAAACTGCTCCGGCGCGCTTCATAAAAAATTCTAGCAGGCGGAATTCCGTGACCGTAAGTACCAGATTTTTTCCATTCAAAGCCGCCGTGCAGCTTTCTGAGTCAAGGGATATTGAGTTGCTGTGAGATTCGATTACATGGTGATTGAGCTTATCGAAATCACTTTTTGTCTGTTTTTTTCCAGATTCTTCGCTGCCTCTCAGGATAATGCTGTTTTTTACAAAATCATAACGCCGCAAAATCACTCTGATTCTAGCAATCAGCTCTTTCATCGAAAAAGGCTTTGTCAGATAATCGTCCGCGCCGTTTTCTAAGCCTTGAATTTTGTCAAATTCCTCGTCGCGGCTGGTGAGAAAAATCGCAGGGATTTCAGGATGAACCGCTTTGTATTTCTGCAAAAATTCCGTTCCGTCCATCACCGGCATCATAATGTCAAGAACGTAAATGTCAGGAACATTGCCCGCCTCTAAATCTTCCAGGGCAAGCGCGCCGTTCGAAAATTCCGAAACTTCAAAGCCTGTTTTTTTGAGCGCAGTTCCAACGGCAAGCCGCACATTTTTTTCATCATCAACAAGAGCAACTTTCTGATTTTTGGCCTGATTCTGGTTCGCTTCCATCAAAAGTATTTTACATTTTTCCGTCAAAAACATCAAAACTCAAATTTGTCAGATGAAAATTCGTGCTTTACAATAGAAGAATGTTGGAAAAATCATCACAAAAAAACGCAGTTTTAAGATTTTTTCAAAGCGAAAACCTCGGACTTTTCGTGATTTTTATGATTGCAGTTTTGAGCGCAATCGGCGGATTTTTGTACGAAGAAATTTTTTACAGAATCGACTTGGGAAAATGGGTCAAACGCGGAATCTGCCTTGGCCCGTGGATTACGATTTACGGAGCCGGCGGATTTTTACTGATGAGCGCGACTTGCAAAATCACAAAAGCGGCTCTGGTTTTTCTCGTAAGCTTTTTCGTCTGCGGAATTTTGGAGTTTTTGACAGGATTTTTGATTTTTCACATTTTTCACGTGCGGCTTTGGGATTATAATACGGAAATCTGGAATTTCGGCAACATTTCAGGCTACGTTTGCCTGAGAAGCTGTCTTTTTTTCGCGTTTGCGGGAATTTTCCAGAAATATGTCTTGATTCCGTTTGTCAAATTTGCCGCGGAAAAAATGAGCAAAATTGCGTTCAACTCAGTTTCGGCGGTTTTGTTCGCCGCGTTCGTGGTTGATTCAGTGGCGAGCGCGGTTTTAAGAATTTACAAAAACTAAAATCCTAGAAAATCAAACTCAAATGTGATATAAATTCTCTCTACGAATGAAACACGACTATCTTTCACTTTTGCGTGGCGGTTCTCCGCTTTCTCTTTCGCAGCAAATCCGCTTGATTTTTCAGCTGAGCGTTCCGGCGATTTTGGCTCAACTTTCTTCTATCATGATGTCATACATCGATGCTTCAATGGTCGGCAGGCTCGGCGCAGCGGATTCGGCTTCAATCGGGCTTGTCGCGTCAACAACTTGGCTCGTCTACGGAATCTGTTTTGCCGCGTCAATGGGATTTACGGTTCAAGCTTCGCATTTAATCGGCGCAAAAAATGAAAAAGAAGCGCGCAACATCTTAAAAATCGCTTTTATCACAACAGTTTTGTTCTCGCTTTTTCTCACCGCAATCTGCCTCGCGCTCTGCAATTCGCTTCCGTGGTGGCTCGGCGCAACTGAAGAAATTTACGAAGGCGCGCGGATTTATTTTCTGGTTTTCTGCGTTTCAATTCCAGTCTGCCAGATTTCTGACCTTGCAGAAGGAATGTTGCAAAGCTCAGGCGAAATGAAAATTCCAAGCATTTTGCAAGTTTTGATGGGCGTTTTGAACGTGATTTTCAACTACATTTTTATTTTCAGGATGCAGATGGGAATTTTCGGCGCGGCCTTGGGAACCTTGATTTCGAGAATCATAATCGCCTCGCTCTTGTGCTTTTTTCTTTTTGTGCGCTCCCCTGCCCTTCGTCTCCGCAAAAACGAAAAAATTTTCATCAAAAAAGAATATTTCAAAAACGCTTTTAAAATCGGATTTCCGGTCGCATTCCAGCAGTTCGTTTTGAACATGGGAAGAATCGCGTTCACAAAAATCGTTTCCCCGCTCGGAAAAATCGCAATCGCGGCAAACTCGTTCGGAATCACGGCGGAAAGCTTGTGCTATATGCCCGCCTACGGAATTTCGGTCGCGGCAACAACTTTGGCAGGACAGTCTTACGGCGCAAAACGCTACGATATGATTCAAAAACTCAGCTCACTCACAACAATCATCGGATTTTTGCTGATGATTCTGGCTGGCGGCTTGATGTTCATCTTTGCGCCCCAAATGATTGGATTTCTTTCTCCCGACGCAGAAATCCAGGAGCTTGGCGCAAGGATTTTGAGAATCGAGTCGTTTTCTGAGCCATTTTACGGCTCGTCAATGATAATCGCAGGCGCGCTCCGCGGAGTCGGCGACACTTTGGTTCCATCGCTTTTGAATTTTTTCTCGATGTGGTTTATCCGTATTCCGCTCGCATTCTTACTGCGCAAAAATTACGGACTTGAAGGAATCTGGTTCGCGATGAGCTTTGAGCTGACAGTTCTGGGGATTTTGTTTATCGTTCGGCTTGTGAGAAAGAATCGGAAAAGCAAAAATTCAAAAAACCCCGCAGACGAGCCGATTTTTCATCAAACATAAATCAACATCACTTTTCTTTTTGAACGCGTCTAAAGCAATCCTCGTGCGTGATTTTTCTTCTTTGTTTTTTATACAATATTTCTTTATATCTTCTTTATTTTATATTTATTTCTTTATTTCTTTATATAAAGTTATCTTGTTTTATTTATTTTTTATATGTTTTATCTTTATTTAAACTTTACTTTTTATTTATTTAACGATATAATCTTTACATCTTGATTTGAAGATTTCTTTAATTAAAGATTTATAAAATTTACGTCTTTCTGAACTTGCTTCATAATCTATTTTAAAATACTGAAATAAATTCAGCATGACGAGAAACTTCCGGAGGCAAAAAAAATGAAAATTATAACAATCACAAATCAGAAAGGCGGGGTAGGAAAGACGACAACCGCAAGCTCGCTTTTTTCGGGACTTCATAAAATGGGCAAAAAAACGCTCGGAATCGACATGGACCCGCAATGCAACCTTTCATATTGCTTCCGCGCGGACAACTCAAAACCTTCAATTAAAAATGTGTTCAAAAACGAAATCAGCTTAAAAGACGCAATTCAAAAGACAAATTCCGGCGACTTTATCCAGGCGGACAAAAACTTGAACAACGTGATGCAGGAGCTTTCAGCGATTGACCAAGTTTTTAAGCTCAGAAATCTTCTAAAAGATGTGAAAGATGAATACGATTTTGTGATTATAGACACGCCACCTGCGCTTTCTCCGCTCACAATCAACGCGCTTGTCGCAAGCAATTCCGTGGTAATTCCGGTCCAGGCGGACTCATTTTCAATGCAGGGGGCTGAATCTCTCGCTGAAACAATCAAAGGAATCCGCGATGTAAATCCGGAGCTTGAAATTTCCGGGATTCTGATTGTTCGTTACAAGGCGCGCGCAGGACTTGCCCAGCATATGAACTCAAAATTCGAAGATTTCGCAAAAGTTTTCAACACAAAAGTTTTCGAGACAAAAATCCGTGACGCAGTTGCGGTCCAGGAATCTCAGCTCGCGCGGCAAAATATTTTTGACTACGACGCAAAAGCGAATGTCGCGATTGACTACGCAAATTTCATCAAAGAATTTATCTCAGAAAGCAAATAATCGGAGAAAAAAATGGCAAAAAACTTCGGTCAATATGATGATGAAAATCCTGTGATGGCGACTTTGGCAAAGGCAAGAGCAGAGCAGGAAATCAAGAACGCGACGGAAATCTTGCAGTCAGCGAGCGTCGCAAATCAAAGTGAGATTTTAAAAGCGGCAGAATCGCAAAGTGAAACTCAGAAAGATGAATCACAAAAAAAAGCTGATTCAAAAAATCAAAATCAGAAAGATTATGAAATTCCAAGCGAAAATCAGTCTCAAATCAAAAAAATCCTGATGAACATCAGCATTCGCGAGACGACAAAAAAAGAATGGAAAATGTTTTTCTTAGAGCACGACCTGACGATGACGCAGGGAATTGAAACCGCCGTGGAATTCTTGCGCTCGGAAGTGGAGAAGGGCAATATCAAGCTTTCAAAAGGCGGCATAACGAAGTAAAAAAATCTATTGAACTTCTTTTTTCTCGCTTTCAAGCTCAGATTTTAGGCGTACAACTGCGTTAAGCTCTGGAGAAAGGCCGAAAAGTCCGGGATTGTTGCGCTCTTCCTCCAAAATTTGCGCGTAACGGAGCGGATTCTGCGAAATAATCTGAATCGCTTCTATCTGGACATCTGCTTTTGTCGTAGTTTCGCTTCCTTCCTTTGCCACGTTGTCTTCGATGTAAAGATAATGAGAGTCTGAGACTTTGTTCAGGTTTGTCGCGTCGATGCAGTCAAAATGGAATCCAACAATTTTTCTGCCTTTTTTTAGCGGCGTGCAAACAATCTGGATTCCGAGATTTTTTTCGTTCAGTTCCTTTAGCGGAAGCTCAACGACAATGTTTTTGAACGGCCCCATTTGCGCATATTCGCCGTCCTGAATATCAAAAGTTTTACGAAGTTCCTCAACCGAATACTCAAAAAACCAGGAATTGCGCTCGTTGCCTTTTTTGCCTTTGAAACCGCGGTAAGAAAGTGCAATCAGATAATAACGTAGCGCATAGAATGACTTGAGCTTTCCTAAGTCGTTTATTTCAAAAAGCGAAAATCCAATTTCTTTTAGTTCGTCAAGAAAGATTTTCATATCTTCTGTGAATTTAAAGCTGAAAGTTGTGTCCGTAAAAACGCATTTAGCAGATTGAAAAACGTTCGTGACTTCGTATTTTTTTTCGTTGTCTTCAAGGACGATTTTCATATCAAGAATTTCGTTCGCAGATTCTTTTATTAAAGTTCGAGTTTTTTGTCCGTCGCTCAAATTTAGGTCAGAAAAAAAGTCAGAAAATGAAAAAGAAACGGAATTTTGATTTTCGGGAGAGGAAAGATATTTGAAAATCGAATAAAAATACATTCTTTGCGTTGTCGCCGAACATTTGTAGCTTGCGCGAAGAAAGTTGTTTGGAATTTTCAAGATGTTCTGTTGGGCAAGACTTTTGATAATTAAAGATTTTTTCCGCATTTCAAAATCCTTTTTAAATATTTAAATTTTAAATTTTACGAGGCGAAAAAGCCTTATAAAACAAGGCGTGAAAGGGAATTTCGGTTATAAAAGTCCAGCAAAAGATTAGGAAAGTCCAAAAATCGATTATAAAAGTCCTTTTTTTGATTATGAAAGTCCAAAATGAAGCAAAAAAGATTTCCACAGGTTTTCCCCAACCAACCAAGAATATTATAAAACGGATGATTACAAAAGTCCACAGAAATATTATAAATTTCCAGAAAAAAAATCACAAAAGTCCAGCAAAAAATTACAAAGTTCCAAAATCTCTAAAAAAAATCATGTGGCTCATCTGAAAATATATAGAAAGAATTATAAAAGTCCAAAAAGAAAGATTATGAAAGTCCATCGCTTTTTATTGTGAAAAAAAGTGGCTTTGATGAGTTAAGATTATAAGAGTCCAGGAAATATTATTGAAGTCCATTGAATTATTATAAAAGTCCATAAATTTGAAGCAGTTAAGCAAAGCTTGCGCTGGAAAAGATTCGCCAAACGATTATGAAAGTCCAAATTAAAATTAAAAAAAGTAAAAACTAACAAAAAAATTCTGAAATCAAGCGCGGGCTGCAACGAATGTCTGCGGGTTCTGAATGCCAGTTTTTGAAATAAAATCAAGAATTTGTGATGAAATAGGACGAATTTCCTCTAAAAAATTATAAAAGTCCAGCTAAAAGATTATTAAAGTCCAAAAAAATTGTTTTGAATTTGGCGGATTTATGTTATTCTTTATTAAGAAAGTTTGCGCCAAGGATGGCGGTGAAAAGAGAGATTTTTTTTCTGCCGTGTAATTTTTCCACTGTGCGTTAGCGCTGGTAGTGGCGCGTAGCGTTGCGCAGCGAAGCAAGCAATGGAGCGATAGCGGAACCACGGACATAGCGACCCGTAGCGAAGCGAAGGGGAACGCCCAGAAATTTATTTTGAATATTTTTGCGAGGTTTTTATGTTTGATGATGAAGATGATGAGATTAGCGGAATTGGCGCGGTGAAAGACGACTTGGATGATTTTGACTATTACGTTTCGTACATAAAGGCGCTGGAAGACGAGCAGTTTTCTAAAGGCGAGATTGCTCGCAGCTTGATGGAAGAATTTGACTTGGAAAAAGACGAGGCTGTGAAAATTGTAAAGCGTTACTACGCGGAAAAAGACAATTATGCCGACGATGACGACGCGGAAGATGATGTTGTCGAAGATGACGACTACAGCGACGGAAACAGTTCTGAGTTTTGACAGTTCCACTAAAGTTCTATTTTTCGCAATAATTAGTTTCTCTAAATCAAAAATTCGTTCAATTTAAGATTAAACGGTTCAAATCTATACTCGGATTATCAAAACAAACGAGGTGAATTGTATGCAAAAGATTTGGACTAAGGAACTGCGGCCGGGCGAGGCTTGGTCTGGCTGCATTGGACGGCAGAAGTATATTCATTTTAAAGCTCTTGGCGACCATGCCAACGTTTCTCTTCTTCTCTACAATATGCGTGACAGCACAGAACGCTACAATATGCCGGATTCGCTCAAGGCTCAGTTTACGGCACACCTGACAAAAGGCAACGTGCTGATGAGTGACAACGGACGCGTGATGGCTTCGATTGTGCAGGATTCAACCGGCTGGATTGATTCGATTTCCGGCGTTTGCAACAAGCAGATGGTTGATGAGAAATACGGAAAGACATCTTATCAGGTTGACAGAAACGACTTCCACAGAAACGGCTACGACAATTTTAAGATTGAGCTTGTGCGGAACGGAATGGGAAAGAGGGACTTGGTTCCGTGCGTGAATCTTTTTTCAAAAGTTTTTGTGAAGGAAGACGGCTCGATGCATTATGTTCCGGATTTTTGCAAGAAAGGCGCGACAATCACGCTGAGAACGGAAATGGACTGCATCGTGATTGTTTCGAACACGCCGAACGCGCTCGATGAGTCGAAAGAATATCCTTCAGTTCCGGTGACGATGGAAGTTTACAACGCGCCGAAGCCGGATTTGACTGACTTTTGCGTGAATTTCCGCGACGAGAACTACCGTGCTTTTGAGAACACTTGGGATTATTACAATCTTCTTGGGCTTTAAGGTTTTGTGATAGTTGAGCTTGTTGAAACCATAGTTTTTGATTGATTTTTGGAGAACATTATGTACGGATTTATTGAGAAAGAATCACCGTTGAAAATAGAAAATGCGGTTTATTCAGAAGTTGTCGAGGCGGGGCTTGGCTGGAAGCACGTTTTGAAGAAAGGTCAGACTTTTAGAATTATTGACTTGAAGGGAAACCAGGCGGTTGACACGACTTTTTATGACTTGGAGGATCCTGCCGACCATTACGGAGCGGTTCCGACAATTGTTGGCCAGAAAAATATTTATCTGACAACGGGAACAATTTTGCGTACGGAAAGCGGAAAGCCAATGCTCAAAATCACGGCGGACAAAACCGGACGGCACGACACTTTGGGCGGCGCGTGCTCAAGGCAGAGCAACACAGTCCGCTATGCGCGCGAGAAGGAATATATGCACGCATGCAGGGACAGTTTTATGCTGCAGCTTTCTGATTGCGACTACGACATCAAAAAGCGTGATTTGGCTCCGAACATCAACTTTTTTATGAACGTTCCGATTACCGAGGACGGATATTACAAGTTTGACGACGGAGTTTCGGCTCCGGGAAACTACGTTGAGATGGAAGCTCTGGAAGATGTGATGATTTTGATTTCGAACTGCCCGCAGCTGAACAATCCTTGCAACGCGTACAATCCGACTCCGGTTCAGTGCGTGATTTGGTAATAAAAATTACGTCCGTACGGCAGTTTTTTTTGTGAATTTGGAGAGCTTTTATATGAAATATTTTCCTGAACAACTTTCGATTTGCTGGCTGAAAAGCGTTTATGACTCGGGGGAAATTTCGCCTGCGGAAGTGGCTGATGAAATTCTGTCGCGGGCGGAGAAATTTCGTGAGAAAAATATCTGGATTGTACCGCCGAGTCACGATTTGATTGATTCTTACTTGAAAAATTTGCCTGAAAAATCGGAAAAAACGCCGCTTTGGGGAATTCCGTTCGCGGTGAAAGACAACATTGACTTGGCTGGAATACCGACGACTGCGGCTTGCCCTGATTTTGCCTACACGCCGGAAAAAAACGCGTCTGTTGTGGAAAAACTTGTGAGGGCGGGCGCGTTTCCGGTTGGAAAGACAAATCTTGACCAGTTTGCGACAGGTTTGGTCGGAACCCGCTCGCCTTACGGCGAATGTCACAACGCGTTTGAAGATGAAATGATTTCGGGCGGCTCGTCTTCTGGCTCTGCGGTTTCGGTCGCGCTTGGAATGGCAGCTTTTGCGCTTGGAACTGACACAGCGGGAAGCGGGCGCGTTCCTGCGATGCTGAACTCGCTTGTCGGCTACAAGCCGCCGGTCGGCTCATGGTCAACAAAAGGCGTTGTTTCGGCTTGTGCGAGCTTGGATTGCGTGACGGTTTTTGCCGTGAATCTTAGCGAGGCTGAGAAAGTCGATTCTGTCGCGCGTGGATACGATTCTGGTTGCGTTTGGTCAAAAAAAATTGAGAAAAAAGGCGAGAAGCTTCCGGAAAAAATTTATCTTCCAAAAACGCTGCCGGAATTTTTTGGTGATTGGAAAGAAATTTATATTTCAAAATGGGAAAACTGCGTTTCGAGAATTGAAAAAATCGTGGTGGAAAACGGAATCAAAGTTGAGAAAATTGACTATTCGATGTTTGAGAAAGCCGCTTTGATTTTGTATGAAGGCGCGTACGTTGCGGAGCGCTGGGCGGACTTGAAAGATTTTGTCTTGAATCATCCTGGAAAAACTTTTCCTGTGACGGAGAAAATTCTGCGTTCGGGCGAAAAAATTGAAAATACAGCGGCGAAACTTTTTGCTGATTTGCATGAATTGCAAGGCTACAAGCACAAGGCGGCGGAGATTTTGGAAAACGCGGTGATGGTAATGCCGACTGCGGGCGGAAGTTTTACACGCGGCGAAGTCCGGGAAAATCCTGTTGCGACGAACTCAAAAATGGGGCTTTACACGAACCACTGCAATCTGCTTGACTTGGCGGCGGTTGCGCTTCCTGAAAATTCAAACGACAAGTCAAAGCCATTTGGAATCACGCTTTTTGCGCTTTCTGACAGCGAAAATCTTTTGTGCGCGCTTGGAAAAAAGTTTTTGGAAAGCGAAAGCGTTTTGCTCGCGGTTTGCGGGCTTCACAAAAAAGGATTTGCGCTTGAAAGCCAGCTTGTCGAGCTTGGAGCGGAATTTGCAGAGCATGTGGAAACGGCGGCGGAATACAAGCTTTTTCGGCTGAAAAGTGTTCCTGAAAAGCCTGGTTTGGTCCGGGTTGGTGCGGGCGGACGGAAAATCAAAGTTGACTTGTTCAAGATTGCGAAAAACAGGCTCGGATTTTTTATGGACAAAGTTCTTCCGCCGCTTTCGGTTGGAAATGTGAATCTTTTTGACGGACGAGTTGTGAAAGGATTTTTGTGCGAGGAATTTGCGGTGAAAAACGCGGAGGAAATTGAAGAATTCAACTAAAGTTCCATAAACTTTGGTTGTATTTCTCTTTTCAAATTTTTGATTTTGACTATAATTGAACCATAATTTGAAAATGCAAAGGCGCTTGAAAGGCTTCGGCTGTTTCAGGCGCTTTTTTGTTTTTAAATGGTTTTCTTAGATTTTAAGGAGGCGGTTATGTTAAAAGAAAGTGAATGGAACACAATCAACAATATTTTGCTGAATTTGTACACGATTAACGACATCAAGCAGCTTTCTGCCAAAGTTCTGCATATTTTGCGGATGATGATTCCGTTTTCAAAAGGATATTTTGCGCTTCTTGACGAAAATGGAAAAATCGACGCGGAAAATTCGGTTTTTATTGGATTTGACGAGACTTCTGAGAAAAAATACAAGGAAAAATATTTTGACGACGATTACATCAAGTATCTTTTTGATTTTAGCAAGGAAACTGTCGTTTTTCAGGATTCAGAAATTCTTGATGATGAAGTAAGAAAAAATACGAGCTTTTACAAGGAATTTTTGCGTCCGGAAAACATTCCTTACGGCGCGGGAATTCTTTTGATTGACGGCGGAAAGGTGAGGGGAATTCTGAACTTTTTTAGAAGCGCGGCTCTGGGCGATTTCTCTGAAAAAAGTATTTACATTCTGAACATTTTGAAGAATCATCTTGAAAACATCGTGCACAATGTTTATCTCTTGAATAATCAGGATTTTATGTCTGAAAAATGCTTCGACCACGCGGTTTCTGATTTTTCTCTTTCTCACCGCGAGGCAGAAATTCTAAAGCTGATTGCCGACGGAAAAAGCAACGCCGAGATTTGCAGCGGGCTTTGCGTGAGCATTTCCACCGTGAAAAAACACGTCTACAACATTTTCAACAAGGCGGGCGTGAATTCAAGAACGCAGCTTTTGAACCAAATTTACAGAATGCAGAAAGGAAGCTGAAAGCAGGGAAGAAGTTTGAAACAAGAAATATGATTTTTGGGCTGGCGCGAGATGCGCCAGTTTTTTTATATCGAATTATGTTCAATCAGCGAGTTCACTTCGCGGCGGATTTTGATGAACTGTTCCGTGTCTTTGAGCGGCAAAGTCCGGTCATACGGAAGAAGAACTTGAATCTCGCGCTTTAAGGTTCCTGGGCGGGAAGTCAGAACAAAAATCCTGCTAGAAAGAAAAACCGCTTCCTCAATGTCGTGCGTCACAAAAAGAACTGTCGGTTTTTCAACTTGCCAGATTTGTCGCATCAGAAGCTGCATATCGGCTTTTGTCTGCGGGTCGAGCGCGCTGAAAGGCTCGTCCATCAGAAGAACTTCCGGACTGTTCGCAAGAGCGCGGGCAATCGCGACACGCTGCTTCATTCCGCCTGAAAGCTCTTTTGGAAAAGCGTTCTTGAATTTTTCAAGCTTGATGACTTTCAGATATTTGTCGCAGATTTCTTCCTGCTTTTCTTTTGGAAGTTTCCGGAGCTTTAGTCCAAACTTAATGTTGTCGCCCACAGTCATCCATGGAAAAAGCGTGTATGACTGAAAAACCATTCCTCTGTCCGGACCTGGCCCGATTATGTTTTTGTCCTGGATTACAATCTGTCCGCTCGAAATCTCGTCAAGTCCGGCAATCATTCTGAGCAAAGTTGATTTTCCGCATCCGCTCGGTCCGACAATGCAGCAGAATTCATTTTGGAGAACGTTCATCGTAACATCTTTCATTGCCAAAGTGTCGCCTTTCACCGAATGATAAATTTTGCTCACGTCTTTTACGTAAATTGTCGAGTTCGCGAGGTTCGCCTCAATATGATTTTGGCTCGGTTTTGGAGCGTTTTTCTTTTTTAGACCGAACATATTTGCCTCCTAGTTTCCCTCTGCCCATGGGAAAAGCTTTTTGTTTATCAGCGCGAAAATTCTGTCGGTGACAAGTCCCAAAAGTCCAATCAGGACGATTCCGGCAAAAATCGCGTCGGTTTTCAAGAACCGCTGTGATTTTAAAATTGTGTAGCCAAGTCCGGAATTCGCCGCGACAAGCTCAGCGCTCACAAGATATGTCCAAGCCCAGCCAATCATCATCCGCAAAGTTTCCATCAGACGAGGAAGCATCGAAGGAATTATGATTTTAAAAATTGTCTGCGAAGTTGAAGTTCCGAGCGTGTAGCCTGCGTTTATCAAGTCGTCCGGAACAGACATCGCGTCGTCGGCAACCATCAGAACGAGCTGGAAAAATGTTCCAATAAAAATCACGGTGATTTTTGCGCTTTCTCAGATTCCAACCCAGACCATAATCAGCGGCACAAATGCCGGAACTGGCATATATCTGATGAATTCGCAAAGCGGGCGGATAAAAGCCTCGGTTTTTTTGAAGCAGCCCATCAGAATCCCAATCGGAATTCCCAAAATCACAGCGAAAACAAATCCAAGCGTAATTCTATAGACGGAAATTTTTGTGTTTTCCCAGAGCGAGCCGTCAAGAATTGCTGTTTCGTAATATTTTAGAACTTTGAGCGGATTCGGCAGGAAAATTTCTTTTACAAGTCCGCTCACAGAAGCAAGCGTCCAGAGCGCAATCACAACGGCAAAAGCAATCACAGCGAAAAGCGCATATTTTTTCTTTGAAATTCCTTTCCTGATTTTGATTTTTATCATTTTTTTGTCCTGATTTTGATTTTTTACTTTATGAACTCGTCATCCAAAATCACGGAAATGTCCGCCGGGACTTTGTCAATCATTTTTGTGTCCTTCAAGAATTCCGCTGATTTTTGAATTGTGTAGGCGAGGGAAGTGTAGTCGTCCGCCGGCTGGAAAGTTTTCTGGTTCATTTCCTTGTCGAAAAGTGTTACGCCGTCGAGCATCGTGATGTAGTCATCTTTCGTAAGCTCCGCGTCTTTGCACACAAGCTGGATTGTTTCCTCGTCGCGCGCGTTCAAAAGCGGAACAACATCAAACCACGCGTTTACAACTTTCTGCACAGTATCTGGATTTTCCGCCACGATTTTTGAAGTTACTGCCAAAGTGTCTGGAATCAAACCTGGAGTTTGCTTTGTGCTGTAAAGAAGCTTTCCGCCCGCCGCAATCGCGGTTGAAAGTGTCGGTTCCCACAAAACTGCCGCGTCAACACTTTTTGCGATGAAAGCCGGACCTGCGTCGTTGATTGTCATATTGCTGAAACTCACGTCGTTGATTGTCATTCCGTTGTCTTCCAAGATTTTCAAGAGGAACATATGCTCAAGAGTTCCGATTTCTGTGGAAACTGAATGACCTTTCAAATCCTGGATTGAGTTGATTCCTTCGTTTACAACAAGTCCGTCTGCGCCGTATGAATTGTCGTTCACAAGAACAACTTTGAAGTCAACGCCTTCGTTGAGCGGAGCGACGCAATCTGAGCCTGCAATGCAGATTCCGTCGAGCTGGCCTGAGTAAAAAGCCGTGAGCGAATCAGAATAAACCGGGAAGAATTTGATTTGAACTGAAACGCCTTCTTTTTCAAAAAATCCTTTTCCTTCAACTCCGTACCATCCGTACCAGCCGGACATTGGACTTACGCCTAGCGTGAACGGATTTTCCGCAGTTCCTTTTTCCGCTGACTTTGCTGATTCTGAAGAAGATGATGATGAAACGGAACTTTCCGTGCTCTTTTTGTCATTGCATCCAGCGAAGAAAACTGATGCCGCCAAAAATAATCCAAAAACTGCTGTAATTGACTTTTTCATTTTGTGCCTCCGTGAAAAAACACGTCATATTGAGCGAAATCGAAACATCTTGATTAGAGATTCTTCGTGTCCTGTCTGCCGGCAGGCTGGTGCTCAGAATGACAAAATAAATTGTTCGGAATGACTTTTACATAATCGCTTCGTCGCCGTGCTCGCCAGTTCTGAGCCTGATTCCTTCCGCAACCGGCGAAATAAAGATTTTTCCGTCGCCAGCGTGGTTTGTCTTATTTGTCTCGACAACTGTGTCAATCAAAAACTGAACGTCGCTGTCGCGCACGAACATTGTTATCATCCGTTTTGCGACAAGCCGGTGCGTGACAGTTTCGTTGTCAAAATCGTACTGGACCGGCTTTTTTCCGCGTCCGATGATTTCCTGGACCGACATTGCCGAAAATCCTGCCTTGTCCAGCGCGTCTTTTGTCTTAAAATACATTTTCGGACGTAATATAATAGAAACTTCTTTCATTTGAATCTCCTGATGAATTTTCTAAAAAGTGGTTTCGACAAGCGTCGGCGGGCCGACTGTCACAACCACCACTAAAGTCCGTCTTTTCCGGAGCTGATTGTCACAGCGCGCTCAACTTCCGTGATGAAAATTTTTCCGTCGCCGTATCTTCCTTCTTTTCCGCTCCGCGCGTTGTCCGAGATGATTTTAATCACTTTGTTTTGGTCAGAGTCCTCAACAACAATCATCACCATTTCCTTTGGAATTTCATCGTAATAAGTGTCGCCGACTTTCAAGCCTTTTTCTTTTCCACGTCCAAGAACGCTCACTTTTGTGACCGCCGAAAATCCGCCCGCCATAAGCGCTTCAAGAACATCCTCTGTTTTTTCCGGCCGGATAAAAGCTCTAATCATTTTCATTTTTCGCACCTCCAAAAAAAAGCGCGTCTCGGTTTCCGCAATTTTTCCGGAAATGAAACGCGCCTTTGCCTTTTTTGATTCAACTAAAAATGATTTTAGCGGGATTTGAAAATCATAAAAATGATATTTTGAGATAAAAAAATAGAACTTTTGGATTTTTTTATAGAACTTTAGATGATAAAAATGGAACAAAATCTTAATTTAAAATTTTTCTGAAAACAATATCTTTTTATAAAATTCTTTTTGGAGGCAATTTTTATGAAAAGAGAATTTAGAAATGGTTTTTTCGTTTTTTTCGCGGCGATTTTGATTTTTGGGCTTGTGTTTTCAGGATGCAAAGAAAAAAAATCGTCAAATTCCGGCGGCTTGACCGAAATTACGATGGCGACGAATCCTTTTGTTGGAAATGCGCCAATTTATGTTGCGATTGAAAAAGGTTTTTTTGAGGATGAAGGAATCAAGCTTTCACTTGTGAATTTTGATGATTCAAGCTCCTCGTTGTCCGCATTGATTTCAAATAATGTTGATTTAGCTTACGGAACTCTTGATTCGGTTTTGATTGCCGAAAGTCAATATTCAGATGATAAACTAAAAATTCCAATGATAATTGATGAGTCTTACGGCGCAGATGGAATTTTGGTTAAAAATGATATTTCTTCAATTTCAGATTTAAAAGGAAAAACTGTTGCGGTTTCTGTCAATCAGACAACACATTATCTTCTTCTTCAAGCGTTAAAAAATTCCGGAATTTCGGACAAAGATTTGAACCTCGTGAATATGACTTCTTCGGATGCGGGCGTTGCTTTTATTACTGGCGGAGTTGACGCGGCAGTAACTTGGGAGCCTTATCTTTCAAATGCGGTTTCTTCTGGCGCGGGGAAAATGATTTTTTCTAGTGCGGATGCTCCCGGCTCAATTTGCGATGTTCTGGCAATTTTAAAGGAAGATTCTGATGCGGCTTGGCTTGGCTCTGTAACAAAAGCTTATGACAAAGGACTTGCGTTTATCTTAAATCCTGAAACCAATGCGGAAGCGGTTTCTATCACGGCAAAATATCTTGAGACTTCTGACGATGAAACAAAATCTATGATAGGCGCGTTGAAGCTTTACAGCAGCCAAAGTTCTGAATCAGCAATGAAAGAGAACGGAGTCGCATATTTGGCAATAAAAAATATCTCTGATTTTTATTTTGAAAGGAATATCATTCCAAGAAAAATTGTGCCTGAAGAAATTATCTTAAAATGACAATTCTTTTTGCGGGCGGCGCAGAATTCTGATTTTGCGCCGCAATTCGTTTTATAAATCTTTAATTGAAATGATGGAGTTGTGCTGCAGATACTCAATAGCTTCCAAAGCGGCTTTGTGCGCCTTTTGTGAAGAGCCGCCGCAAGCTTCCTTTACAACTTTAACAAAATAGTCATTTTGATGCGCGTCTGCGGCTGTGTAATGAACACAAACATCTGTCAGAAGGCCGGTCAAATATAATTTTTCAATTTTTAATCCTTTCAAAAGAAGATTCAAATCCGTGTCAAAAAAACAGCTGTACCTTCTTTTTATCATTTCAAATTCATTCTTGTTTTTTCCTGGCTTGATTTCATCAACATAATTTGCAGCCGGAGTTCCTTCTATGCAGTGGATTTTTTCATTTCCGTCAAGTTCGCGGCCGAAATCAACTAATTGCTTTCTGTGAATTTCCCGGAAAAAAATTATCGGAAGATTTTCATCTCTGAATTTTTCAATTACTTTGCAGACATTTTCAACAACGGACTTTGGATTCATTTCATCTGGAATATCGTTCACAAATTGATTTTGAACATCAATGACGATTAAAGCGGAATTTTTTTCCATAAATTTATTCTCCTTCTTAAATATTGATGAAAATAATTTATCAGAATTTTTTTTTATGATAATCAATCTTTTAAATTTTCTTTTTCCACTTTAGTTCTACGAAAATAATCATAAGTTGCCTTTAAATCAAAAATTCGTTCATTTTGGAAAATTTTGCTGATGATTAGGATTTCGTTATAAAAATGAATTTGAGATTTGGAGGCGGCAAATGTTTAAGAAAGTTTTGATAGCGAACCGAGGGGCGATTGCGGCGAGAATAGAAAGAACGTTGAAAAAAATGGGAATCAAGAGCGTGGCGGTTTACTCAAAGGCAGACCGCGACTCGCTTCACGTTGAGAACGCTGACGAGGCGGTTTATTTGGGCAGCGGAAGTGCGAAGGAAACTTATCTTGATGTGGCGAAAATCATTGATGCCTGCAAAAAAACAGGAGCGGAGGCGGTTCATCCTGGCTACGGATTTTTGAGCGAGAACACGGATTTTGCATCTGAATGTGAAAAAAACGGAATCAAATTTATCGGGCCGACTTCCGAGCAGATTCAGATTTTTGGACTCAAGCACAAGGCTCGCGAGCTTGCGGTGAAGGCTGGAGTTCCGCTTTTGCCTGGAACCGGACTTTTGGATTCAGTTGATGAGGCGGCGGAATCAGCAAAAAAAATCGGCTATCCTGTGATGATAAAAAGCACAGCGGGCGGCGGCGGAATTGGAATCAGAATCTGTAAGAATGAAAAGGAGCTTCGCGACGCTTTTGACAAGGTGAAGCATCTTGCCGAGTCGAATTTCAATGATTCAGGCGTTTTTGTTGAAAAATATGTTCGGAAAGCGCGGCACGTTGAAGTTCAGATTTTTGGAAATGAATTTGGTGAAGTCACGGCGATTGGCGAGCGCGACTGCTCTGTTCAGCGGCGAAATCAGAAAGTAGTAGAGGAATCTCCTGCTCCGAATTTGAGCGACGAAACGCGCAAGAAAATGTATGCGGCGGCGGAAAGTCTTGCCCACGTTGCGTCTTACAGAAGCGCGGGAACGGTTGAATTTTTGTATGATGAAAATTCCCAAGGATTTTATTTTCTTGAAGTGAACACGAGGTTGCAAGTTGAGCATGGAATTACAGAGGAAGTGATGGGCGTTGACTTGGTCGAATGGATGATTAAAGAAGCGGCGGCGAGCTGAAAAATATCAAGTCGCTTGTGAAAAAACCTTCCGGACATGCGATTGAGATTCGTGTTTACGCTGAGGATTGTTTGAACAATTTCCGTCCATCAACTGGAAAGCTCGATGATGTTGAATTTTCACCAAAGGCGAGAGTTGAAACGTGGGTCAGAAAAAATCTCGAAATCACGTCGCTTTATGATCCGATGCTCGCAAAGCTGATTGTCCATGCGCCGAACCGCGTGGAAGCTGTAAAAAAAATGCTTTCGGTGATTGAAGAGTCAAAAATTTACGGAGTCACGACAAATCTTGAATATCTTCATTCGCTTTTAAAATCAGATGATTACAAAAAAGCTAAAATTTTCACAAAAATGCTTGATGATTTTCATCCGGAGGAAAATGCGCTTGAAGTTCTTGATGGCGGAGTTCAGACGACGGTTCAGGATTATCCTGGAATGGTCGGTTTCTGGACTGTCGGTGTTTCGCCTTGCGGCGCGATGGATTCCTATAGCTTTAGGTTAGGCAACAAAATTCTTGGAAACGACGAAGGCGCAGCTGGACTTGAAATGACGCTTCGCGGCGGCTCGTACAAATTCCGCACAAGCACGAGTTTCTGCGTTACAGGCGCGGACATGGGCGCGGCTCTTGACGGTGAAAAAATCCCGATGTTCACAGCTCTAAAAGCGGCGGCAGGGCAAATTTTGAAATTTGGAAACGCTAAAAAAGGAATGAGAACTTATCTACTTGTTGCTGGCGGAATCGACGTTCCAAAAACTATGGGAAGCACATCGACTTTTGTTGACGGAAAATTCGGCGGACACAACGGAAGAAAGCTCAGAACCGGCGACGTTCTAAAGCTCACGAAAAACTGCCGTGTAGACGAAATCGCTTCGTTTCCGCTGGAATTTACGCCTGAAATCACAAATTCCTGGACAATCGGAGTTTTGCCTGGTCCGCAGCCGACTTCAGAATATCTAAAGCCGGAATTTCTAAAAACGCTCACAACTTCTGAATACACGGTGAATTTCAACAGCGCAAGGACTGGAATCCGCTTGAACGGCCCGATTCCTGAGTGGGTCCGCGAGGACGGAGGTGAGGCGGGGCTTCATCCGTCGAACATCCATGACAACGCTTATGCAATTGGCTCGCTTGACTTGACTGGCGACCAGCCGATTTTGCTTGGACCGGACGGACCGAGTTTGGGCGGATTTGTCTGCCCTGTCACAACTGCATCTGGCGAAATGTGGAAGCTCGGCCAGCTTCATCCGGGCGACAAGATTCATTTTGAGCTTTTGACTTTGGAACAGGCGGAAAAAATTAGAAAAGATGTGGAGAAGAATCTTGATTTTGAATACACAAAAATCACGCTTCCAAAGCCTGAAAAACTTGACGCTGACTACGCGGTCCTTGCGAAAGGAAACGAGGACGGAACCGACTTTATGATTCGCTTGCAAGGCGAGGAAAATGTTTTGATTGAATACGGAAAAATGGAGCTTAACATTGAGCTTCGATTCCGCGTGCACATTTTGATGACGGAGCTTGAAAAGTCAAATCTTCCGATTATTGATATGACTCCTGGAATCCGCTCTCTGCAGGTTCATTTTGACATCAAGAAAATTTCTGCCCGCGAAATCACCAAGAAAATTGTGGAAGTGAACAAAAACTTAAAAGAGCTTGACTCAATCACAGTTCCGTCGAGAGTTGTAAAACTTCCGCTTTCCTGGGACGACCCGCAGACTCAGCTCGCGGCGAAGCGCTATCAGGAAACGACGTGGCCAGACGCTCCTTGGTGTCCGTCAAACCCGGAATTTATCAGAAGAATCAACGGACTTGATTCAATCTACGATGTGAAAAAAATTGTCTTCGCGGCGGATTATCTTGTTCTTGGGCTTGGCGATGTTTATCTTGGCGCGCCAGTTGCGACTCCGGTTGACCCGCGCCATCGGCTTGTCACGACAAAATACAATCCTGCGCGTCCATGGACTCCGGAAAACGCGGTTGGAATCGGCGGCGCGTATCTTTGCGTTTACGGAATGGAAGGACCTGGCGGCTATCAGTTTGTCGGGCGCACGATTCAAATGTGGAATCCGCTCCGGGAGACAAAATTTTTCAAGAAAGGAAAACCGTGGCTTTTGAATTTTTTTGACCAGATAAAATTTTATCCGTGCTCTGCGGACGAGATTTTGAAATTCCGTGATGACTTTTTGCGCGGAAAATTCGAGATTCAAATAGAAGAAACAAGCTTCAATCTCGGAAAGTACAAAAAATATCTTGAAAGCATCAAGGATTCAGCGAAGAGATTCAAAGACCATCAGGAAGCGGCTTTTGAGGCGGAACGGCAGCGCTGGCACGAAAAAGGACTTGACCATTTCGTTTCAGAAACTCCGGAAACCTCGCGCACGGAAGTGCAAATTCCTGACGGCTGCGACGCAGTGAACGCGACAGTTCCGGGCTGCGTTTGGAAAATCGTTAGAAAGGAGGGCGAAAAAGTGAAGAAAGGCGAGCAGATTATGATTATGGAAAGCATGAAAATGGAATTTCCAGTAATCGCGACCGAAGACGGAATTTTGAGCAAGATTTACGCGAAGCCAGGCGAGCAGGTTGAAGCAGGTCAAGTTATGGCTGCTGTAAAAGCGAGCGCGTAAATCATTTCATTTTACTTGTCCAAGTCGAGAATTTTCTGATAAAGCTCAGGAAATCCTTTTGATGAGTCTTGAATCATATCTTTGCAGGTGTTCCGCCACGGAGAAATATCTTTTACCTTCGTGACGGTCGTGCCTTCGCTTTCAAGCTTTTTGATTGTTTCTTCTTCCGTCTGTGAAACGATGCGCTTGCAATATTCAGTCGCGTTTTTTCCAGCTTCTTTCAAAATTTCCTGCTGATTTTTTGAAAGCGAATCCCAGGTTTTTGAATTTATCAGAACCTGAACCGCGCCGAGCATATGTCCGTCAAGAATCAAATAAGGTGCGACGATATGGAATCCGTTTGAATAATAGTTTGAAATCGGCTGTTCCGCGACTTCTGTCTGTCCAGTCTGGAGCGAAGCGTACAAATCAGAAAAATTGACTGTGACAGGAACCGCTTTGAACGCGGAAATCAAATCCTGCAAAGTTTTTGAATTTGATGTGCGCGTGAGTTTTCCTTTCAAATCATCAATTGAGTCAAGTTTTGAAACCGAGAAAAAATGCCGGAATCCTTCCTCTGCATAAAAAAGTCCTTTCACGCCGAGCCCTTTTTCATATGGCTCATCCAAAATTTCTTCTGCGACATCAGAATTTGCGAATTTCCAGAAATGCTCAGAATTTGAAAAAGTGTACGGAATTGTAATCAGCTTGGATTTTTCGCCGCCGTAGCTCGCAAGGCTCGCAGAAACTCGCGCAAGCTGAATAGAACTGTCCGGCTTCACAATCATTTCCATCACTTTTGACTCGTCGCCCAAAATTCCGGAATATTGCACGTTTATTGTGATTTTTCCGCCCGAAAGCTCAGAAACTTTGTCGGCAAAAGCTTTGTCAACTTGCCCGATAGTCGATTCCGGCGGATTTGATTCCGCCATCAAGAGCGTTAATGATTTTTCCTCTGCCTGTTTTCCCTTGCACGAGAAAAAAATTGCGACTGAAGAAACTGCCAGAAAAATTGAAATCAACTTTTTCATAATGAAACATCTCACTTTTTAATTATGATATTTAATTCTAACACGGTTTTTAAAAATTAGAGTAATGATTTTATCAGAATTCAAGAAAAATTGTGTATTGACTCACGAAAAATTTGGAGGGAACACACAAAAATTTAGTGAAAATTTATAAGATTTTAATTGCGTTTTACCAAAGCCGATATATAATTTAAGTAATTAAAAAGTTCATTTCAAAAAAGTTATTCCAAAGGTTCGGGAGGTAACTTATGAGTGAATCTGTAATGAAAATTGAAAACATTTCAGATGAAAAATTCAACGAAATGCTTAGTACCGGCTGGCAGCTGATGAGTGTAGACCATTTTAATGCAAATCATCTGATTTACAGCTTTGTGAGAGCAAACTGATGTTTTTAAAAACTAAAAAATTTTTAAAAAGGATTCCAGATGTGAATCCTTTTTTTATTTTAAATTTGGAGATTTATGGTTTTGGGTATAGAATAGAAGAAAAGCAGACGTAAGAGATTTAAAAGAGAGAAAAAAATGTCAGATTTGTGCAGGAAAAAAGATTGTCACGTAATTCACGAACTTGTAATAATCGCACTTGCAGTTCTTGTTCTCGTTGTAGTTTATTCCTGCTCGGTGCGCGATTTCTTCCTGCGCCAGGCTTATTCCTACGTCCAGCAAAATGCAAATTCTTCCAGAAACCAGATTGATTCGCTCGTCAAGCACGGACTTGAAAGCGCCAAGCTAACGTCTTTTATGATTTCAAAAGCGATGACGGAAAAAAATCTTGAAAACGAGCAAGAAGTTCTTGATTCATTTTTGGAAAAAACTCCGTTCACATTTCTTCAGTTTGTTGACTCAAGCGGCAAAAACAATATGAACGGAATTTACGGCGGATATCCATTTTCTGCCGGCAACCGGGAATATTTCACGGAAGGAATCAAGGGAAATGTAGGAGTCTGGGCGAATTTTCATCCGAAAGTTTCAAAAAGCGCGATTCTTGATTTTTACGCTCCAATTTATTTTGACGGAGAAATTTCAGGCGTTCTTGTTGGCGGAATCAACGCGGAGGAAGTTGTGAAGACTTTGCTTGAGGCAGATTTTTACGGAAAAAGCACAACCAACGTTCTTTACGATTCAAATTTCAACGTGATTTGTTCAAATTATCCGACAGTAAAATACGGTTCAAATCTGCGTGACTTGGAAAACTGCCCGGCGGTCGATGTTCTTGTTGAAAATGTGAGAACTGGTGACGAAAGCGGATTTAAATTCAAATACAACGGAAACGAGCATTTTGGCTGTGTCGTAAAACTCAAAAACGTGGATTGGTATTTGGTTCAGATTTTGTCGAAAGAGGCGACGCAGGAGCTGAATGCGAAGACAACATTTTTTTTCGTCTTTCTGATTATTGTTTTCTGCGTCCTGATAGTTTGTTACGTTCTGAAAATGCTTCATTTTCGGAAAATAACCGAAAAACTTCATGTGAATATCATCAACGCGCTTTGCACTTCTTTTCAAAATGTCTACGTTGTGAACCTAAAAACCGGCGGAATTTTCATTTATCAGCTGACCGAGCGTATTCAGTCAAAGTTCGGAAAAAAATTCGCAAACGGAAGTTACGACGAGAATTTCGAGCTTTACGAGGAAAGCGAGGTTTATCCAGAAGACAAGTGGCTTTTTGAAAAAGTGAACAAAATCACAAGAATCCGGGAATTTTTGAAAAACCAGAATGAATTTTCGTTCGTTTACCGCGTCAAAAGCGCGTCAACCGGCGGGAAAATCCATTTTTTTCAGTGCTATTTTATCCGCCCGGAAAAAAGTGATGAATTTGTCGTGACTTTTAAAAATGTCGATGACTTGATGAACGCAAAGGAAAAAATTGACAATTTGATGGAAGCTCAGTCAATGCAGCTTCAGATTATTTCTTCGATTTCTGGAATTTATCTGACGCTTCATTTGATTGACTTGCAAAAAGACTCGATTGTTGAGTTCAACACGACAAAACGGATTAGGAATTTCATCAACAAAATCGACAACGCGGCGGCTCAGCTCAAGAATGCGATGCGCGGAGTCTGCTCACAAAACTATCTTGACGCAGCCGAGGAATTTGTTGATTTGGAAACGCTCAAAACGCGGATGAAAGGCAAGAAATATATTTCCGTTGAACTGAACGGACCTAGCGTCGGCTGGTTCCGGGCGAGCTTTATTCTGGTTGAAAAAGGTGAGAATGATTTTCCTAAAAAAGTTCTTTTTGCCACGCAGGAAATCAACAACGAGAAGCGGCGCGAGGAAGTTCTTATTTCTGATGCAAACACGGACGAACTTACAAAGCTTTTTAACCGCCACGCTTACGAAAACGAGCTTCGTGAAATTGAAAATCAGGAAAAAGCCGGAAATCTAAAAGATGATTTTGCTTACATTTCACTCGATTTGAACGGACTAAAAAACGCGAACGACACGCTTGGCCACGCGGCAGGTGACGAGCTTTTGCGCGGAGCGGCGGCTTGCATCAAGAGCGCGTTCGGCAGCTACGGAAAAATTTTCAGGACTGGCGGCGACGAATTTCAATTGATTTTGTTTGCAAGCAGTGAGCAGCTTGAACGTGCGGAAAAAGATTTTGACTGTGACTGCGAAAACTGGAGCGGAAAACGTTCAAAATCGCTTTCAGTTTCATACGGCGTTGTGACAAAGGCGGAAAACCCAAAGCGTCAGGTTTCTGCAATCATCAAGCTCGCGGACAAGAGAATGTACAAGGCGAAAAGCGAATATTACTTGAGCAAAGGCATTGACAGACGCGGAACTCGCGATGCGATGGAAATTTTGTGCCAGACTTACACAAAAATCCTAAAAATCGACTTGTTGCGCGACTTGTTTTCCGTGATTCAAATTGAGGAAGATGAGAAAGATTCAGTTAAAAATTACGATGGAATTGCGTCAAAATGGATTCGGGAATTTGGAAATTCCGACTTGATTGGCAAAAGCGGCCGGGCGGAATTTTTAAGCAAAACCAATTTTGAAAACTTGAAGAAATATTTTTCAAACGGTGAAAACGTTCTTTCGTTTTCTTATTCGCGGAAAATCCATGGCGAATTCAAAAAAGTCCAGCTTGAAATCATCAAGTCGCCGGAATTCGCGGAGAAAAACGAAGTTGTGTATTTTTTTGTTCGGGAAGCGTAAAAAAATCTTCGGGAAATGACGAAGTTTTTTTTCTGTGATAAAATCGAATTATGACAGACACTACAGCCGACGAATTTTTAGTCAAAACTCTTGAAAATATCAAAAATCAGATGGTGGAAGAGCGCGCCGACATTACGCGCACGGACAAACTCAACAGCCAGATTGCAGCAGAATACGACGGCGCAATCAAAAGAATGTCGCGGCTGATTCCAAAAATCAAAACTGTTCTCGACATTTATTCTGTTGACAGCGAAGAGGATTTTGAGTTTGTGATTGAAGCACTCGAAAACTTCGCTGAAAATTTTGTCGTTGACGGACGTGACGAAGAAAAGAAAAAGCAGGATGAGGCGGATTTTCAGAAGCTGCAGAAAATCATCTTTGAATTTTATGAAGACGATGATGAAGAATCGGAAGAAGATGATTCAGACGAAAATTCAGAAGATGATGAATCTGACGAAATATGATTTTTTTTACAAAACCGCTTTTAAAAACTGCCGCAGCCTTTCTGATTTTGGCGACTCAAAAATCTCTTTTGGCGTTCCCTGCTCGGCGATTTTTCCGCCATCCATAAAAAGAACGCGTGTGGCGACTTCGCGGGCAAATCCCATTTCGTGAGTGACGCAAATCATTGTCATTCCGTCGTCGGCGAGTGATTTCATCAAGTTTAAGACTTCTCCGACCATCTCAGGGTCGAGCGCGCTTGTAGGCTCGTCAAACAAAATAATTTCAGGATTCATCATGATTGAGCGGGCAATTGCGATTCTCTGCTGCTGTCCGCCAGACAAGCTCGCCGGATAAGATTCCGCCTTGTCTAAAAGTCCAATCCGTTCCAAAAGTTTTTTTGCCTTTTCCTCGGCTTCCTTTTCGTTCATAATTTTAAGAGTTATCGGCGCGAGAGTAAGGTTCTGCATGACTGTCTTGTGCGGAAAAAGATTGAAATGCTGAAAAACCATGCTCATTTTCTGGCGGATTTTGTTGATGTCGGTTTTCTTGTCTGTTAAATCTGTTCCGTCAAAAAGAATATTGCCGGAAGTCGGAGTTTCAAGAAGATTGAGGCAGCGCAGAAAAGTTGACTTTCCGCCGCCTGAAGGCCCGATAATTACGATTTTTTCGCCTTTTTCTATATTTTCAGTGATTCCGTTAAGAACCGTGAGATTTCCGAATTTTTTTACAAGATTTTTGATTTCTATCATTTTTATGTTTTCCTTAGAAAGCGTTATGGATTGTAGCGTCGCGAAAAGCCCGCCCCGCATGGGAACGCCCAAATTCCTATTTATCTTTTTTCCGGTGATTTCGACTTTGCTCAATCACCGCAATTATTTTCTGTCTGACTGTGCCAGGCGCGACTCAAGTTTTGCGAAAAGCTTTGTTAAGCCGACCGTCAAAATAAGATAAATGAGCGCGCACGAAAGAAGCGGAATCCATGCGTTGTAAGATGCGTTTCTGATATTGTCGCACGCTTTTTGCAAATCGACAACTGCGATAAAGCTCGCAACCGAAGTTTCCTTGATGAGCGTGATGAATTCCGATGTGAAAGTCGGAATGATTGTCCTGAACGCCTGCGGAAGAATGATTTTCCACATTGTCTGCGCCCAGCTCAAGCCAAGCGAGCGTCCGGCTTCCATCTGCCCCTTGTCCACGCTCTGGATTCCGGCACGGAAAATTTCTGTGCAGTATGCGCCTGAGTTGATTCCAAATGAAATTATTGCGACAAGAACTGTGTTGCGGACTCCGAGCGGCGAGAAGATTACAAAGTAAAAAATCATCAGCTGGGTTGCCATCGGAATGCCGCGGATTAAAGTTGTGTAGCCGGTTGAGATTGCGTCCAGGATTTTTGATTTTGAAAGCTTGAAAAGGGCAAAAATGCATCCAAGAATGATTCCGATAAAAACTGCAAGAAGCGCGATTAAAAGCGTAGTTCCCAAGCCTTTGAGAATGAGCATCCAACGCCCGTGAGAAAACATTATTTCGATAAATTTGTGCATAATTTGTCCTTTTTGTTTATTTTATCATAAAAACTAAATGTTTGAAATTGCACAGAAAAAAATTTGATAAAATAAAAAAAATTGCCGCGCCATCTGCCAGACGAAAGGCAAAAAGTACGGCAACTTTTTTATTTGATGTGATTTTTCGTTTTTATTTTCTTACGATTACAACTTGCTTTGAAGAAAAATACGGCTCTGAAAAGTCAACGTTCTGTCTGCGCTCTTCAGTCGCTGTCATTCCAGCTGCGATAAAGTCGATTGCGTCAGACTGCAAAGCAGCGATAAGTCCGTCAAAAGCCATGTCCTGAATCACAAGATTTTTTCCGTAGTCGTTTGCAATGTACTGTGCCATTGTCGCGTCAAATCCGACAACTTTTGAGCCTTCTGTGTATTCAAACGGGAAGAAAGCCGCGTTTGTTCCCATTCGGACAGTTTCGTTTCCAGCTTTTGCCTCGACTTCTGGAATTTTCACATTTCCATCAGCAGGCATAAACGCGTTGATAAGCGCTTCATATCTTCCGTCGGCTTTCATATCGGCGATTGTCTTGTTGATTGAAGACAATAGCTCTGTGTTGCCTTTTTTGACAGCGATTGCGTAAACGTCGGTCGCCAAGTCAAAGTCAAGAATTGTAAGGTCTGGGTTCTGCTTGCAGACTTCTTTTGCCGGAAGCTCGTCAACAACGATCGCGTCAATTGCTCCATTTTTGAGCGAAAGTGACGCGTCAATCACGTTTTTGAACGAATTGCATTTTACGTCCTTGATTTCTTCCTGAACGTAAGTCTCACCGGTTGTTCCCGCCTGAACTCCGATTGATTTTCCTTCCAAATCAGCTTTTGATGTGATTGAAACCTGTTTTTTCTCGTTGCAGCCCGCCAAAGCGAAAACTGCCGTCAAAGCCAAAGCTCCGAATACGAACTTTTTCATAAAAATCCTCCAAGATTTTTGATAACAAACTATACCATATTGAAGAAAAAGTGAAAATCACAAGAATGTTGCTTAACCTAAGACTTTGGGTTAAAATAGTTTTATGTCAAAGAAAACGGAAAATATCTACAAGTCGATTGCGCGTTTGGAAGATTTGAAAAACGAAATTTCGATAATCGCGAAACTGGCAAAAAATGATGCGGGTCTGGATGAAAGTGAAAACGGAAAGTCCGGGCGGATTCGTCATCTGGAAAACGTGGAATTTGAAATCGGGCAAGAGCTGAAATCGCTCAAATTTTGGATTGACTCGCTTTATTTGTACAACGGAAAATCCACGAGCCGCGCCAAGCAGAACGCGAGCAAGGAAAACGGCAAAAAAGGCGGCCGCCCGCCGAAAGAAATCACCGAGGCGCGAAGAAAAATCCGGGAGTTGGAGGAAAATTTGATTCCGGAAATGGAAAAGCAGAAGAATCTCGCTTTGGACGCGGATGAAGAAGCGAAACTTGACGTGGAAATTCAAAAAGCGAACGCAGAACTTGGCGAGCTGCACGAGAAAGTAGGGAAGTGGGAAAAGCGGGATCAGCTGAAAATTGAAAACGAAAAATAACGAAACTCGAAGCAAGCGGAATCGTTTTAGCTTGCGTTTCCCGACATCGTGAAGAACAGCCACAACTTGTCAGATTTTTCCATCTTGAAAATGTGAAGAACAATGCTCACCAGCGACTTTTCGTTTTCGTCTGCGTTTTTGTGGTGGAAATACATCACTTTTGTTTCTTCAGGACCTTTGAAATCTTCTATGATTTTGTCTTTGTCCATAAAATCATAAAATCTTTTTAAGTCTTTTTCTTTCAGATGTTTCGCCGCGATAATGTCCAAGCCTTCTTTGTATGTAAGTTTGCTCGGGTCTTGATAATTTCCCCAGTCGCCTTCCTTCGAGATTTCCACAAATTTTTCGTCAGAAAGATTCACGATGAATTTGATGAACGACGCTTTGATGAATCTTCTTCTGAATTCAGCAAGATGAGCTGAAAGATAGTCAACTTCTTCCTCTTGTTTCTGTGAATTTTCATCTTCGAGCAGATTTTCAAAATCATCTTTTGGAACCGGTTTTGAGTAAAAATATCCTTGGATTGAGTCGCATCCGTTGTGCTTCAAAAATTTCACTTGGCTCGAATTTTCAACGCCTTCCGCCGTCACTTGCATTCCCAAGTCTTTCGCAAGGCTGATTGTGTGTTCAATCAAGCGGTCGCCGCCAAAATTTCCGATGTAGTCAATCAAACTTTTGTCGAGCTTGAGCGTGTCAAAATGAAGCGTGTTGAGCGTCGCGAGGGAAGAGTAGCCGGAACCGAAATCGTCCATATGAAGATGAAAACCATTTTTGTAGAACTGGTCGGCGGCATTTTTCAAGATGATGTTGTTGATGGCTGCGCTTTCCGTGATTTCAATCGGAATCAAATCTTTGTCAATTCCGATTTTCTCCGTAATCAGCTTGTATTGATTTGCGATTGACTCGTAATACAAACTGACGCGCGACAAATTGATTGAAACCGGAACAACGTGCTTTCCGAGCGACTGCCAGAACTTTTGCTGCTTGCAAACTGTGCGGAAAATGTATTCATCGAGCGTGCGAATCATTCCGTTGTGCTCAAAAAGCGGAATAAACTTTCCAGGCGGAATAAGCTTTCCTTCATGCTGCCAGCGCACAAGAGCCTCCGCGCCGACCAGCCTTTTTGTGACAGGATTGTACTTCGGCTGATACCAGATTTTGAATTCATCGTGAGAAAGAGCGTCTTCGAAAGAATCCGCCATCTGCTTTTCTTCTATTAATCTGTTCGTGTCTGCTTCATTGAAGAACGCGAAATTCTCATCCTGATTCTGCTTTGAGTTATGTTTCGCTGTGACGGCTTCGCTGTAGGCAAGCTCAATTCGCTTTCCAGACTGCCATTTTGTGATTCCAAAATAAGGCTGGACTTGTGGAATATCAAGCTCAACTGAAAGAAGATTCAAAGCAACTGTAATGTTTTTGATTTTTGAGATAATCTGCTGCTCGTCCTTAGTCGGAAGAAAAAGGATAAAATGGTCAGCGTTTATGTGCGCGGTGATTTCATTCTCTTTAGTCGTCAAAACGCACATAATACATTCCCAGATTGTCTTTATGACCATGTCTCCGGTGGCAATTCCGCAGATTGTGTTTATCACTTTGAAAGAATGAATGTCCAGGCAGATGATGGAGCCTGTAATCCCGAGTCTTAAAAGTTCCTGCTTGAATTTGTTGTAGTTGTAGCCGCCTGTAATCGGATCTTTGTACGCATATTGCTCGATTTCCTTTTTGTAAAGCGCCTGCTCGTTCTTTTTCTGGTCAGTGTAATCTTTAACGACAGCAAGAGCAAAAATTTCGCCTTCTTCGTTTTGAGTCATATAAAATTTCTGGTTCACAAAAATTTTGCGCGAAAAAGCATCGAATGACCAATATTCAATGTCATACTCGCGTTTTCCAAGCTTAAAAGCGTCAAGAAGTTTTTGTCTGATGTCTGTGAATTCTGTGTAGATTGATTTTAAGTTGTCCGGAATCTGAAGGTCGAACCAGCGTTTAAAAAATTCTGTGAAGTTCGCTGGAGCCGTCATATCAACGCGTTCAAGGCAGGAAACAGGTTTTCCGTCAGCGTCTTTTACGTAAAAGTCGTTCTCTATTGAGTCTTTAGTTAAGTTGATGTCATAAAAAGAAAGTGAATCTGAAACAATCGCGTTTCTGTACTGAAGCTCGTAGTACAAGGCGCGTTCCAGATTTTTCATCATTTTTTTGTCCATACGTTTTTGTCTGTCCTACTTTTTCTTTTCCCACCACTTCAACTTTTTAAAAGTTTACTGCAAGTTGCACAAAAACTAGAGTTTTGGACATTTGCTCAGTAATATTATATACCATAATTTGGAAAAGGAAATATCAATTTAACATTAAATTAACATTAAAACTTATAAAAAATGTTAATTTACAAGGTCGTTTCATCAGATTGATTTTTCCTCAAAAACCTAGTAACTTAGTTGATAATAAATGGATTACGATTTTATAAAACAAATTATCCCGATGTTTGCGCAGGCGGCTTTGGTTACGCTCAAGCTTTCGCTCGCGGGCATTTTTCTTTCGATTCTTGTAGGGCTTTTGTGCGCGGTTGTGCGTTACGCGAAAGTTCCTGTCTTGCATCAGATTGCGGCAGTTTACATTGAATTTTCGCGGAATACTCCGCTTTTGATTCAGGTTTTCTTTTTATATTTCGCTTTTCCGCGCATGGGAA
>CAZIFO010000010.1:0-39204 GCA_964538245.1 uncultured Treponema sp.
GTAGAGCACCGCCCTTTTAAGGCGGCTGTCGATGGTTCGAGTCCATCGTGGCTCACGTAAAATGGGGAACATCGTTTTGATGTTCCCTTTTTTTATGCCTTTTTTATTCAGCAACCAGCTGGGCGGTTGCCTTTTTATTCAACTGGAGAAAAATATGTCTATTGACCTAAAAAAGCTGCGCAATATCGGAATCATGGCGCACATTGACGCTGGAAAAACAACAACAACAGAAAGAATTCTTTATTACACCGGAAAAATCCACAAGATTGGCGAGATTGACGACGGCGCGGCCACAATGGACTTTATGAAGCAGGAGCAGGAGCGCGGAATTACAATCGCGTCGGCCGCAATCACTACAAAATGGAAAGACTTCACGATTAACATCATCGACACTCCGGGACATGTTGACTTTACTGCGGAAGTTGAGCGCTCGCTCCGTGTTCTTGACGGAGCGGTTGCCGTTTTGTGCGCAGTTGACGGAGTTCAGCCTCAGACAGAGACAGTCTGGAGGCAGGCTGACGAGTTCAATGTTCCGCGCATTGTCTTTGTAAACAAGATGGACAGAGTCGGAGCTGATTTTTTCTACTGCGTAAAAGATGTAAAAGATAAATTCGGAGCCGAGACTGTCGCTATGCAGATTCCGATGGGGCAGGGCGAGGAGTTTGAGGGTCTTATCGACCTTATGACGATGAAAGAGCTGAGATGGAACGAGGACGACGAGGGCGAGACCTGGACTCAATCTGAAATCTCGGACAAATACAAGAAACAGGCGGAGGAATGGCGCGCGAAGATGATTGACGCTGTTGCTTCCGCTGACGACGACCTTGGAATGATTTATCTTGAGGGCGGCGAAATCACAAACGAGCAGCTCAAGGCTGCGCTTAGAAAGTGCACAATTTCAAGAAAACTTGTTCCGTGCTTTTTGGGAACAGCGCGGCGCAACAAGGGAATCCAGCCGCTGATTGACGCTGTTGTTGACTATCTTCCGTGCCCGACAGACGTTCCGCCTGCAAAGGGAATCCATCACAAGAAAGACAAGGAGGAAGTAGTTGAGCTTCCTTGCGACGAGAAGAAGATGCCTGTCGGACTTGTATTTAAAATCCAGCAGGACAGGGAAATGGGCGCGCTTTGCTTTGTTCGTGTCTATTCAGGAAAATTCGTAGCTGGAACCCAGTATCTGAACGTCGGAAAGAAAAAGCGCGAGCGAGTGAACAGAATCCTCCGCGTGAACGCGAACCACATGGAGCAGATGGACAGCGTTTCTGCCGGCGACATCGCAGTTTTTGTAGGGCTTAAACTTGCCCAGACTGGCGACACGCTTGCAAGCGAGGGGCTTCCTGTTCTTCTTGAAAGCCCGAAATTCCCGGAGCCTGTCATTTCTGTTGCGATTGAGCCTGAGACTCTTTCCGACAAGGATAAGCTTATGGAGACTCTCGCTATCTTAAGCCGCGAGGATCCTACATTCACAAGCCATGAGGACGCCGAGACAGGCCAGCTTATTATCTCAGGAATGGGCGAGCTTCATCTTGACGTTCTTGTAACAAGAATGAAGGAAGACTTCGGCGTAAAGGCGAATGTCGGCGCGCCGCAGGTAACTTACCGCGAGTCAGTTTCCAGAGAAGCGGAAGTGACGAAAAAATGGGAGAAAAACCTTTCAGGAAAGGACAACTACGCTGGCCTTACTCTTAAAATCAAGAAATCTGCGGACAACGCTGGCAACGTTTATGTTTGCGACGTCCATAAGAATGAAATTCCGGATGAGATTTACGACGCAATCAAGACTGGAATTGAAAATTCGTTCGCGTCAGGAATCCAGTACGGCTATCCTTGCGCGGACGTGAGCGTTGAAATCACAGATATTGACTACAACGAGCTTACAGCGTCTCCTTTTGCCTTTACAGCGTGCGCTGCGGAGGCGTTTGAGGAGGCCGCGAAAAAAGCCGGAAATGAAATCCTTGAGCCTGTCATGAAAGTTGACATCTCATGCCCGGCTGAATTCGTAGGAGAAGCCATAAGCCAGATTACACAGCGCGGCGGAATGATTCAGGGCCAGGACTCAAAATCAACTGGCGAAATTGTCTACTGCACGGCTCCAATGGCCAAGATGTTCGGCTTCTCGACAAATCTCCGCTCCGTAACTCAGGGAAGGGCGAGCTTCAGCATGGAATTCTCGCATTTCCAGGTAAAGCAGGGCGGATTTGCAAGCTGATTTTAGAAGAACGGAACATGTCTTTTGGCGCGATTTAGTTTGTTGCGCAAGCCTATGATGAAATATCAGACAGAATTTTTTCCTTGAAACAAAATATTCTGTCTGATATAATAAACAAATATCAAACGGAAAGCTCTCTGGCGTGACGAACGATGGGGCGCATTAAGTATTTATCTTAATTTGCAGCTTTTTTTATTTGCTGCCATCTCGAGTTTTTTCCAGAAAATTATTTTTAGGAGTCCAATTATTATGGATCAATTTGTTATTAAAGCAACTGTCCGCAACGAGACTGGCAAAAAAGTTGCGAAACATCTCCGCGCGGAAGGAAAAATTCCTGCTGTTGTTTATGACGAGGCTGGAAAAGCTACATCAATCACTGTTGATGCTGTTGAATTCAACAAAGTTTGGCGCACAATCACTGCGACAACTCTTATCACACTTGATGTTGACGGAAAAAAGACAGATGCTTATATCCGCGACACAGAATATGACATCATCACAGATTCAGTTCTTCATGCTGATTTCTACGCTGTTACAAACACAAAGCCAATCACACGCAAATTCAAGATTCAGCTTTCTGGAACTCCTGCCGGCGTTCTCAAGGGAGGATTCTTGGTTAAGCACGTTCCGGAAATCGTTGTAAAAGCTCTTCCAAAAGATATTCCTGTCCGCGTTGTCGGCGATATTTCAAAAGTAAATATTGGAGATCTTTACAAAGTTAGCGATTTGGGACTTAGCGACAAAATCACTTTGATTACTCCTGCTGACACAGTTCTTGTAACTGTTGCTCCTGCACGCTAGTTTTTTGATTTGACAGCTTGCCCCTGTTCTTTGAGAGCGGGGGCTTTTTTTATTTATGAACGAATTTGAAGAGAAAGTTCTGCTGGGGTTAAATTCCTGCGGAATAAAAATTGAAGACTTAAGCGAAAAAAATCCTCTCGGCGCCGCGGTTTCCGGAGGAGCAGACTCGGTTTCCCTTTTGGCCTCGCTTTCTGAAATTCTGGGAAAAAGCGGAAAAAAGAACTGCCTTGAAATCATAACAGTTAACCATGGAATCCGAGCAAAAACTGAAACTGACGGAGACGCGGCTTATGTTGAAAGCCTTTGCAAGAATCTTGGCGTAAAATGCGAGACAGTTGCTTTTGCGCCTGGAGATGTTGCCCTTGAATCCAAACGCCGCAAAAAAGGAATTGAGGAAGCGGCACGCGGAATGCGGTACAGCGCTTTTGAAAAATTCATAAAATCAAAAAATCTTGCCGCGCTTTGCCTTGCCCACAACAAGAATGACCAGACTGAAACAATTTTAATGCGGCTTTTTAACGGAAGCGGAAGCGAAGGCCTCGGCGGAATTCCGCGGACAAGAGGAAAAATAATCCGGCCGCTTTTGGAGATTACGCGCGATGAAATTGAAACTTATCTAAAAGAAAAAAAAATTGGCTGGCGGACAGATTCAACTAATTTTGAAAATCAGTATTCAAGAAACAAAATTCGGAATGTTCTTGTTCCGTTCTTGAATGAAAATTTTTCCGGCTGGAAGAATTCTGTTCTTCTTTCCGCGAAAAAAGTGTCTGATGATAATTTTTTTGTTCAGAAAAACGCGGATGAAATTCTAGAAAAAAATTTAAAGATTGAAAAAAATCGGGCTGAAATTGGCCGCGAGGCTTTTTTTTCAGCTGAGCCGGCTCTTCAGCGCAGGATAATTTATAGCGTTTTGAACAAAATTGGTTTTGGAGAAAGATTTCCGTTCAAGCTTGTTGAAAAAATTTGCTTGTGGAAAAAAAATCAGAAAAATTCTCTTGCGTTTGAAAATCTAAAAATTATTTTGAACAACGAAAAAATCATCTTTCAAAATCAAACTGCGCCGGAAGAAAAAAAGACTGTTTCTTTTGGATATAATTTTATTTTTACAAGCAAAACTGATTCTTTTGAATTTCATAATGTGAAGTATTATATAGAAGAAAATGATAAAAAAACTTTTCTTTGCGTTGAGAACATAAACTTTGAAAAAACTGAAAAAGTTATGTTTGAGATTTCTCTTCCTTTTTTTGTCGGAAGCGCGGAGCCAGGCGAAAAAATCAGGGCGGCGGACGGAAGATTAAAAAAAATCTCAGATGTTTTTTCTGACTGGAAGGTTCCGGAATGCAAAAGAAACTTGATTCCTGTCGTGCGGAAAATTCAAGGCGGCGTTGAGGCCGTTTCAATTCTGGGAAAGAATTTTGGGTTTCCTGAATGGAAAGTTTCAGCTCCAATTTAAAAATCTGAATTTTAAAATGATTGTGAATCATGTAAAAATCGGATAAAATCAATAAGATATGAAAATGCCGAAAAAAGTTTTTCCTTTGTTTTTCGCTTTGATTTGTTTTTTCTGTCAAAATTTGTTCTGTCAGACGACGCAGAATTCAGCTTCTGTAGCGAACAGGCGCACAGCAATAAGATATTTGCAGCTTGCAAAGCAGAATTTTTCTGATAAAAACTGGGACGAGGCTGTTTCCGCATCTAAAATCGGACTTGCTTACGACGATGGTATTGCCGACTTATGGTATATAAATGCGGCGGCGAAAATGAACCGCGGCGACAAAAAATCTGAAGTTCTTTCTCTTGTGTCGAAATCTTTGGCAGGAGGCGAATGGGTTGATTATAACAAAGACGGCGCGAGAATTCTTTACGCAGATCTTCTTTGTTCAACTCGAGAATTCAGCGAGGCTGTTTCTGTTCTAGACCAGAATCCTTTTATTTATTCTTCAGATGCGGAGTACATCAGGGCAAAGGCTTATTATAATGAGCGGACTGCCGAGAGCATTGAAAATGCGCGCCTTAAGATTGATGCGGCGAGGAGAGTTTATCCAAAAGATGAAAGATTTCCAAGACTTTTCTACAGCTTTGAATATGAGCTGCTTAATGAAAAATCTGATGATGAAAATTACAATATGGATGAGCTTGTCCAAAAGATTGCGGACAGTTTTTTTGCTTCAATTTCAAATTATTTAAAATCAGATCCTGAAATTGAGCTTCTGGCTTCTTTTTTTATTGAAAATCCTGAACAAAAGTCGCGTTTCGTAAAGGCTTTCAATGCTCGCGGTGAAAAATCGCCATTGTATCCAGCCCTGGCTTTGGAGCTCGGCTTAATTGATGAGCGTTCCGCTTTGGATTATTTTTATGATTTTTCTGATAAATCTGTTTCTCTTCCTGTTTTGCGCCAGTTTATAAAATCAATAAAAGATGAAGAAAACAAAAAAGAGCTTTGCGAATACTTGAATTCATACGGCGGAACTCTTTTGATTGACACCGATGGTGATTTGGCGGTCAATATGATTGTAAAGTATGAACGTGGCCGTCCAATATCTATTTCTTATGATAAAAACGAGGACGATGAAAATGAATGGACTAGCGAATGTGATTTTGGCGTTCCTCTAAATCTTTCGCTTGATTCTCCGCCGCTTAAAATTACTTATGAAAACTGGCCGTTTATCCGTCAGATTGTATATAATTTTAATTCAGAAAATTCCAGCTCTGAAAATGTAAGTTTTGATATTATTGCCGATTCATTGGCTTGGTGCCCTTTTTCAATTGAAGCTGAACAAACTGCTAAAGAGAATCTTGATATTGATTTTTTTATTCCTGTTCCCGAAGATTTAGAAAATCTTGACTTAAGCGGTGAGAAACTGATTAATTCCGCGATGAGCTATACAATTTCATCAAAAGAGCGCAAAAATGCATCCGTTAGAGTGACTCTTTTGAACGGATTCGCGCAGGAGGCAACTTATTCTGTTGATGGAAAAACTTATGCTGTTGCGAAATTTGAAAACGGACTTCCAGTTACCCGCCTTGTTGATATGGACGGCGACGGAATTTTTGAAACTGTCGAAGAATATGGATATTCACATGATTTGAATGAAAATTTCATTTCAAAAGAAGATGAAATGCAAATTATTACAAATTTGTTCGGGCATGCTGCGTCACAAACTGGAATTTATCTGAAATCAATAAAAATTGATAAGAACGGCGATACAATTCCGGATTTTGCGGAAGAATATACAGCTGGCGGAGGAAAAATTTCTACTTGGGATTCAAATTCGGACGGAAAGTGGGATGTCAGATATGTAAAGCTTCCTTCGCCGGACGGAAAAATTCATGAGCAGTCGATGTTCTATGAGCCTTTGAAAAATGAAGTCGTGACGGTGGAATTTGTTGACAGCGTTCCTGTTGATGTGAAAGCAGGCGATGAAAATCTTTCTGTAGAAAAAGGTGAAAATGATAATTTTTACTGGCTTTCCGAAGAAAATGACGGAGCTTCTGTTTCAAAATCATCTTCCGAGAAAAAAATAATTGAGAAGATTAACCAGATAGATTCTCAAGGTGTTTGTATTATTGTTGAGGATGAATCTGAAAGGTTCATTGCTGTAAGAATTGAAGATAAAATTTTTGCTGAAAAACTTCCTTCCGCGACGGTGAATAATGATGAAAAAAATTAGAACTGCTTTTTTTTGTTTAGCTTTTGCGATGATTTTTTCATGCGCGACTGTAAAAGATCCTGATGAAATTTATTCCGATATTGACTATACGCAGGAAGATGCCAGGCGGCAGGAGGCTGGAAGAATCACTTCGCTGATGGATGATAATTCTGTCCAGGCTTTGTGGCGCGCTTATCTTCTTGGAGATGAGGATATTCTTTCGCAATGTTATGATAAAGTTGTAAGCGAATTCAATAAATTCGTGGAAGATGAAGATTTTTTCAATGCAAAGCGGCTTTACACTTCGCTTGAAAATGTTAATTATCCTGAAATAAATTCTCTTTCAAAAAATGGAGCTGAGCTTGACAAGCTTCATAACCAGAAAGTCCCCGGACTTTCTTCGGTTCCTTCTAAAAATCCTGAAAGAAAAGTTTCCGAGCTGATTGACGGAACGGTTACAATCTGGGTTGACAAAGGAATCAAAGTCGAGAACGGAATGGGCTATGCGGACCGCGTTATCGGCTCAGGATTTTTTATCTCTAAAGACGGATATATTGTCACAAACAATCATGTGATTGAAGATGTTGTCGAGAATAAAAGCTCAAGCTACACAAAACTCTATGTAAAAGTCGGAAAAGATACTGACACAAGAATTCCTGCGAAAGTTATTGGCTGGGATCCTGAAATTGATCTTGCGCTTTTAAAAACGGAGGTTGAAGCTCCGTATGTGTTTAAGCTTGGCTCCAGCGAAGATCTTGAAGTCGGCGACAAAGTTTACGCGATTGGTTCGCCAGTCGGGCTTGAGAGAACTATTACGAGCGGAATTGTAAGCTCCGTTGACAGAAAGCTTTTTTCTTTAGGCGACGTAATGCAGATTGACGCTGCCGTTAACGGAGGAAATTCTGGCGGGCCTTGCATCGATGAGAATGGAAATGTGCAGGCTGTCGTTTTTGCAGGAATGCTTCAGTACGATGGACTTAATTTCGCAATTCCAGTTGAATACTTGAAAAGCCTTTTGCCTGCTTTGTATGCCGGCGGAAAAATAAATCATCCTTGGCTCGGATGTTATGGCCATACAAAGCGTGATTTAGGCCGGAACGCAGGACTTGAAATTCAGTACATTCTTCCCGGAGGAAGCGCAAGCCGCGCAAAGCTTCATCTTGGAGATGTAATTACAGAATTTGACGGGCAGAAAATCACTTCGCTTGAGGATATTCAGGATACAATGATGAAAAATCCTGCCAAGTCAATTGTAAAGATAAAATATCTTCGCGGCGAGGAAACAAAAGAGGAGACTATTTATCTTGCTGTTCGTCCGGAGCAGCCTGGATATGTGATTTACAAAAGCGATTTATTCGCAAACTCCGCTTATCCAATCTTTGGAATGAAGCTTACATCTGTGTCGGCTACAAGTTCACGGAAATATTATGTGGACAGCATAATAACAAGTTCTATTGCCGATGAGTACGGATTCAGCGAAAATGATCCTGTTGAAATTGTCACTTTAAAACTTAATGATGAAAAATCTGTTTTGTATGTTGAACTGCATTCAAAAAACCGCAAGAAAGGATATCTTGATATAAACATGGCGTTCGCAGCTCCGCTCGACAGCCCGTATTATTTTTAAGGAAAACAAAATGACCGAAATGAAATACAAGCGCAATTTCTGCATTGTCGCGCACATTGACCATGGAAAATCAACTTTGTCTGACAGACTGATTCAGAAAGCGAAAATTATTGACGACCGCCAGATGAAGAACCAGATTCTTGACAACATGGACATTGAGCGCGAGCGCGGAATCACAATTAAAAGCCAGGCCGTAACAATTCCGTACCGCGCAAAGGACGGCCATGACTACGAGCTGAACTTTGTCGATACTCCGGGCCACGTTGACTTTTCCTATGAAGTTAGCCGCGCTATTGCCTCGTGCGAAGGCGCGCTTCTTCTTATTGACGCGAGCCAGGGAGTTGAAAGCCAGACAGTTTCAAATCTCTACATGGCGATGGAGCACAATCTGGCGATTGTTCCTGTAATCAATAAAATCGATCTTCCGAGCGCAGATATTCCAGCTGTAAAAAAACAGATTGACCATGACTTGGGACTTGACTCCAATGATGCGGTGTGTGTTTCCGCAAAAACAGGCGAGGGAATTGACGAGCTTATGGAAGCGATTGTCACAAAATTTCCGGCCCCTACAGGTGATCCAAATGGAAAAGTCCAGGCTCTGATTTTTGACTGCCATTATGATGAGTACCGCGGAGTTGTTGTCCACATCCGCGTAAAGAACGGAAGAATCAAGAAAGGCGATGTCATCCGTTTTATGGCGAAAAACACTGACTATAAGGTTGACCAGATTGGAATCTTCAAGATTAACTATGAGGAAAAGCCTTATCTTGAGGCGGGCGATGTAGGCTATATTATTGCTGGAGTCAAGACTGTAAGCGACGTTCGTGTCGGCGACACTGTGACGCTTGCGGAAAATCCTGCTGACAAGCCGCTAGAAGGATTCAAGGAAGTAAAGCCTGTTGTCTTCTCTTCAATCTATCCGATGGACTCCAACGACTACGAGGAGCTTAAAGACAGCATGGAAAAGCTAAAGCTCAACGACGCTTCCCTTGTCTATGAAAAAGACAACTCGCTTGCGCTTGGAAACGGTTTCCGCTGCGGATTTTTGGGGCTTCTTCATCTTGAGATTATCGAGGAGCGGCTTGAGCGCGATTATAACCAGGCCGTGATTTTTACCGCGCCTTCGGTCCAGTACAAGATAAAGATGACGAACGGCGAGGAGAAAATCATCGACAATCCGACCGAGTATCCTGTCACAAAAATCCAGGAAGCCTGGGAGCCTTATATAAACGCTTCGATTATCACTCCGTCTGAATATATCGGTTCAATTATGAATCTTTGCACCGAAAAGCGCGGAATGCAGACAAACATGACATATCTTGATGAGAAACGAGTCGAGCTGACTTATGATATGCCGCTTGCCGAAGTTCTTTTTGATTTCTATGACAAGCTTAAAAGCTACAGCCGCGGCTACGCTTCGTTCGACTACGAGGTTACAGACTACAAGCCGACTGAGCTTGTGAAAGTTGACATCTTGCTTAACGGAAAGCCAGTTGACGCTCTTGCGCAGCTCGCGTTCAAGCCGGAAGCCGCGGCCAGGGCAAAGCAAGTGTGCGAGCGCTTAAAGGATGAGATTCCGCGCCATCAGTTCAAGATTGCAATCCAGGGCGCAATCGGAAGCCAGATTATCGCGCGCGAAACTGTGAATCCTGTGCGAAAAGACGTGCTTGCCAAGTGCTACGGTGGAGATGTTACGCGAAAACGTAAGCTTCTTGAAAAGCAGAAGGAAGGAAAGAAACGCATGAAGATGATTGGAAACGTTGAGCTTCCTCAGGAGGCGTTCCTGGCGGTTTTAAAAGAAAAGGACGAGTAATTGCAGATGCGGAGAGAGGAATAATTTTATGGACAAAATAAAGAAAATAATAAACGATTTCCTTTCAAAAAATGTAATTACATCTGCTGAATGGAATTCTGTTAGCCAAGATGTTTACGAAACTGACAAAAGAATCCTTGTCCGCTGCGCATCTTTTGGATTTTTTCTTTTTTTGATTCTTACAGTTATTTCTCTTTTCATACGCTGGACGGTGTTTGCTTATCCTATAATTTACGGCTTGACGTCTTTCTTATTGGGATTTGTTGCTGTTTGCTGCAAGTCCCTTTCCATAAAAAAAGCGCGCTATATAATTTTATTGGTTTACGCGTTCTATATTATTTTGTATGCGTTTTCAATTTATTCTGGAATTTTTGAATATCCGGATGATTTTGCCGTTGTTTATGTTGTCCTTGAATTTGGATTTCCGCTTGTTTTTATCGAAAGGCCGCAGAGATTTTTCATCGTTTCAATGTTTGCCGGAATTCTTTTCTGCACGCTTTCAGTTTTGCATAAAAATTTTTCACATTATTCAGTTGATATTTTCTACATTTCTACTTTTTATTGCATAAGTTTAATCCCAAGTTTCCATCTTGCGAAAATCCGTATCCGGGAATTTAGGCTAAGGCAGCTGATTGAAAATGAGCGCGATACTGACGAGCTTACAGGACTTTTGAATAAGGCTGCTTTTTTTAGGGAAGCGAGAAGGGCAATTTCCCAGACCAAAAATGAAATTCTCGTAATCATGGATCTTGATTATTTTAAGCAGATAAATGATACTTTTGGCCATTTTACAGGCGACCATGTTTTGCAGATGGTCGGAGAGGCAATCCGAATGGTTTTTGGAAAAAATGATATTTCCGGAAGATTCGGCGGAGATGAATTTGTAATTCTTGTGAACAGCAGCCTGACAATTGAAAGCGCGGCTCAAAAATGCAGAGAGCTTCTTGCAACTTTAAATAAAACGAAAATTTTCCCAAACGATAATGAAAAAACTCCGACAATCCATGCGAGCATTGGGCTTTGCTTTTGCGGAGATTCAAAAGATATAGATTCTCTCTTCCAAAAAACTGATGAAGCTTTGTATAATGCAAAGCGCGCCGGAAAAAATTCTGTGTTTGTCCTTGATAGCTGAGCGTAATATATTAAGATTTCAGGCAGTTTATAGATTTTTTTATGTCTTTTAGAAAAAAATCAATCTCGCTTCGTACGCGCTTTAAAAAGCTGATGTTTTTTGTGTCGCATTTGTAGCCGTCCGGAAAATGCAGAAAAAGATATTCACGTTCCGAAATCAAATCATCTAATTCCTTTTCAAAGTCTTCCTGCGTTTCATTTGAATTTTTTCCGTTTGCGAGAAGATTTTTTATCTTTTCCAGAGCATCTTTTTCGTTTTCAAGATATTTTATGATTTCATTTTTTCTTTTGTTTTGAACAATTTTATCTGCTTGAACAAATTCCGCACCGTGAGGAGATTTTTTTTCATGCTGGCAAAGATAAAGATTCACTTGGTTCGCGCTTACAAACGGCAGACCGATATTTAGCCCGAAATCCGTGCAGTTGAAGAAATTTTTTGCCGCGGAAAAAGTGTCCCTGAAAGATTCCGCATAGCCTGAAAGTGAAATGTCTGTGAAAAAATCCTTTCCTCCGGAATTTCCAACTTTCTTTGCGCCAGGCTTGAACGCCGCGTCATAGTTTGCAATTTTTTTTAGACGGTTTGATTTTATTAGCCGCGCAATATGCGCCGGAGCGTTTTGCGCATGAGTTTTTCCGAGTGAAAAATCAAAATCAAGTCCGCTGGCAAAAAGCGGGATTTCATCTGATTTTCTTAATAAAAGCGCAAGATATGAGGCTGTAAGTCCGACAGAACCGAGGGCCGGAATTGCCGCAGGGAAAAAATTCTGACTTTCCAAATTGCTGAGAAATTTTGCCTGCGTAAAGCGCGATGAAAAAAATGAAAATCCCTTGGACGAATGTTTCAGGACGCTTGTTCTTGAGGCCATGTCGGCGAAAAGAATAGAATTAAAGCGCGCGTTTCCAATGTAGGCTTTTTCAATGGCAAGCTGGCCTTCCACAGCGACAACTGCGTCCGGCGTTATTTGGAATGCGCTTAAAACCGGAAGAGCTGCGTCAACGCACAGAACAAAGCATTTGTCAAGTTCTTTTTTAGAAATTGTCCGCAATGTTTCAACTGTGCTTTCTCCGGCTCCGAAAATAAAAATCGGCCGGCTGATTTTGCCTTTAAAAACTGAGAAATCGATGGAATAAGGAATCTGGGAAAGATTCTTAAAAATATTCCGTGAATAAAGCCGCCCGAGTTTTGTCAAAGTCAGCCTGTTTTTCCAGAACGAGCCGATTGTGTTTTGCACCTGGAAGCTGATTTTTTGATAAAGCTCCCTGTGAAAAGCTGAGCCGCCCGAAAATTCAAGATAAACTGCGCGCCTGAAATTATAAAGCGGCGGAAAATCTGTTCCGCTGAAAATTATATTTACAATATAATCAAGCTTCTCCGGCGGAAGAAACATGATTTTTTCTTTGATTTCTGGATTTTTAAGAACAATTTTATCAAGACAGGCAAGCGAAAAATCATAGAGCGCTTTTTCGGCTTCAGTTGCAAGAATAAAGCAGTTCTCCGGAAGTTTTTTTATGAGCGTCTCAAGTCCGTACCATAAGGCTGGAGAAGAAATTACAAAAAGCGTTCCTGGAAGAATCTTCAAGTCAGAAACAACGCTTAAAATCGTTTTTTCCGGCGCGTATTTTGAGTAGAGAAGCCTGTTCTTGTAAGAAACAGAAAAGCCCCGGCCAGTATCAACTAGACAGGGCTTTTCCAGAGCCGTTTCCGGCCCGAAGAGAATAGTCATCGGCTATTTATTTTGAATTGACTTAAAATAAGTCTGCGCAACGTTGTTCTGAACTTTGTCGCTTGTGAGAATCGCAGTCTGTGCGCTTGCAAGGTCGTAGTTTTTGAGAGATTGTGCAACAAGCTCTTTTTCGCTGTCTGAAAGCTCAACATTCTCAGTCTCTGCAAGTTTCAAGACAACGATATAATTTCCATTCACAATCGGCTCTGAAATCTGATTTTCTTTAAGCGCAAAAGCTTTTTCAAGGAAATTCTCGTTTGTTCCCGCGTTTGAAAGAGCCGGAACATCGTCTGCGGTGATTTTATCTGCAAACGAAAGCTCGCCGTAGTTCAACGGAAACGGAGTTGCTTCTGCAGTTTTGATTTCAAGTTCTTCAGCTGTTTTTATAAAATCATTGTTCTCTGCAGCTTTTACAAAGTCATTTGCCTTCGCCATAAAATAATCTTCGATCCGTCCTGACTCATTTGAACGGAGGTAAGATTTAACATCACTCAATGTTTTTTCGTCTGAAAAATCCGCAGCTTTTGAATCATCTGTGCATTTAAAGATTGCATATCCGCTTTTCATTTTTACAGGCTCTGAAATTTCATCTTTTTTGAGAGCCGAAATTTTTGACAAATCATTTTCGCTGTCAAGATTTGATGAAATCTGATAAGCGTAGTCGTTTGTGATTTTTCCTTCTGAGTTGCTGTAATATTTCTTTGAATATTCAGAAACTGCATCTTCAAAAGTAACTTCGTTGTTTGTCAGCTGGTTATGAATTTTTTTCGCTTCTGATTCGTCTTCTGTTGAGATAACTGAAAGCGAGAATTTTGTGAATTTATCCTTGTTTTCTGCGGCAAAAGAAAGAACTTCTGAGTCCGGATAATCGTTTTTGTCAAAATAAGCGACTTCAAATCCTCTTTTTGTTGAAGCCATTGTGTCAACAAAATCAGCCTCTTTAGATGAAGCTTTCGCTCCAAAAAGATTTTCGTCCGAGCCGAAAATGTCATCTGCAAATCTTTGATAAGTCAAGCTGTTTGTAATGTCTTTCTTGAGATTCGCCTTGTCTGATTCTGAGAACTGCGCGTAAAGTGAAGGATCATATTTTCCGTTGTTTGAGAAGTAAGGAATCATGACTCTGGAAATTTGCTTTTCGCTAGGCGCATATCCTGATTTTCTTACAGCTTCCTTGTAGGCCGCAGACTGAACAGCCGCGTTGAAAGCGTAGCTATAAATGTAGAAATAAGCGTTCTCGTCAAGGTTTTGTCCCTGCGACTGAAAATAATTTGAATAATTCTGAACAGCGTTTGCAAAGTCAGAACCTGGAACAAGCTCGATGTCTTTTCCATCATATTTTCCGAATGAATTTGGCTGTCCGGCTCCTGTTACCGCGCTGATAATTTCAGTTCCAACACCAAAAACAACAAAACAGATTACAGCAAGTATAAAAACAATAAACGAGCCGATCCAATAACCTTTTTTCATTTTTTAATCCTTTTGATATTTTAAAAGATAGATTTTATTTTAACATTTACGATTTTTACAGTCAATTGCACTGTCAAAGCAGGGCTTGCGCGGCAAGGCTTAATGTTGTCTTTTCTTTTGCAATTTTTTTCCTTTTCGTTTCTTCCAGGCATTTTTTGAAAATTTCCATGCAGACTCTCGCGTCGTCGTCTGCCCGGTGGGCGGAGAGAACTTTAATTTTAAAATCTGCGGCGAGATTTTGAAGCGTCCAGCTTTTTTTTTCTGGAAAAGCGGTTCTTGAAAGCCTGAGCGTGTCAACCGCGTGGTTTTTAAGGCGCTGCTTTCCGCAGTTTTCAAGCTCTGCGTTCAAAAAGCGAAGGTCAAACTGCGCGTTGTGGGCAACAATTATTGTTCCTTCCGTTCCTTCGCCATTTTCAAGAAATTCAAGGAATGCGTCTGAAACGTCGGAAAAACAAGGCTTTTCAAAAAGCATTTCATCATCTATGTGAGTGAGATTTTTGATAAAAGGCGGAAGAGAAGTTCCTGGATTTATTAGCGCGTCGAATTTTGAAATTAAACCTGACTTGTTGAATTTTACGGCTCCAATTTCAATAATCCGGTTCAGAAGTTTTTTATCGTCTTGATTTTCAGGATTTTTTTCGTAAAGTTTTAGCCCGGTTGTTTCAGTGTCAACTGCGCAGAAAACGGCTCCGGAGTCAAAAATCTTCAGAAGCCGCTTGTAGTCTGTCATCAAGTGAAGTCTAGATTTTGCCATAAGATAGCTGCAAGCCGCAGCCGGTAAAAATTATCTGCCGCGGTTTGCATTTTTTATTTATGCGCTTGCAAGGACTTTTTTGATTTCAGCGGAAATCTTGTCGCAGACTTCAGCCGACTCTTTCTTTGCCTCGTCCAGAGTTGTCTTAACTTCTGTCCGCGAGTTTATGTAGAATTTGATTTTAGGCTCGGTTCCTGACGGACGGGCCGAGACGATTGTTCCGCCTTCAAGCACGAACTGGAGCACGTTTGACTTTGGAAGCGCAATCTTTGTTTTTTTGTCAGGCGAGTTAGGATCATAAGAAACGCTCTTTTCGATGTCGCGGATTTCAAGCACTTTCTTTCCGCCGAGAGTTTTAAGGCCTTCGTTGCGGAGTTTTTCCATGATTCCCGCCATCACTTCTTTGCCGGCAGAGCCAGGGAAATACTGTGAAATTGCGCGGTCCTCGAAGAATCCGTACTCTTTCCACATATCGTCTAGATGCTCAAGGATTGACTTTCCTTTTGAAGCCCAGTACAAAGTCATCTCGGCGCACATTGCGGCGGCTGAGACTCCGTCCTTGTCCATAACTTCTTTCTCGACTTTGTAGCCGTAAGACTCTTCAAGGCCGAATACGTAGTTCTCTGTTCCCTTGTGCTCGAATTCATCCTCGACAGCTGCAATCCATTTGAATCCTGTCAGGCATTCGTGCATCTTGACTCCGTACTTTTTGCAGATGTAGTCGCAGAACGGAGATGTTACGATTGAGCGGATTGCGGCCGGATTTGCAGGCATTTTTCCAAGCTCTTTTCTTGAAAGAAGAACATACTCGCACAAAAGTGCTCCCATCTGGTTTCCTGAGACAAGAACGAATTTTCCGTCTTTTCCTGGGAAAGCTGTTCCGAATCTGTCTGCGTCAGGATCTGTCGCCATTACGCAGTCAGCCTTCTCTTTCTCGCCAAGCTCAACAGCGAGTTTCAAAGCAGGAGCTTCCTCCGGATTCGGCTTTTCGACTGTAGGGAATCTTCCGTCCGGCTCTCTCTGCTGCGGAACTGTGATGACTTTAAGCCCGAGGTCGCCAAGAACTTTCTCGACGTGCATTGCGCCTGTTCCGTGGAGCGGAGTGTAGACGATTTTTACTGTTGAAGCCTTTTCTTTGATTAGCTCCGGGCGGAAGAGCTGAGCTTTGCACATAGCCCAGAATTTCTCGTCGATTTCCTTGTCAATCATAACGAGCTTTCCAGATTTCAACGCTTCTTCTTTTGAGATTGTCTTTACAGATTTTACAGCGTTGACTTCGTTGATGATTCCGACATCATGCGGCTCGATTACCTGCGCGCCGTTGTCCCAGTAAGCCTTGTAGCCGTTGTACTGCGGCGGGTTGTGCGAAGCGGTTACGACAACGCCTGTCTGCGCCTTTAAAGTTCTGATTGCGAAAGAAAGTTCCGGAGTAGGGCGCAGGCTAGTGAAAAGATACGCCTTGATTCCGTTCGCCGCTAGGATAAGTGCCGTGGCTTCCGCGAACACGTCTGAGTTCTTGCGGCTGTCGTATGCGATTACCGCGCTCAAAGTTCCTTCTTTCGCTTTTTCCGGGAACGCCTTTATTACATAGTTTGCAAGTCCCTGTGTGGCAAGGTTGATTTCAAGTGTGTTCATGCGGTTTGTGCCGCCGCCCATGATTCCGCGCAGTCCGCCTGTTCCGAATTCAAGAGTCTGATAGAATCTGTCTTCCAGCTCCTTCATGTCTTCTTTTTTGACAAGATCCTCAACTTCCTTGCGGAATCTCTCGTCTTTTTCTTCTTCAATGTACTTCTTCGCGCGAGCGAGGATTTCCTGTTTGTCCATATATTTCTCCTTAAAAATTTATTTACAGATTCAACGCTGATTCACTGTGTATCCGCGTTTAATATCTATTTGATTTCATCCGCCCTAAGAATCATCTTTGTTTCCCATTCAAGAAGCTTGCGCTCCATCTTCGAGTTGCGGCCTTTTACATCGCACATCACGCGGAAAACCGGCTCAGTTCCGCTTCCGCGCATCCATATGAACGCGAGAGGCTTTGTTTTTTCATCATCCTCATAAAAAATGATTTTAAGTCCGCCTTTGCCGCTCACAGAATAATCCGCAATGTCTCTGAATTCTTTTGTTCCTACAGTCGCGACCGCTTCATAGGATTTTATTCCGTATTTTGCAGCGAGAATATCTTTCTGGATTTTCCACTGGTTTTCAAAAATCCTCTGGAAATTGTGCTTAAGATGCGCGTGGTCCTTTGAGGTGATATGAAGAACTGCGCGTTCCTCTGCGACTCCAGTTGTCGTGTAGACTGGAAGCGAGTTTATAACGTCAAGAAGCGTAAAATCATCATGATATTTGTCTTCCTGTCCGCTCAGCGTGCACCAGAGATGGAAAAGCCCTTTCTCAGTCTTTCCTTCCTCGTCAACAGAATCTCTTATTACAAGCAGCTTTACAAGCGCGAAAATTGTGTTCAGCGGATCGCGAACAGCCGCCGGATGAGTTATGTTTCCGCCGTTTGAGCCTTCGCCCAGAATTCTGACCGTGTAGCCTTCAGCTCTTTTTTCGCGTGCAAGGTTCACAACGTTCGCTTCTCCGACTTCAGCGCGGAAAACTTTAGCGTTAAAAACATGCGCGATTTCTTCAATCCTCATTGAAGTCGGCCCGTTCACAGCGACGGCAAGGTTCAAGCCGTCCTTGTCAGAATTTATATGATATTCCCAGGCAAGCTCCGAGAGAACTGAAACTGCGAAAACTTCCTGCGCCTGCAGAACCTGCGCTTCTTTTTCCTGCTCGTTCCAGAAAACAATGTTTCCTCTGTCTCCGTCGCAGTCAGGCATGTAGCCGAGCTTTACATCTGATTTTCCCGCCTCATGCAGCCTTTCCATCTCGGCCGCGCACCAAATCAAATTCTCAGCCTCAGGAATTATTGCGTGCGCGATTTTTCCAGGCGTGTTGTTGATTGCTGAAAAAGAAATTCCGCATTCCTTGAAAAAATCCGCGTCAATTGAAAGCGTCCTCGCAGAGCCGTTCATGTCGGCGACAATTCCAAGCGGATTTGAAAGAACATTCTGCCTGATTGTCGCAAAAAGCTTGTTCTGGAGCGCGATGTTGTCAGTTCCTGAAATCGTGAGCTTCGCGAAATTCCTGTAAATGCTGGCCGCCTGTTTTATTGCGGCGACACTTTCCGTGTAAACCCAGTCAATATCTTCATTTTCGCATTGTGTCGCAAGATATTTTATTCTCCTGATTTCTTCATCAGAATGGCATCTGTCGTTAAAACCTTCGACGAGCTTTGCGTTTTCCTGCGCATTTAAAACTCCGCCGTCGTTCAGGCCGAATTTTATTCCGTTGTGTCCTACAGGATTGTGGCTCGCAGAAATGTAGACAAAAGCGTCAGCTGTGCGGCTAAAAGCCATAATTTCAGGCGCGCAGATAATTCCGGCGTATGTTACAGCGATTTTTCTCGCCATAAAAATCTTTAGCATTGCGTCTGCAATCGCAGGGCCTGTCGGCCGAGTGTCAATTCCAAGAACAACAACCGGCGCAGATTTTTTTGAAAGAATATAGTCAGCAAAAGTATCAGCGGCAAGAAGGGCAAGAATTCTATTGTTCTCGCCGATTTCAGACGTTTTGTCATTCTCGTCGCCCGAAACCGCGAAAACTTTTCTCCAGCCCGATGCCGAAGTAATCATATTATGTTCCATACTTTCAGATTCTAGCACGGAATCAGGCAGGATTCAAATAAATTTAAGAAATATAAAGCCTGGGCGTTCCACTCCGCTTCGCTCCGTGTCGCTATGTCCGCCCTTCGCTATCCGCTCATTCCTGCGTTCGCTCCGCTCTCTCCGGAACTCCGGGGCTACCAGCGCTAACGCTTTTTATTATCTTGCTTCAATTGTATAACTAATCTGCCGTTCTTTTCCTAAAATATCCTGGACAACAGCTGTAATTGTGTTTTTTCCTTTCGGAATCATAATTTCGCCCAGAAGCTGCTTGTTTTCATCCGGATAAACTGATTCAACTGAATAAGTTCTTTTCCCGGACACGCAGATTTTTCCGTTTTTTGAAGAAAGCGTGTCGTAGCTGATTGAATCCGCCGCCGCTCCGTTTATAAAAACCGCCGTTTTGTAAGGCATCGCGTTTTCCTGCCTTTCGCGGTAAAGAAAATAAGTTCCCGACTGCAAAATCTTCGTAATTCCGAAATCAAATTCCTCGCCTTTTTTATTTACTGCGGAAAGATTCCTTAGCGTAAGCTCAAGCTCGTTTCCAATTCTCGGCATCAAAATCCGCGGATTCACATAATTTCCGTTCTTTGTGTCAAGAACCTGGAATTCAAGGCAGGCTTCTCCTGTCTGCCAGCCGGAGTTGCTTGTGTTTCCAAGCTTTGTTCCGGATTCAATATCTTTCATCTTTAAAAGATTTTCTTCGTTCTCGTTGTCAAGATTCGCGTAAACTGTCGCAAGATTGTCCTTGTGCGCGATAATAACTGCGTTTCCGAGGGTCGAGTTAAAAAGATCGTCCTCGTCGTGCTCCGTAATTACTGCAAGGACGCGGCCGGAATCCGCGGCTTTTATTTCGTTGCTTTCTGAAAAAACTAGCGAAGTGCTTATTGTTCCGCCGCGGAGCTGGCCGAAATATGAATAGAAGGAATCTGACATAATTTCGTTCTGCGGCCAGTCAAAAGCGAACGTCGGAAGCGCCGGAAAGACAAAGCCAAGAAAAGCAATCTTTAAAATATTTCTAGCGTTTTTTTTCATTTTCTAAACTTCTCCTATTTCCTTTCAATCTTGATTTTTGAAATCTTCGAGTCGCGCCCGACAAACAGCGCGCCGTCGCCCGATGCAATGCACGCGCTTGAAGCATCAAACGAAAAAGAGCCTGCAAGAACTCCGAAGCCTTCAACGATTGAAACTGTGTAAGTTCCGTTTTCCTTGCTTAAAATGAACATTTCGTTTCCGCTGTCGGATTCCTTTATTGAAATAACTTTTCCCTGGATTGGAATCATCGTGCTTTTTAAAGTCTTTAAATTTACAAGCCCGACTCCGTCCTCGGAATCAAAATAAACATTTTTCTCATCTTTTGTAAATTTCACGATAACCTGGCGGTTCAGCTCGTTTTCCATTGTCTTGTAAAAAATAATTGACGAATTTGAGCCGTTTTCCTTTGAATGTCTTTCTGAAATCACAAAACGCTGGTTTTCCTGGCCGGAAAGCGTCGCCGTGTAAATTCCTGAGTCTGAGATTGCGGCTCCGTAAATAACTTCGTAAGTGCTTCCGCCCGGCTTGTATTCAGAAATTATATTTCCGCCGTTGTCAAACGCGACAACATCTCCGTCGCTAAATCCCGCGATAACGCCGCTTTTTGAAGTTGAAAACGCTGTTATCGGAGCTTGTCCGTCGTAGCTCCAGCTTTTTGCTCCGTCGTCGTCAAGAACTGCGAAAGACGCTCCGCCGGGAAGAAAAATGCATTTTTTAGATTCAGTGAAATAAGGAAATCCTGTGAGCGGAATTGTTCCGGATTTTGTTCCGTCCGGCGTAAAAAAATCAATTTGTCCTGAATCAGTTCCGTAAAGCGCGTAAAATTTTTCAGAGACAGCCGCTTTGTAGGAAAAGCTCAGCCGGTTTACAAGCTCTCCGTTTTTTGAAATATATCCTAAAGTTTGTCCGAGCTTAAAAGGAATAACAGAATCTGATGAACCTGAAGAATTCTCAGGCGAAGAAACTGAAGCCGTGTCAATGTCGATTGTCCACTCAGGCTTGAACTGAATTTCTCTCGGCAATATTTTAACCGCAAGAATCACATAAAAAAACACTAGAACTGCGCAAACTGGAATCAAAAAACGAGCTTTTTTAGTCATAGATTCAATTATAAAGAAAAGTTTGATAATTGAAAATGGACAGCCGTTCTTAAGTTTTTGATGAGTTTAATATCGTAAAAATCCAAAAATATATCTGAATAAGTTGAAAAAAGAAGTTATAATACAAAAAATATACATCGCTTGACAAAAAAACGTAAAGTTTGCAAAATATTTCAAGAATAATACAAAGAAAGTGGATTTATTGGGGAGTACAAAGTGGAAGACGATATTCTTACGATTGAAGAAGTTGCGAAGTATCTTAGAGTTTCTGAAAGAACTGTTTATGACTGGGCGCAGAAAGGCGAGATTCCTTCTGGAAAAATCGGAACTGTATGGCGGTTCAAAAAGTCAGAGATTGAAAAATGGGTGAACGAGCGTCTTTCCTCATCGCAGAAGCCTGCGGCTCCAAAGCAGGCTGTTTCAGCAAAAGACATTCTTTCTCCAGACAGAATTATTTTTATTGAACATTCAACAAAACACGACGCTATTGTTGAGCTTGCCCAGACTTTGGCCACAGCTCCGCAGATTAAGAATGAAAAAGAGCTCGTGGAGGAAATCTTAAAACGCGAGGAGCTTATGTCAACTGCGATCGGACGCGGAATCGCGATTCCTCATGTGCGCCTTTCCTCTGTCACAGACTTGGTTATGGCGGTTGGAATCTGCAAGCATGATCTGATTGATTTCCAGTCGATTGACGATATTCCTGTGCGTCTCTTGATTATGATTGCGGCTGCTTATAACCAGCATTCATATTATCTCCAGACTTTGAGCTATTTTTCTTCAAAGCTTAAGAACAAGGATGTGCGCGAGTCTCTTTTGAACTGCGCCGACGCGACAGAAGCTTACAAGATTCTTACATCGGATTAAAATCATCTGGAACGGTATGAAAAAAATCCTGAGAACAGCCGGACTTGTTTCGGCGGCTTTTATTTGCCTTTTTTTCTCATCCTGCGCAAAGTCGAGCCTTGTCCATTCTCTGGGCGAGAACAAGCTTTTTTCTTTGGGCTACGGAAATTTTGAGGACGAGCTTAATCTTTTCGACCTTGCCGGAACTGGCGATGTAAGCACATATATGGATATGCGCGACGGATTTTTTTACATTGCCAACGGCGAGGCGAAGAAAATTCTTGAACTTAATTCTTACGGCGACTTGCTGAGCCTTTATTACAACGAAGATTTTACAAAAAATGTTGATTTTGCTGGCGAAAATTCAAAAAATTCAACAAAAAAAGCAGTTTCATATCCTTTTAACACGCTCGGCCCGGTTACAGTCGATGAGAAAAAATATATTTACGCTGTTGACACTTTGCCTTCTGAGCGCCAGGAGATTGACAGCACGGACAATGCGCTTTTAAAGAATGTTGTCCTGAGGTTCGACAGCAATGGAAATTTTATTGATTATATAGGCCAGCAGGGGCCTGGCGGAACTCCGTTCTCTTATGTAAAAAATATCTACACGACAAAAAACGACGAGCTTGTTGTTGTGTGCATCACAAATTCAGGTTTTACATCTTTTTGGTTTAATACAGATGGATTTTTGCTTTACACAGTTCCTCTTTCCGACAAGCAGATTCCAAAGCTTGCCCATGAAGAAGAAAACGATGCTCCTGAATATATATCAATTGAAAACATTGTTCCGGATGCGAACAAAAGAAAGCTTTATATAAAAGTTGACTATTATATTGCGTCGCTTGATCCTGCGCTAAAAGTTCAGTCTGGAATCGACTACGAGAAGACGCTTCTTTATCCTCTTGATGTTGAAAGCGGAAAATACGAAGAGCCTCTTGAAATTCCTGCGTATGAATACACGGTAACCGAAAATCTTACAAAAGAAGTTTATAATCTTCCATATAACTTTCTCGGAGTTACGGAAAACGGCTGGTTTTTCTTTATAATTCCTGATGAAAACGGTTTCCTTGTCCAGATGGTTCAGCCTGACGGACAAAGAATTGTGAAAAGGGCGCTGTCTGTTGACCATTCAAAAATCCTTTACTACACGCTTTCGCTTAGCGGAAACGGAATTATTTCAGGCTTGTTTGTTAAAAACGAATGCGCCGACGTTGTATGGTGGCGAACGGATTCACTTCTTGCCGCCCTCTTGAAAAAATAATCGGAAAATATGGATTTTAGAAATATTGAAGAGGGGCATGCGGACGGCGAAGAAAAGCCTGTCTTCCATTACAACCGCGAGGAACGCATAAAGAATGCGCCTGAAATTGTACAGAAATATTATTCAGGCGAGTTCAGCCAGAAACGCGGGCTTTTCCGTGTCCTTGTCGCGACAAAAGCAAACAGAATGATTTTCTTTTGCCTCGCCGCCGCTATTATTGTCACTGGATTTATGGGATTTTTCGGGCCTTCAAAAAATTCCGGGCTTGTTTCTGGCGTTCCGGCGAAACTTTCCGCGTTTTCTATTGAAGACACAATTTATGTCAGCCTTAAGCTCGATGAGCCTGTAAAAAAGTCGCGTGAAAAATACAGCGGAACTGCGGCGAAAGTTCTGGCAGTTTTTGACGCGTACGATGCGGACAACCAGAATCTTTTCTCGAAAGAAATCAGCGAAATATATGAAGGCAGGGAGATGTTTTTACGGACAACTTTCCGAGATTATGATATATTTAATATCAATGCTGATGTGAAAATTGGCGAGGAAACGAAAAAACTTTCCTGCCAGGTTGAAAAGCATTAGTTTTGCCGCGGCGAGGAGTTTTTATGCTTCAGTTTTATTTTCTTTCAGTTTTGCTGAATATTGTTTCCGGACTTATTTTTTTGTATCCGGCGAAAAATTCTGATGATGCTTTGTCTTCGGGAAATCCTGATGACGATATTTTTTCAGATTTGTCAGATTCAGATGATGTAAATTCTGCTTCAGATTCTTCAAAAGCGAAGAAATCAAAGTTTCTTGAAATTCCATTTCTGGAGGATTCTTCGTTCCGTCTTGTTCTTGGAATCCTGATGGTTTTGACGGGATTGATGAAGCTGCTTTCTCCAATTCAGTACGATGTTCCTGTTGTCGGTGACTTGGTTCCGGCTCTCGCTGGGCTTGCCGGTGGCTTTGCTGTTTTGCTCGACTGGTATAAAAGCAAGTCGTCTGTTGATGTTAATCTTCCCGGCATTATTGATAAAATTTTTGTTGAAGGACGTAAGTATCTTGGAATTTTCTGTATTGCGGCTGGCGTGCTTCACTTTATCTTTCCTCGGGTTTTGTTTTTATGAGCGGGAAAAAGTCAAATCAGATTGATATGACTTCAGGGCCGATTTTTTCGAAGCTCCTGATTTTTTCTGTTCCGCTTATCTTAAGTTCTCTTCTTCAGCTTCTCTTTAACGCGGCTGATGTTATTGTTGTCGGCCGCTACGTTGGAAGCAACGCTCTTGCTGCGGTGGGCTCGACTGCGCCTTTAATCAACCTTCTTGTGAATCTTTTTGTCGGAATAAGCGTTGGCTCTAACGTTGTCGCGGCGAATTTCTTTGGCGCGGAAAATAAAAGGGAAGTCAGCCGCACCGTCCATACTTCTTATGTTGTGAGCCTTATCGGCGGAGTTCTTCTTACAATAGCCGGAGTTTCTTTTTCGGCTCCGATTCTTGTCCTGATGGGCTCGCCAGAGGATGTTCTTCCGCTTTCAACTTTGTATTTAAAGATTTATTTTGGCGGAATCACGCCTACGATTGTCTACAACTTCGGCTCGGCTCTTTTGCGCGCGAAAGGCGACACAAAGCGTCCTCTCTACATTCTTTTTGCGGCTGGAATTATAAATGTTGTCTTGAACCTTGTGTTTGTAATCTGCTTTGGTCTCGGTGTCGCCGGAGTTTCGCTCGCGACTGTGATTAGCCAGACTTTCAGCGCGGTTTTGGTCACAGCCATATTGATGAAGGAAAAAGATGAGTTCAAACTAGAGATAAAAAAACTTCGCATCCACGCTGACATTCTCGCGAAAATCTTGAAAATCGGGCTTCCGGCCGGCGTGCAGGGAATGATTTTCAGCATTTCAAACGTTGTGATTCAGTCGTCGGCGAACGCGTACGGCTCGATTATTGTCGCTGGAAACAGCTCAAGCCAGAGCGTCGAGGGCTTTATCTACACTTCTATGAACGGCTTTGCGCAGGGCGTCTTGACATTTGTAAGCCAGAACCGCGGCGCAAGGAAATTTGACAGAGTCGTGAAAGTTTATGTCCGGAGCCTTGCCTGTGTTGTTGTTATAGGCGGAATTTTGGGCGCGCTTGTCACGGTTTTCGGACAGCAGGTTTTCAGCATTTTTTCCGACAACCAGGCGGTTATAAATGCGGCGCGCTCAAGAATGGCTGTAATTGCGGCGACTTATTATTTGTGCGGCTTGATGGACTGCACGGCGAACACTTTGCGCGGACTTGGCTACTCAATGACGCCAATGCTTATTACGCTTGTGGGCGCGTGCGGACTAAGAATTCTTTACCTTGCGACTTTCTATCAAATTCCGCGTTTCCATACTTACCAGAGTATTTTTGTTTCGTATCCGCTCAGCTGGGGAATCACGTTTCTTGTTCTTCTTGCGGTTTTGCTTGTGATTTTTAAAAAGATAAAGAAGATAAATTAGCCTGGAAAAGAATTCCGGGGGCGTTGCGGGGCGCTCCCCGCAGAGTGGGGTGTCGGCGCAACGAAAGTGCGGCGCAGGGGAGAGACTTCTCCCCTTTTTTTGTTTTTGGTTAGCGGTTCCTAACAATGACTTTGCGGCCCGAAATTTTATTGTCTTAATTTCCAAAAAAAAATATAATTTTAAAAGTTGTTTTGACGCCGGCTTGGTACACCGGCGTTTTTAACGCGCGAAACAGTCTCTTCCTAAAAAGAGACAAAAAATTTTTAGGAGAAATTCTATGGTCTACACAGCAGAAGTAGAACATATGTGTCCTTTGGCTAAGGGCGCATATCACGGGCCGGCTCCAATTCCTGAGGAAGGAAAATGGGTTCAGGCGAAAGAAATCAAAGACATTTCAGGCTTTACTCACGGTATTGGCTGGTGCGCTCCTCAGCAGGGATGCTGCAAACTTACTTTGAATGTCAAAGACGGAATCATTGAGGAAGCTCTTATTGAAACTGTCGGATGCTCAGGAATGACACACTCAGCCGCAATGGCAAGCGAAATCTTGATTGGAAAAACTCTCCTTGAGGCAATGAACACTGACCTCGTCTGCGACGCAATCAACACAGCAATGCGCGAGCTTTTCCTTCAGATTGTTTACGGAAGAACTCAGTCGGCTTACTCAAAAGGCGGCTTGAAAGTCGGAGCTTCTCTTGAAGACTTGGGAAAAAATCTTCGCTCTCAGGTTGGAACAATGTTCGCGACAAGAAAAACAGGTCCTCGCTATCTTGAGATGACAGAGGGATATGTTGAGCAGCTTGCTTTGGACAAAGACAACCAGATTATCGGCTACAAATGCATTAACTTTGGAAAACTGATGGACGCTCTCAAGGCTGGAACAGATCCAAAAGAGGCGATTGAAAAGGCTAGAACTCACTATGGCCGCGTAACAGAAGACCAGGGTGCAGTTAAATTCATCGACCCTCGCAAGGAGTAATGGATAAAAAATTGCTCTCCTGCAATTTTTTATCCCGACAAGTTTTGAGAACAAAACTTGCGTATATGCAGCTTCGTTGAAGAGCCGCATCCGTGCGGCAAAGAACGAAAAGGATAAAAAGGTATACATTTATGGCAACATTATTTGAAGATTATGAAAGCCGGATTCCGCAGATTGACAAGGCTTTGAAAGAATATGGATTTTCTACAGGCGAGAAAGGCCTGAATGAAGCCCGCGACTTGTGCAAGAGCCACGGTTTCGATCCTTATGAAATCTGCCAGTCAACACAGCAGATTTGCTTTGAGGATGCAAAATGGGCATATGTTCTCGGTTCTGCGATTGCAATCAAGGAAGCTGAGAAAACTGGCGACAAGTCTGGCCCGGCTGCCGCTGCTAACATTGGAAAAGGACTTCAGGCGTTCTGTCTTCCTGGCAGCGTCGCTGATGACCGCAAAGTCGGACTTGGTCACGGAAACCTTGGCGCACGCCTTCTTTCTGAGGACACACAGTGCTTCGCTTTCCTTGCCGGACACGAGTCTTTCGCGGCCGCTGAGGGCGCAATCAAAATCGCCGCTAACGCTAACAAAGTCCGCAAGAACAAGCTCCGTGTCATTTTGAACGGACTTGGAAAAGACGCTGCGCAGATTATCAGCAGAATCAACGGATTTACATACGTTCAGACAAAGTTCGATTATTTCAACGGAGAGGGAACTGACAAGGCTCTCAAAGTTGTAAAAGAAATTCCTTACGGAAACAATCCTGAGCGCCTTATCGTAAGATGCTACGGAGCTGACGATGTACGCGAGGGCGTTGCAATCATGTGGCACGAGGATGTCGATGTTTCAATCACAGGAAACTCAACAAACCCGACTCGCTTCCAGCATCCAGTTGCAGGAACTTACAAGAAGGAGCGCCTTCTCGCTGGAAAAAAATATTTCTCTGTAGCTTCAGGCGGCGGAACAGGACGCACTTTGCATCCAGATAACATGGCCGCAGGTCCTGCTTCTTACGGATTTACAGATACTCTCGGACGCATGCACTCAGACGCTCAGTTCGCCGGATCTTCTTCAGTTCCAGCGCACGTTGAGATGATGGGATTCATGGGAATGGGCAACAACCCGATGGTCGGCTGCACTGTAGCCTGCGCTGTCGCTGTTGCAGGAAGCCTGTAATTCTTAATCTTTATAAAAAAAGGCTGCCCTTGAAGTGTTAAATCTTCATGCGGGCAGCCTTTCTTTGTTTTGGCCGGGATATTATGAATTCTCTTTTTGACGCGTCTTTTCTTTTGATTTTTTCAGCTTGCTTATAAATGCAAGTGCGTAAATTCCGGCCACGATTCCTGTGCAGCTGTTTGAGATGCACATCGCCATGCCGATTCCGCTTAAGCCGACTTTAGCGTACAGGCTTGGAATGTAAATGAAAAGCAGCAGAAACGGAATTCTGAACACGAAAAGCCGCGAAATGTTTATCGCCATGCTCACTTTTGTCTTGCCGAATCCGTACAAAAGTCCCATTACAGCCGTATTAAGCGCGACTAAGATTGTGTCGAGCCTCTCCCAGTTGTAGATTTGCTCGATTTCGCCTGCGAAAACCGCGTCGCCTTTGGCGAATGTCCCGATAATCTGCGTGCGGAAAATTCCTGTTATGATAAAGAAAATCACTGAATAAATTGTTGTGAGAAGAAGCGTCCTGTAAAAAAAGCTGATTGCTCGCTTGACTTGCTTTGCGCCGATGTTGTTTGAGACAAGGCTCGACTCTGCCTCTTCAAAACCGGAGATTGGATTTGTCGAAAGTCCGCAGATTCTGTCGCTTACTCCGAGCGCGCCGACGACCGTTGTTCCGAGCGAAGCGCACATTGAGTTCACAAGGGCTTTTCCAAACGCGAAGACGAATTTCTCAAGAAAAACAGGAACGCTCAAGTTCGCGAGCGGCTTTAAGAAAAATCCCTTGAACTCGCAGAGACTGAAATTCAGGCGGAACGGATTTTTCGGCGACAGCATATTTACAAACGCAATCACGGTGAGCGTAAGATGCGCGATAATTGTCGCGACCGGCAGAAAATAAATTCCGTTGTCCGCGGAGACAATTCCTTTTTTGATTAAAGTCATCGTCAGAATGTTGAGGGAAGTTTTGATTCCGAGAACAAGAAGGTTTCCCCACATTATGATTTTTGTGGTTCCTTTCGCTTTCTGGATTGCGAAGAAAACCGTGTTGATAAACTGGAAAATGCAGCTTCCAATCAAAAGCGATGAGTAAATTGTTCCCTGGACAATCAGCTCTTCCGGCATCTTGAAGATTTTCAGGATTTGATACATCAGCGGAATTATGATGATTAGAATTGCGAGCCCGGCGAAAATTCCGAGAAAGAAAAGCGTGTTCACTTCGCGACGGAATTTCTGCATGTCGCCTGAGCCGAATGTCCTGCCGATTAAAACTCCGCCGCCGATTGAAAGCGCGGTCGCTGTCGCCATAATCATCTTTTCGAGCTGGGCGACAAAGCTCACGGTGGAAACTGTGTTCGCGCTCATGTTCGCCGCGATAATCGTGTCAATCAGCTGGAAAATCTGGCCGATGCACGCGTAAAAGACGAGCGGAAGCGAAATAAAAAGAAGAGCTTTCATCTGGCTGCCGGAAAGCATTAGAAAACGTCGCTCGTTTTCTTTTTGTGACAAGTTCAATGTTTCAGCGGAATTTCTCATATTTTTCTCCAACCTTCTGCATTAAATTTAATCTTCTTTCTTGCTGAAATCTGTGCAGAATTTGGCGTTTTTTCAAAAATTTGTTCATATTTTGATATTTTTTGATGTAAAATAATTCCATGGACGATTTCAGGCTTACTTCTTCGGATTTAGGATTTACGCTTGTCGGGAAGACAAAGGCGCTGACAAATCCGCGCAGGCATTTTCATCCGTGGTGGGAGATTTTATACATTGTCTCAGGCGAACGGATTTTTTTCTACGGAAACAAAACCGTCCAGGCGAAAGCCGGAGCGTTCATCATCGTGGCTCCGGGCGTTCTTCACCGCGCGATAAACGCCGAGGGTGAAATCTGCTCGCTTTACAATGTTTTTTTTGATGACGACAGCCACGCGCCTTTTTCAAAAAATCCGCATTCCGCTGAAATCATAAATATCCTGAAAGGAATGAACATCTTGATTCAGTTTGACGGAGAAGCGCAGAAAAAAATCAGCGCGCTGTTTGAGCGGCTTGAAGACGAGCTTTCGCGCCGGCAGAAAAATTTTGAGCCGCTTGCCTGGAGCCTTCTGACAGGAATTCTTGTCTATGCGAGCCGGCGCAACTTGGAAAGCAGGGCGGAAAGTCTTCCCGCGTTTGTGATGAACGAGCGTTTTTCCCAGGTGATAGAATGGGTGAATTCTCATTTCGCCGATGATTTGAATCTTCCAGAAACCGCCTCGAAATTCAACATGACGGCGAGCCACTTAAGCCGGCTTTTCAAGGAATTCACAGATTTCACTTTTGTTGAGTACGTAAATTCTCTTAGAATTGCAAAATCATGCGAGCTTCTTAAAAATACAAATGACACGACGCTTGATATTGCTTTTTCGTGCGGATTCGGCTCGGTTACGCAGTTTGACCGCTGGTTCAAAAAGCTCACCGGAAAAAGTCCGCACAAATACAGAACGCAGAAAATATAAAAACGCAAAAACGTTATTTTAAGACTGTCTCTCCGCGGTCCATCGCGCAAAGGCCTGTCTTGCAAAGCTCTAAAATTCCGTAAGGCTCAAGCAGGCGGATAAGGCTTGAAATTTTGTCCTCGCTTCCTGTCGCCTCGACAATCACAGAATTCTGCGCCACGTCGATTATGTGCGCGCGGAAAATCTCGCAGGTCTCGATGATGACGGCGCGGTCGGTTCCGGCAGCCTTTACCTTGATTAAAGCCATTTCGCGCTGCGTTGTCTTTGAAGGCAGGCTGTGGGAGATTGAGATAACTTCGACAAGTTTCGCAAGCTGCTTTGTAATCTGCTCAAGAACGTGCTCGTCTCCGTTTACAACAATCGTCATTCTTGACTGGCCCGGAGTGTGGGTCTCGCAGACTGTGAGCGAGTCGATGTTGAATCCGCGGCGGCTGAAAAGCCCGGAAACGCGGCTCAAAACTCCTGCATGGTCCTCAACCAAAACTGAAAGCACATATTTTTCCATATTTATCTCCTTTTGGGCGTTGCGGCTTCGCCGCCGGGCTTTTCGTGGTTCCGCGCTAACCGCGCTTCATTCCTCCGCTTCACTTCGTTTTCGCTTCGGAACGTGCCTTTGGCACGCCACTACAATCCCTAACGCGCGGATGTAATTTTTATTCCGAATAAACTCCAAGAATTCTAATGTCTTCGGCGCATTTCTGCAATTCGGCCTTGAAATCTTCTATATATTTTTCAGGATTTTTCACGTCCTGGCCAATCACAACGTCCGAGTAAAACCAGTATTTCCACGGTTTTCCTGCAATCGGGCGCGACTCAAGGCGGTTCATGCTGAGATTTGCGTTCTTAAAGACTCCAAGCGCGTCGTAAAGCGCGCCGGCCTCGTTTTTGGTCGTGAACAGAATGCTCGCGCGGTTCGGCTTCTTTTCGCCGAAAATCCTTTTTCCGATTCCGTCTTTTACATGGTTTGCCGCGATAATCACAAAACGCGTGTAGTTTGTCGGATTGTTCTCGATTCCCTCAGAAATAATTTCAAGCCCGTAGATTTTTGCGTTGCGCGCGTTTGCAATCGCAGCGTTCTCTGTTGAGCCTTTTTCGGCGACAAGCTCAGCTCCGGTCGCAGTTGAAATTGTGTCAACGCAGTGAAGACTGTGCTTTTTTATAAAGTTTGAGCACTGGGCAAGCCCCTGCGGGTGGGAGTAGACATTTTTGATTGTGTCAAGCGTTGCGCCTTTCGGGGCGAGCAGGCTGTGCTGGATTCTTAGCGTGACCGCGCCCACGATTGAAACGTCCCCGTAGCGTGTAAGATTGTCGTAGTTATTGTAAATTGAGCCTGCCGTCGAGTTTTCAATCGGAATCATTCCAAAGTCAACCTTTCCGTCAATAACTTCCTGGAAAATCTCGTCAAATGAATTTGTCTCGACCGCATCCGCCTGGTCGTCAAAATAAGTGTAAACAGCCTGCTCAGCGTACGCGCCTTTTTTTCCGGAAAATGCAACTTTGAGCTTTTCTGAATCGCGGTGATTGAGCTTGCCGAAATCAACATCATTCTTAGTTCTTAATTCTTCATTCTTAACTGCCCTTATATGCGCAACTTCCTTTCCAATGACAGGAGCCAAAGCCTCGATGTCGCGCATAATCTTGTCGAACTGCTCAGGATAAAGAGCCTGCGCCGCGTCGGAAAGAGCCTGCTCCGGATGGCAGTGGACTTCGACAATTATTCCGTCCGCTCCGGCTGCAATAGCTGCAAGGGCCATGGGCGGAATCTTGTCGCGTACGCCCAGGGCATGGCTCGGATCAACAATAATCGGAAGATGTGTAAGGCTTCTTAAAACTGGAACCGCGCTCAAGTCAAGCGTGTTGCGTGTCGCAGTCTCGTATGTTCTTATTCCCCTCTCGCACAGGATAACTTTGTCTGTTCCGCTTGAAAGAAGGTACTCCGCGCTCATAAGCCATTCCTGGATTGTCGCGCAAAGACCGCGCTTTAGAATCACAGGCTTTCCGATTTTTCCGAGCCGCTTTAAAAGCTCAAAGTTCTGCATATTCCGCGCGCCGACCTGGTAAACGTCAACGCCGTTCGCTTCCATGACCGGAATGTACTCCGCGGCGACGATTTCTGTAACAACTGGAAGGCCGTATTTGTCGCCTGCCTCTTTAAGATATTTTAAGCCTTCTTCTCCAAGCCCCTGGAAAGAGTAGGGCGAAGTCCGCGGCTTGTATGCTCCTCCGCGGAGCATTGTCGCCCCCGATGCCGCAACTGCCGCCGCCGCGTCTAGCATCTGCTGCCGGCTTTCCACTGCGCACGGCCCGCCGATTGCAACAAGGCGGCTTCCGCCGACACGGATTATCTGCCCGCGGTTGTTCGGAATCTCGACAATCGTGTTTTCCGGCTTGAACTCGCGGCTTGCCAGCTTGTATGGCTTTGAGATTGGAACAACTTTTTCAACTCCGGGCAGAACCTCGACTTCGCGTATGTCCATCGCAAGTTTTCCGACCGCGGCAAAAATTGTTGACTCTTCGCCTTTTATTTCGTTGATTTTAAAATTCTTTGCTTTTAGAAGTGATTTTATGTTCTTCTTTTCTATTTCAGTCGCATCATTTTTTAATACGATAACCATGGGCTTTAGTTTATAACAAAATGTAGAAAATAGGAATTAGGGGCCAGTGGCTAGTTGCTAGTGGTTAGTGGTTATTTTTTGCTGTTTATTTGCTGGGCAGGTTTTGAAATCATTTCAAAAGAAGAAAACGTGTTGGGCGGGCAATTATGATTTGCATTTTCTCAGACTACGCGCTGGGCAAGTGAATATGATTTGCAATTTCTTAGAAAACACGCTGGGAAGGCAATTATAGTTTAATAATGAGGCAAAAACGCGCTGGGCAGAGATATTTGATTTTAGTTTTTACTTAAATTAACTTTGGTGTTAAGATAAAATCATTTCGCGCTGGAAGGTGGATTCTTCGGCTGCGCCTCAGAAGGACGCGGTGGCTTGCTCGAATTAAGGTGACGGGTGCCTTTGGATGACGGAAGAATTGCCGAAAATTAACACCGGCCTTTTGCAAGCGCTTTCAATCCTGTCCATCCTTAAAATCCGTGTGCATCCGCGTTGAATCTTGCCATGTTTTCATCTTTTTTTAGATTTTCTCCACCTTCGCCTTGAACGAGATTTTCCGCGGCGTTGTGATTCCGTCAAATTTTATGATGTAGAACTTCTTGATTTCATCAATCTCTAGAATTTCGCCCTTGCCGAAAACCGCGTGAGTGACTTTGTCTCCTGCCTTTAGATTTTGGGCAATCTCCGCGCTATCGATAATTTTGTTGTTTTCTTCAATATAGTTTTCTGTCCGTTTTATAAGCGTCTCTGCCGGCTTCTTTGGAAAGTCCAGAGAATTCTTCATGTCCAGAATAAAGCGGGAAGGATAAAGCTGGTTGGCGCTCAAGTTGAATCCGCTCCGCTCGGAGATAAAAAGCTTGTCTTTTGCGCGCGTTACGGCGACAAAGCAAAGCCTGCGCTCCTCCTCCATTTCCGCCTGCGACTTGATTTTTTTTGAAGGAAAAATTCCCTCGTTCATTGCGCAGAGAAAAACGCACGGAAACTCAAGTCCCTTGGCCGCGTGAACCGTCATCATCTTGACTTTTCCTTTTTCGCTTGGATTTTGCGCGTCAAGATTTGAGAAAAGCGCGACGTGCGAAAGGTAATGCTCAAGAGTCGCCTCCTCTCCGCAGCTTGTCTCGTAGTCAAAAATCGACTGCTTTAGCTCCGCCAGGTTGTCGAGCCGCTCCTGGCTGCCTTCGGTTCTTAGCGCGCGCTCGTAGCCGGACTTGTCCAGGACTTTTGCCATAAGCTCTGAAATCTGCATGTTCTGGTAGGATGAAGAGAAATCTTCCACGAGATTTATAAAGTCCTTTGCCTTTGTTCCTTTAAAGATTTCGTTTTCCTGTGTTTCAAGAAGCGACTTGTAAAGCGTTTTTTTGTTCTGCTCCGCGTAGTTTTTTAGGAAGTCAATGCGCCTCTCGCCAAGATTCCGCTTTGGCGAGTTGCACACGCGCAGAAAAGAAAGGTCGTCCTTGTAGCAAATCATCCTAAGATACGAAAGCGCGTCCTTGATTTCAATCCTGTCGTAGAACTGGACTCCGCTGTAGATTGTGTATGGAATCTCAGCCTTTGTGAGCGCGTCTTCAATCTGCCTCGTCACATAGTGCGCGCGGTACAGGATGCAGATGTCGCCGGGATTTTCTCCCGATTTCTGCATTTCCTTGATTTTATCGCAAATCCAGTCCGCCTCGCTCTTGTCGTCGTCCGCGAAAAAACAGACCGGCTTTTGATTTATGAGATTGCTTCGCTCCGCTCGCAATGACGGAGCGCTGGCCGCAATTAAATCTTTCTTGATTCTTGTTCTGTTCTTTGAAATCAGCTCGTTCGCCGCGCCCAGGATTTCAGGCGTTGAGCGGTAGTTCTCGTTCATCATAATTGTTTTTGTGCCGGGAAAAACCTTGTCAAAGCCAAGAAGATATTTTACGTTCGCGCCGCGCCAGCTGTAGATTGTCTGGTCCGGGTCTCCCACGACAAAAAGATTCTTATGATAGTCGCAAAGAACTTTCATAAGCTCCCACTGGATAAAGTCAATGTCCTGGAACTCGTCAATCATTATGTATTCAAGTCGCTCCTGCCATTTTTGCCTTATTTCGTCATTTGTCTGGAAAATATGGAGCGTAAACTTCAAGAGGTCGTTGTAGTCAAGGGCGAAGCACTTTTTTTCCTGGTAAAGATAGCCGTAGAAAATAATGTCTTTCGCAGTTTTCGCCTGAAGATATTTTTTATGCAGGATTTCAAGCGGAAGCGCGATCATGTCCTTGTAGTAGTCCGGCCGCTTGAAAATCTTTTCAATCTCTATTTCTGCGCGCGCCTGGGAAAAAGTCATGTCGCGCAGTGTCAGGCCCCGCTCGTCATAGACCATCTGCAGCATCTGGTTTATGTCTGAGTTGTCGAGAACAAGAAAGCTCTTTGGATAGCCGACCGCGTGGCTGTCTTCCTGCAGGACAGAGACACAGAATCCGTGGAACGTCGCAATTCTTCCTGTGCCGTTGTCGCCTGTAAGGTTGTGGATTCTTTCGCGCATTTCCGCCGCGCTCTTGTTTGTGAAAGTCACGCAGAGAATATTTTCCGGCAGGATTCCAATCTCGTTTACAAGATACGCGAAGCGGGTCGAAAGCGCGCGTGTTTTTCCAGATCCGGCTCCTGCAATCACGCGCACAAATCCCTCTGTCGAAGTTACGGCTTCTTTTTGCGATGAATTCAGATTTTCAAGAATAGATGAAGATGATTCTACCATGCTAAATATTATAACAGAAAAAATGCCGGTCTTTGTATCAGTTGAGTTTTTTTAATATTCATAATAAAATGCGAAAATATCGATTTTTAATCTGGAGTTTATTATGTCTGATGATATCAATGTTAATTCATCAAATTCTGTGGACGACGAAATTAGCCTGCTTGATTTGCTGGCAGTTTTAGTAAGATATAGAAAATTTATCGCAATTTTTACTGGAATAATTGCTTTGTGCGCGATTGTCGTTCTTTTTGTCCTTCCGAAATTTGTTCCTTCTTTAGATACAAAAAAATATGAAGTTCAATATAAAATAATGACGGCTGAATTGCCTGGAGATATTGTTTCGGCTTTGAGCCTGGCTAGTAATAAAGATGATAAGAATATCATCCGTTCTTATGCGAAAGAAAATTTCTTGAATTTACAGTTTTTTGCGTCTGAATATAAAAAATATCCTGTTTTTTCTTCTGATTTGGATAAAATTGATGAATATTCATATAACAATATGGTAAGCAAATTTATTCAGAACAAATCTGTAGATGCAAAACTTCCGCTTGCCAATGATTATTTTGTCTTTATAATTGTTCCGAAAGCTGAGAATTTAAAGGTTGCAGATGATTTGGTCAAGGATATGACAAAGAAGACGGACGAACTGCTTAAAAATATATTTCTTTCGCGCATAGATGATTTGAAGAAAAATACAGAATTATCAATTGAAAAACTGCAGAAATCTTTCTCCACTGTAACTGATATGTCTTCAATCGCCCAGATGCAGAATCTTATTATGTCGATAGATTCATTTAACAGCCGTTATCAGGATTTTGTTTATATAAATGAAGAGCCTTTTGTAATCAACCAGGCGCAGGGAAGGGCAAAGAAACTTATTATTGTTGTATTTGCAGCTTTCTTTGTTTCTATTTTTATTGCCTTTGCGCGCAATGCTGTTGAAAATATAAAGAAAGATCCAGAAGCCAACAAGCTTATGACAGATGCTTGGAACGCAGGAAAATAACAATAAGATTTAGATTTATAGAAAAAAGCCGGAATCATTTTCTTGATTCCGGCTTTTTTATTTTTCTAAGAATTTTTATTTGCTCGGATTAAAGCTTACCGTGCGCATTATGTCGCCGAAAACTCCGGCCGCTGTAACTCCGGCGCCGGCTCCGTAGCCACGCACTGTGAGCGGAATCGGCGTGTAGCGCGCTGTCTCAAACACAAACGCGTTCTCGCCGCCTTTTACAGCGTAGAGCGGATTTTCAGGACCTACTTCTAGCATTCCGACAGAAACTTTTCCGTCTTTTATAGAGGCTCCCATGCGCAGAACTTTGTTTTCCTTTTTAAGAGCCGACATTTTCTTTTCAAAGTAGTCGTCCGCTTTAGGAAGGTTCTGCATGAACTCGTCAACTGTGCCTTCGAGATTAAAATCCGACGGAAAGATTGAGTTCATCTTGATGTCTGAAAGCTCGATTGACATTCCGGCCTCGCGCGCGATAATAAGAGCCTTTCTTGCAACATCGGTGCCCTTGAGGTCGTCGCGCGGATCAGGCTCCGTGAATTTAAGCTCTTTCGCTTCCTTTACAGCCTCGCTGAACTTCTTGCCCTCGTCGAGCTTTCCGAAGATGTAGGAAAGCGAGCCTGACATAATTCCGTTGAATCCCACAAGCGAATCGCCTGACTTGAAAAGATTCTGCAGCGTGTCGATAATCGGAAGCCCGGCTCCGACGTTTGTCTCGTACAAGAATCTAACGTGGTTCTTGTTCGCGGTCTCGCGCAGCTTTTTGTAGAAATCCATTGTCATTGAGTTTGCCCTCTTGTTCGGTGTCGCAATGTTCATGCCTGCGTTCAGGATGTCAAGATAACGCTCCGGCAGGTCGTAGCTGGCCGTGCAGTCAACAAAGACCGGATTCAGCGGCTTTGTCTCGCGCACAAAGTCGAGAATCTCGTCAAGATTTGACTTTCCGTTTGAGCTGTTAAGCTTTTCACGCCAGCCGTCCAAGTCTATTCCGTTCCCGTTTAGAATCATCTTGTTGGCAGTTGAGATGCAGAGAACTTTTATGTCAACGTTCTGCTTTAAGAGCTTTTCCTGCTGCTTTTGAATCTGGTCAAGAAGCGCGCCGCCGATTGTTCCGGCTCCGAAAGCGAAGACTTCGATTGGCTGCGCTGTGTTGAAGAAGAAAAGGTGCGTCGCTTTTACAGCCGTGTCGCCGAATTCCCCGTCGATTACAACGGAAATTGAGCGCTCGCTTGAGCCCTGCGCAATCGCAAGAATGTTTATTCCGCGTGAGGAAAGCGCGTTCAGGAACTTTGCCGCCACTCCGCAGTTCTGCTTCATGTTGTCGCCGACAATCGAGACAATCGCAGTGTAGTCCTGGACATTTATCTTGTTGATTTCGCCTTCGCGGATTTCAAGCTCGAACTCCTGCGACAATGCGTCTTTTACAGCCTCAGCCTCAGCCTGGCGCACGCAGAATGAAATCGTGTATTCAGATGATGACTGTGTGATTAAAAGAACCGAGATTCCGGCTCTTGTGACTGCCGCGAAGATTCTTGAGGCCATTCCGGTCTTGCCTTTCATTCCGCTGCCTGAAACTGATATAAGCGATGTGTTTTTGAGGCATGAAACTCCGCGTACTGGTCCCATTCCTTTTTCAGAGTCGAACGGGCCTTTTCCGATTCTTGTTCCGCGCGCCGACGGATTGTGGGAGTTAAGGCTCCACGCTTCGATTCCTTTTGCGGCGAGAGGCGCGAGTGTTTTCGGGTGAAGAACTTTTGAGCCGAAGAACGAAAGCTCCATCGCCTCTTCATAAGTCATGTCCTGGACAAGAATTGCGTCCGGCACGATTCTTGGGTCTGCCGTGTAGATTCCGTCTACGTCAGTCCAGAATTCTACTTTTGAAGAGCCAAGTCCGGCCCCGATTATTGAAGCTGAAAAATCCGAGCCGTTGCGTCCTAAAAGTCCCATTTTCGGCTGCTCTTCCGGATGCGCGAACCATGAGCACACAAATCCCGGAAAAAGAAGAATTCTTGCCTGCTCAGGCTCAGCTCCGTCCCTGTAGCGCGCAAGCGCGGTTGAGCAAAGCGCGTAGTCCGGGTCGCCTTCTTCCTGGTTTCCAGTTGTAAAAATAAATCTTCTTGAGTCAAGCAGAAGAACGTTCTGCTTTTTTGCCTGGAGAACAGCGTTTACGACCGGAACGCAGCAAAGCTCGCCCATTCCCATTATTCTGCAGTGGATTGATTTTGGACATTCTCCGAATGAAGAAACTCCGGTCAAAAGCTTTTCAAGCTCGATAAAATTAGGCTCGATTCGTTTTAAGACTTCTTTCGCGTTAAAACCGTCTACGCAGGCTTCAAGCTCAAAGCAAATGTCGGCGTGGACTTTCCTTATGCTTTCAACGTAAGTGGCCGCGTTTCCGCCTGCCACGCATCCGTCGATTGCAGCCTGAAGAGCGTTTGAAACTCCGGCCACAGCGGAGACAATAACTGAGATGCGGCTTTTTTGAGCGCGTCCAATCATAATGTTCACAGAATCAAGAATTCTGCGCGCGCTGCCCATTGATGTTCCGCCAAATTTCAAAGTAAGCATAAGATTCCTCTTTTTTTATACAATGCGACAATTATAATGAAGAAAATGAAGTTAGAAAATAGGAGCT
>CAZIFO010000010.1:39304-94633 GCA_964538245.1 uncultured Treponema sp.
AAAACGAGGAACTCTATGAAACTTTGGAAAAACGGCGCTTATCTTTCGGGCGGAAAGCTTGTTGAGTCGGTCCACGGAAAAACTCCGGCGGAGCAGGCGAAGAACACAATCGCGTATTCAATTCTGCAGAAGCACAACACTTCGGGTGACGCGAAAAAGCTCAAGATTAAATTTGACAAAATCACTTCGCACGACATCACTTATGTCGGAATCATTCAGACAGCGCGCGCTTCGGGACTTGAGAAATTCCCGATTCCATACGTTTTGACAAACTGCCACAACTCGCTTTGCGCCGTGGGCGGAACAATCAACGAGGACGACCATATGTTCGGCCTTACCTGCGCGCAGAAATACGGCGGAATCTATGTTCCTCCGCACCAGGCCGTAATCCACCAGTTCGCGCGCGAAATGCTCGCAAAATGCGGCGACATGATTTTAGGCTCTGACAGCCACACAAGGTACGGCGCGCTCGGAACAATGGCAATCGGCGAGGGCGGCGGCGAGCTTGCAAAGCAGCTTCTAGGAAAAACCTACGACGTGAACATGCCGGGCGTGATTGCGGTTTATCTTACAGGCTCGCCGGTTCCGGGAGTCGGCCCGCAGGACGTGGCTCTTGCGATTATCAAGGAAGTTTTCGCGAACGGATATGTCAAGAACAAGGTGATGGAATTTGTAGGTCCTGGCGTGAAGAATCTTTCAGCCGACTTTAGAATCGGAATCGACGTAATGACAACCGAGACAACCTGCCTTTCTTCAATCTGGGCTACCGACGAGAAAATCCGCGAGTTCTACGCGATTCACGGACGCGAGGGCGACTACAAGGAGCTTGTCCCTGGCGAGGACGCTTACTATGACGGCGCGATTGAGATTGACTTGGACAAAATCCGCCCGATGATTGCGATGCCGTTCCATCCTTCATGCGGCTATACAATAGAAGAAATGAACAGGAATCTTCTTGATATTCTTGACGAGACTGAAAAACGCGCCAAGATTTCTTTCGGCGACAAGGTGAACTTTACACTCAAGAACAAGGTGATTGACGGAAAGCTCTACTGCGACCAGGGAATCATCGCGGGCTGCGCCGGCGGCGGTTACGAGAACATCTGCGCTGCGGCCGACATTCTTAAAGGCAAGGACACAGGAAACGGAAAGTTCACGCTGAGCGTCTATCCTGCCTCTACCCCGATTTATATCCAGCTTATTAAGAACGGCGTTGTTGCCGCTCTGATGGACACGGGCGCGGTTGTAAAGACAGCGTTCTGCGGACCTTGCTTTGGCGCGGGCGACACTCCGGCGAACGGCGCGTTCTCAATCCGCCACTCAACAAGAAACTTCCCGAACCGCGAAGGCTCAAAAATCCAGAACGGACAGCTTGCTTCAGTAGCTCTTATGGACGCGAGAAGCATCGCGGCGACTGCGGCGAACAAAGGATTCCTTACGCCTGCGACAGATTTGGCCGACCGCGAGTTCTCTTCAAAGCCATATTTCTTTGACAAGACAATCTACGAAAAGCGCGTGTACAACTCGCACGGAGTCGCTCATCCGGAAGTGCAGATCCAGTTCGGACCGAACATCAAGGACTGGCCTGAGATGCAGCCGCTTTCTGACGACATTCTGCTTAAAGTTGTGTCGGAAATCCACGACCCTGTAACTACAACCGACGAGCTCATTCCTTCCGGCGAGACTTCAAGCTTTAGGTCGAACCCGCTCGGACTTGCCGAGTTCACTTTGAGCAGAAAGGATCCTGCTTATGTTGGACGCGCCAAGGCTGTGCGCGACAAGACAGCTGACGTTATGGAGGAAGTTAAGCGCGCTGAGAAAATCCTTGAGGAAAAATATCCTGAGTTCAAGGGAAGAATCGAGAAGGCGGGGCTTGGCTCTACAATCTACGCTGTAAAGCCGGGCGACGGCTCTGCGCGCGAGCAGGCTGCAAGCTGCCAGAGAGTTCTTGGCGCGGCGGCTAACATTGCAAGCGATTACGCTACAAAACGCTACCGCTCTAACCTTATCAACTGGGGAATGATTCCGTTCCTCTACAAGCAGGGCGATGCGGCGGCCACGGAGAACCTTCCTTTCGCGAACGGCGACTACATCTTTGTTCCTGGCGCAAAGAAGATGATTGCCCAAAAGCTTCCTTCAATAAAAGCCTATGCTGTGCGCGCCGACGGCACAACTGCCGAGTTCGAGCTTACGACCGGCGACCTGACGGACGACGAGCGCAGGATTATCCAGGCCGGCTGCCTGATTAACTTCTATAGAAAATAGCGCGCGTTCCATGCGCTGCGAGACAAGGGCTTCCGCTGACCGCGGAAGCCTTTACTTTTTAGATTTTATTCTTTTCAGCTGTCTCTAGATGTAAGGGATTTTTTTTATTAGAATTAACTAACTAAAACAAATATCTGGAGCTTACTATGAATCTTCGCAAAAACTTTCGGCTTGTTGATTTTATTTTCGCGGCTTTTAATATCTTCTTCTTTTTTGGAATTCTTTTTATCTTTCATCCTTGCGCGCCGAAAGACGACGGCACTTGGATGACCTGCCACTACGCCGGAAACATGGTCGCTCTTGCGGCGGCGACGCTCGCTGTTCTTAGCGTCATAAATATCTTCGCTGAAATCAGGACAAAGGCCGGAATCTTTATCGCTTCTTTATTGATTTCCGCCGGCACTTTCTTTGTTCCGGGCGTTCTTGTCAGAACATGCTCAATGGCCGAAATGAGATGCAACTCAATCACGCGACCTGACACAATGCTTTTGTGCGTCTGCGTGTTTTTGTGCTCCGCAATCAACCTTGCCGCGATTGCCGGAAAACTTAGAAAATAAAGTTCATCTACTCATTAATTTAAAAATACTTTGGCCAAGCCTGCCCGGTCGCTCTCGTTTTTTTAAACGGCAACCGCACAATTTTCTATATGACAAGGAATTATCATAGAAGAAATTGCAAAAAATGAAGGAATCGAGACAATCTCTCCGCAGCTTTTTCTGTCGTCAATAAGCGCGGGCTGCTGCTCTATACGCGTCCAGATTATCGGCCTTAAAATCCCGCAGAACGCACAGAACTTTCCAGACTTCTGCGGAGCGATGGAAGCTGAGGAGCAAAGAATCACAGGCTTGCTTTAGGTCCGCCTGCCGCTTTTATCTTCCCAGTTATCTTATATCTTATAAAACCGTAATCTGTTCGCTTGCGAAAGTCCTTAGATATCCGCGGGATTTTTCTTTCTTTACGACGCTCACTTCATATCTGCCTGGCGCAATTGCCTCCGGCAGAGACGTGTCTATTGTGCTGGTGGCAGCCCTTGTAAAACTTTCCGCGCGGAGTGTCCGGCCTGTTGATTCATTCATAAAGAAGACGCCCTGCTCGTTGTCGGAAAAGTCAAATTTCAAGTTTCGTCCCCATATTCTAAGCGTGTCTCCGGCTTTGAAAGCAAGCTCATCAGATAGTTTTCCGCTTGAATCAACAGAATGCAAGGATAAAATTCTCGGCGCCTTGACGATTTCGCCGGCATCGCTTTCATAGACAACAGAAGGCGCAATCTCCTTCTCGACATCTTTGTCCGCAGTTGCCTTTAGGACAAAGCGGCCGCCGTCCTTCCCCGGAGCGAAGCTCGAGGTTCTGCTTTCCGCGTTTCCTCTCGCCGCAAAGCACAATGTAACCCACGGAAGGCGCACTTTGCAGCCTTTTTCTAGAAGCGTCCTTACAGACTTGTCAAGAACAGTCAGCGCGGCTATGGCGTCCGCCTCGGTAAGAGTTGAGTTGTACTGCCTCATCTGTTCGATTATCTTGTCGGTGCCCGCGACTGTGTCACTTACGCTTGAAAAGCAGTATCCGCCGTCTTTCTTTGTGTTGTTAAGAACTGTCTTGACTTTAATCATGCGCCTTCTCTCCAATGATTTTAGTGCTGTTTTGTTTTTGTCTTTAGACTAATTATCATATGACTTTATATTAAAAGCAAATTATTCTTAATATAAAAATATTTTAACTTTAAGCTAAAATCAAGATGTTTTTAAGATAAAATCACTTTGACTTTAAGTTAAAAGCAAAAAGATTTTAATCTAAAGCCATTTTTATTTTAGATTAAAATCTTAATACGCTCAATCTGAAGACAAATATCAAGAAACTTAATCATCTCCGAAAAGTCAACTTTGTTTCCGATGTTGATGAGAAAAAATATCAAATCGCCTGTAGTTTGGTCTTTTTAGTTTGTTAACATATGCTAATCATTCTAAGAATAATATTTTTTTACGGAGAGTTACAACTGTTTTTATCCGCTAACTTTGGTTTGCATGTATTGACAATTTTTTGCAAGAAATTAGTATTATATTACATAGAATTAATGTTGCTAACAAAGTTTAGCGTTAATTAATTTTAGGAGGAATTCTAATGCCATTGCTTTTCTCTTCGATCGGAAGCGAAGTCACCGTCACATCAATCAACGGGGCGCCGGCGGTAAAGCAGCACTTGTCAGACATGGGATTTTCGGAAGGCTCGAAAGTCACAGTAATTCAGAAAATAAGCACAGGCCTTATTGTTAAAGTCAAAGAATCAAGAATCGCCATAGACAGAAGCATGGCGTCGAAAATCCAGGTTCAATAGTTTTGCAAATCAAAGATAGGAGATATAGATATGGGCACTTTGAAAGATGCGAAAGTCGGCTCCACCGTTACAGTCACAAAACTTAACGGTGAGGGAGCTGTAAAGCGTCGGCTTATGGACATGGGATTTACAAAAGGCTGCAAGGTTTTTATAAGAAAAGTTGCGCCGCTTGGAGATCCTGTTGAGGTCACAATCCGCGGATATGAGCTTTCAGTCCGCAAAGACGATGCTGAAAACATCGAAGTTGAGTAGTAAGAGTAATCAAGGAAAGAAGAGGTGTTTAAAAAATGAGTACAAAAATTGCTCTCGCAGGAAACCCGAACTGCGGAAAGACGACAATGTTCAACTCTCTTACCGGTGCTGTCCAGTATGTAGGAAACTGGCCGGGAGTTACAGTTGAGAAGAAGGAAGGCCGTGTAAAAGGCGACAAGGATTTGATTGTAACTGACCTTCCTGGAATCTATTCTCTTTCTCCGTACACAAACGAGGAAGTTGTTTCACGCGACTATCTGGCTTCAAACGAGCCTGCCGCTGTAATCGACATTGTTGATGCTACCAACATTGAGCGCAACCTTTATCTCACAACTCAGATTCTGGAGCTTGGAAAACCTGTTGTTATCGCATTGAACATGGTTGACGCCCTCAAGAAATCTGGAGACAAGATTGACACTGCCAAGCTCGCTGAGAAGCTTGGCTGCAAAGTTATAGAGACTGTCGCCCTCCACGGAAAAGGAGTCAGGGAAGTTGCCGCCGCCGCAGCGGAAGCCGCCAAGACAAAGGCGAAAGTTCCTGCTGCCTGCTTTGCTTCTGACGTTGAGAAGGCAATCAGCGATGTTGAGGCTGTTCTTCCTTCTTCAGTTGAAGAGTCAACAAAAAGATGGACAGCAATCAAGGTTCTTGAGCGCGACAATGTTCTTCTTGCAAAGCTTAACCTGAGCGCGGACGCAAAGGCAAAAGCCGAGGCCGCCACAGCCGCTCTTGAAAAAGCGCATGATGACGACATTGAGTCAATCATCACAAACGAAAGATACAACTACATCAACTCAGTCTTGAAAGGCGTTCTTACAAAGTCTGGAAAGACAGAGACTGTTTCTGATAAAATCGACCGCGTTGTTACAAGCCGTATTCTCGGAATCCCGATTTTCCTCGTTGTAATGTGGTTCGTTTACTGGGTTTCAATCTCGACAGTCGGAACTATGGGAACTGACTGGGCCAACGACACATTGTTCGGCGAGTGGATCCAGGGCGGCGCGCAGACATTGCTTGAGAATGCAGGCGCAAATCCAGTCCTTACAGACTGCATCGTAAACGGAATCCTCGGCGGACTTGGAGCAGTTCTTGGCTTCGTTCCTCAGATGGCTGTTCTGTTCCTTCTTCTTTCTATTCTTGAAGATATTGGATATATGGTTCGTATTGCGTTCGTAATGGACCGTGTTTTCCGCCACTTCGGACTTTCCGGAAAATCATTCATTCCTCTGCTTATCAGCTCAGGCTGCGGAATTCCTGGAATCATGGCAAGCCGCACAATCGAGAACGAGAACGACCGCCGCATGACAATCATGACAACAACATGGATTCCTTGCGGAGCTAAGCTTCCTGTTATCGCGATGATTGCGGCTATTCTTGCCACAAAATTCACGCATTCTGATGCTTCATGGGTAGGACCTTTGATGTATCTGATTGGAATTGCCTGTGTTCTTATTGCAGCTATTATCCTTAAAAAGACAAAGTACTTCCACGGACCGGCCGCTCCTTTCATCATGGAGCTTCCTCAGTACCATATTCCGCAGGTCAAGACAGTTCTTCTCCATACTTGGGAGAGATTGTGGTCATTCATCAAGAAAGCTGGAACAATTTTGTTCCTTGCCTGCCTTGTGATGTGGTTCCTTTCAAGCTACGGCTGGCAGCCTGTTACACAGGAAGTTGCCCAGGCCGACGGGACAACACAGGAAGTTGAGACTGGCGACACATCGTTCGGCCTTTGCGATCCTGACAATTCAATCATGGCAAAAGTAGGCGGCGTTCTCCGCTACGTCTTCATTCCTCTTGGATTCGGACAGGGCAATGGTCCTGACCACGACGGAGCTTGGCAGGCTGCCGCTTCCGTAATTTCAGGATTCAGCGCGAAGGAAGGAATCGTCACAACAATGGGCGTTCTTGCCGGCGCAAGCGATGCTGATACAGAGGCTCTTGCCGGAGCTGGAAGCGTTGCTGATGTTGACACATCAGACGAGACTGCTGAAGCTGCGGAAGCGTCTGAAGGCGAAGAGGAAGAGGGAAATGCCCGCAACGCTGTAGACGCGATTGCTAAATGGTTCCCTTCTGGACTTGTCGCATTCTGCTTCCTGCTTTTCAACTTGCTTGATTCTCCTTGCCTTGCTGCTATTTCTACAATGGCCAACGAGCTTCACAACCGCAAGTGGTTCTGGTTCGCGATTCTCTTCCAGAACGTGTTTGCCTATGTGATTACATTGATTGTCTATCAGCTTGGAAACCTGTTCACAACCGGAGCTTTCGGAGTTGGAACTGTGTTTGCAATCCTGTTCACTCTCGCGATTCTCTACGGACTTTTCAGACCGAATCCGTATGCAAAGGAAGACGCGATGAGAAAAGCTGCGATGGCTGCTTAATGAGAGCTATTCTCGCAGGCAGTTTTTCTAAATGAAACGGAGGGAGCACGGTGAGGATTTGCCGTGCTCCTTTTTTATGGTTATCTTAAAATAGAAGAAAAGAGAGGTGAGATATGCTGAAGATTATTGTAAACATTGTCCTGGTCGTTTTGATTGCTCTCTGGGCTTTTGCGATTCTGCGCTCGATGTGGAGACAGTGGAAAAAAATCAGAAGCGGAGACGCTTCGTCCGCCGGATGCTACAGCTGCTCCGCGTTCAAGAACGGAATGTGCAACCACAGCTGCGGCGATTTAAACTTGCAGGAAAAGAAGTGACAAAGCAAAAAATAGCAAAATAGCGAGGTGAAAATATGGCTGTAAATATTATTCTTGTTGTTGTGATTGTTCTTATTGCGCTTGGCGGCGTGCGCGCCTTTGTAAATCGCGCGAAAGGCGAGAGCTGTTGCGGTGGCGGCGCCACAGATGTAAAGATAGAGCCTGCCGATAAAGATAAAAATAATTACCATTACGTCGCCCAGGTCGGCATTGACGGAATGCACTGCAAGAACTGCGCCGCGAAAATCCAGAACAAGCTTAACTCTCTTAGCGGAACGTGGGCGAAAGTAAATTTCGGCAAGAAAAGCGCCGAAGTTCTTTTGAAACAGAGCGGACAAGAAGAAGCAATCAGAAAAGCTGTCGGCGATGAAGGATATTCTGTGACAACTTATTCTGAAAGCGAAAAAAAATAAAAAAAAGTATAAAATTCCAGCGTGAGATATTGACACATTTTTAATATGAGTATATTATTTATCTCACGTTGCAACGACGTTGGGGTGTTAGCGAAGCTGGTTATCGCGCTGGCCTGTCACGCCGGAGATCGCGGGTTCGAGCCCCGCACATCCCGAATGTAACGATGAAAAAATCAGAAAAAACTTGTTCAACTAGTTGACAGTTTTTCTAAAATCTGATAAAGTTAATTCATCAGTTACGAACTGTTTGATCCCTTAGCTCAGTTGGTAGAGCAATGGACTGTTAATCCATGTGTCGCTGGTTCAAGCCCAGCAGGGGTCGCTAAAAGCACTTAACTTTAAAGTTAAGTGCTTTTTTGTTTTTAAATGTGTTGTTGTCAGTGTTGACTGAGCGAGTGTTTATGCCAAAGATTTCTAACTGTGCCTAGAAAGACAAAAATTGCACAGAAAACTATCATTATCTGCCTTGAACCGATAATCTATAAATATGGAAATATCTGAAAAAAAATCGAAACTTAGAAAAGAAATCAGGACGAAAATCCGGGACTGGATTGCCCTGAATGACTTAGAATCTGTTTCAAAATCATTGTGCGATAAAATCTTAAGTCTTGATGAATATAAAAACTCCGACGTTGTCTTGGCGTATATTCCGATGAAAAACGAGGCCGGCTGCGTTCCTGCTGTTCTGGACGCGCTTGGAAAAGGAAAAGTCGCCGCGGTTCCTAAATGTTTTCCCGAAACAAGCGGAATGGATTTCTACGTTCTGAAAAATGAATTGCCGCTGGAAAACCAGCTTGAAAGCGGAAACTACGGAATAAAAGAGCCGAGGAATTTTCTTGAGAGAATTGATTTTGATAATTCTGCGGATTATGAAGATAAAAATCCTGGAAAAACAAAAAAAATCTCAAGGAATGCGAGAATTTTTGTGATTGTTCCGGGACTTGCCTTTTCAAAGGACGGAAAAAGGCTTGGAAAAGGAAAGGGATTTTACGACAGGTTCTTTGAGAAGCTTGAGAAAAACGGATACAAAAACGTTTTTTTATGCGGGCTTTGCCTTCCGTGCCAGATTTCTAGTGATGTTCCTTGCGGCGAATTTGACAGGGAAGTTGACTTTGTTTTGTTTTAGATTTTTGGACGCGTTAGCGATTGGAATGGCGCCGTAGGCGTTCCGGAGCGACCGGAGGGAGCGGAGGAATGAAGCGGGAGCGGAACCATGGAAAGCGCGGCCCGCGGAGCGGGCAACGCCCTTTTTTTATTTTTTGCTGTCTTTTGAATACAGGCGCATCGGAGGTTTTTCCGGAAAATAGCTTTCCAGAATCAGAAAATAGTCTTCGAGCTTTGCGTTGTCGAGCGCGCGGTACTGGTCAAGATAAAGCTTTGGATTTCCGAGGACAAATCCTGTTTTTACAAGCTCCGCGGCCCCTTTGTTTGTTCCTGCGTCTGAAAGAACGTCCATAATCCAGCCGTTTTCAAGGCGGGCGAGAACTTCGTTTTTTTCAAGGTCCTTAACGCCTTCGGTCTGCAAGTCGAGCTGGGATTTTATTTCATTTTTAAGCTCGTTGACGCTTTCTGCGTAGATTTTTTCCGCGCCTGCCGTGTGCTCGATTTTGGTCACGACAATGCGTGCGAAAGGAACGTCGGTTTCCGGAAGAAAAACTTGGACTTTGCTTTGCGAGCCTGCCGCAGATGATTTTTTGTTCATTTTCCGTCCGATTTCAAGAAGAAGCGCGTTGAAAAGGCTTGTGTCGGCCGCGGACAAATCCGGAGAAGAGAGGCAGAAAAGCGCCGGGTCAAGAAATTTTGTTGTCGGAATTAAAACCGCGGGCATTTTTCCGGCTTTTTCTTTTGGAACGTCGGTTAAAAAAAGATGGCGGAGAGAAAATTTCTGCTCGGTTTCCTTGATTTGCATTTTTGGAAGGCTTGTCTCGAAAATTCTGTTTTCCGGATGAGTTTCGAGCATTCCGAAAGTTTCGTTAAGATAAGAAAGAAGCTTTGCCTGGTCAGAAAATCCTCCGGTAACGGCGAAGGAAAATCTTGTCGCGTCAAGAAGCGAAGGATATGCTGCAAGAATTTTAGAGAAATCCATTTGCTCAGGCTTGTTTTTGTCGTCTTCGAAAAGGCGCGGATATTTTGTTCCGCTGTATAAAATCCGCATCGCGTCGCACAAAAGCTGGAATTCCATGGCTCCGGACTTTAGCCGCCATTTTGTGCGTTCGCTGTAAGTTACAATATCCGCTGTTGCCGGCGCAATGTCGCAGAAAATTAGCGCCGTGTACATCGCCTGGACTGCGAAATTCAAATTCTTTGCGTCTAGGACCGCGTCGATTGAAGAATACGTTGAGAAAGTTTCCGAGCTGATTTCGTACGAGTCTTTTTCCAGCGCGCCGTTTTCAGCGAACAAATCCATCTGTTTTCTGATATTTTCAGCGATTGAGCCTGAAAGAACCGCCGCGAGCCCCGGAGTTTCGTCGGCGAAAAGCAAGTCTCCGCCCGCGATTATAAGGCTGATTTGAACTTGCGACGTGTTTTTGTTCTGCTTGAGCACGACTGGAATTTCGTTTTCAAGCGAAAGGACGGCGATTTCTGACTCGGATTTTTTAATGAATCTGTCGGCGGAGGCGAGAATTTCTTCCTGCGTGCTTGATTTTTTCTTTTTGTCCTGTTTTTTTGCTTCAAAAAGATTTTTGTATTCCGCCTGGTTGAACCAGACAGAATTTTTTGCGGTCAAAGCCGAAAATCCTCCGCTCTTGAACGCTTTCGAATTTTTCTTGTAAATGGAAGAATTCACAAGGACGAAAACAAACGGCTCTTCATTTTTGATAGAATTCTGCAGGCTTTCCGCAGAAATTTTTGAAAGATTTTCATTCTGGCTGAAGAACGCTGAAATTTTATCTTCATCTTTGCAGGATAGCGCAAAGTCCGCAAAATTTTCCATTAGTCTCGCTGAATCTTCGTACGTCCGCAAATTTTCCGCGCCGCGTTTTTTTAGCGCGCTTTTTATCATTTCGTCCGTGATTTCTTCTTTTTCGCGCGACTTTGAGAGAAATAAATCGGCCTGCACAACCGGATTTACTTTCGCCGTGCCTAGAAGCGACTGGATTATAAGCCGCGAGGCCATTGTGTCCTGGGCCGAGGACGCGTCGATGTATTCCGCGCCGAGAATTTTTAAGTTCTGCTGCTTTAAAAGCGTTTTTTTGAAAACCGAGTCGCTGTCGTTCCAGACCGAGGAAAGAATTTCCGCCTGGTTCTTGTCAAGATTTTTGTATTGAACGCAGATTTGCGTCATTTCTGGCGAGAAAGATTTATCATAAATCACAAATTTTCTTTGATTTGAAGGCTTGTTTTTTTGATTTTGAGTGAATTTTTCAGTCTCCGGTTTTTCTTCTTGATTTGAGATTTGATTTCCAAAGGCGTCGAAATATTTTTTTGAAAGCTCCAATGCTGTGTTTTCCGTGATGTTTCCGCTTATAAAAAGAACAGAATTTCCGGCCGTGTAATAATATTCCGCGATTGAATCCATAATTGCGCGGCTTTCTGAAACTTGCTTCGAGCCGAAAAGCGACGGAACGGCTCCGCTCGAGCGCTTCCAGGGAAACTCAGGAAAAATTTTCGAGTCAATCGCGCTGTTTATAAATCCCGCAGGCTCCGAGTAATATTTTTCAAGATTTGATTTTTCCTGCTCAAGAAGCGGCTTTAATTCCGAGTCTGAAAGATGAAGCGGGCGCAGAACTTCAGAAAGCTCCAGAATGCTTTTTTCAACTTGGTCCGGAGATGCTGTTTTTATGAACTTTACGGAATCTTCGCCGGCTTCTGAATCTTTAAGTTTCGCATAGAAAGAAAAATATCCGGCGTTTTTTGAAGTCTGCCTGGAAAATCCAGCTTTTACATCAAGCTCCAGGCGGATAACTGGCGACGAAGTGTCTTCAAGAAAATAGAGCTCAAGCCCGTTTTCCAAAGTGTGATGTTTTATGTCGTCCTGTGAAAAAGCTGAAAGCGCCGCCGGCATAAAAATCAAGATAAAAAAAGAAAAAAAAGATTTATGATTTTTGATGTTCATTTTGGAACATTTTATCAGATTTTATGATTGTTTTGCAGATAAAAAAATTCCGGATTTTTGATTTTACAAAAGGCTCACCGGATCAACATCATACTCAGCGTAAATGTCTGACGGAAGCCTGAAGCTGTAAATCAGAGCCGAGGCAAGATATTGAAGAATTGAGATTTCAGGGCCGCGCATGATTATCTGCTGGCGATAGTTCGCCGCGATTTTTGAAAGCGGACATTCCGCAGGCCCTAGAATTTCAGTTTGCCCGGCCGCGTTTTTAACATTTTCCGATGTCTTTGAATTAATCAGCGCGGAAAGAACTTTTTTCAAAAAATCAGCGGCTTGCCCGGCCGCGTTCTCCGCCTGGAATTCAGCAGGCGCGCGGAACACAATGCGGAGCATCCGTGAATAAGGCGGAAAGTCCAGCATTTCGCGCGTCTTTAGCTCCGAGTCATAGAATTCCTTTGTTTTCCCTGCGACAGCGTAGGCAATCGGAGGAGAGTCGGGGCAGTAAGTCTGCACAAGAACTTTTCCGTCCGGAAAAAATCTTCCGGCTCTTCCTGCCACCTGCGTTATAAGCGAGAAAGTGCGCTCCGCCGCGCGGAAGTCCGGCATATGGAGCCCTGTGTCAGCGAGCACGACTCCGACAAGCTTAAGGTTCGGAAAGTTCAGTCCCTTCGCGACCATCTGCGTGCCGAGCATTATGTCATATTCTCCGCTCTTAAACGCGCTGATTTTCTCCTGGAGCTCGCCTTTGTGCGTAACTGAGTCTGTGTCAACGCGGACAATTCTTGCGTTCGGGAATTTCGCCTTTACTTCCGTCTCAATAAATTCTGTCCCGAAGCCTGAGTAGCCGACATCAAGCGAGCCGCACTCAGGGCAGCTCTGCGGAGGCGAAATCTGATAGCCGCAGTAATGGCATCTCAGCCGTTTTTCCGCCTTGTGGAATGTGAGCGGAACTGAGCAGTTCTTGCATTTAAGCTCAAATCCGCACGAGTTGCATCTAAAAAAGTGTGTGAATCCTCTGCGGTTCAGGAAAAGAATTGTCTGCCGCTTTTCCTTGAGCGTCCCGTTTATTTCTTTTTGCAGGGCAGGCGAGACGGCTCCAGTGTCCGGCGGAAGGTTTGAGAGGTTTATGCATTTGATTTCAGGCATTGCGCCGCCTGCAAGCCGCTTTGTTAGCGTGTGCCGCGCGATTTTTCCGTCCTCCATGCTTTTCCATGACTCAACGCTCGGTGTCGCGCTTCCCATTAGAAGCGGAATCTTTAAGCGCGCGCATCTGTGCATGGCGACCTGCCTGGCATGGTAGCGCGGCGTGTTTCCTGACTTGTAGGAGCCGTCGTGCTCCTCGTCTATTATTATCATTCCAAGGTCTGGAACAGGGGCAAAAATAGCGCTCCTTGCGCCGATTACAACTCTCGCCTCTTTTTTTAAAATGCGCCTCCACTGCAAAAGACGCTGGCTTGGAGTGAGCCCTGAATGGAGAACAGCTACTATGTCTCCGAATTTGGACTTGAATCGCGCGACGACAGCTTCAATCACCTGCGATGTAAGTCCGATCTCAGGAACAAGGTAGATTACGCCCTTGCCGCAGGAAAGCAGCGCTTCCGAGACTTGCAGAAAAACTTCCGTCTTGCCGCTTCCTGTAGGGCCGTAAAGATAATGTAGGAGAGATGTCTTGTCTTTAAGAATTCCGTCTACAGCCGCCTTCTGCTCGTCGGAAAGCTCTCTTGCCTTTGTGTCCGGAGTCTCGTCTGTAAAGGAGAATCCTCCTGCCTCGCTTTCCCTCTTTCCGCCCGGGACCATCGCCCAGACAGCTTCTCCGATAGAACAAAGATAATATTTTGAAAGCCATCTGGCAGTTTCGTAAAGCTCCTGCGTTAAAAGCGGCTCTGTGTCGAGCGCGCGGAGAATAGGCCGGATTTTCTCTTTTTCTACCGGGCAGTCAGGCGGAAGATTCTCGCTTTCAGAAATAACAACGCCGTTCATGCGCCTGTTGCCGAATTTCACATCTACGCGGCAGCCTGTTCTTGAGAGATTGTCCTCGTTTTTTGCGTCAAGATATGTGAAAGTCTGGTTGACCGGAATGTTCAGCGCAACCTGAAGATATTTTTCGCTCATGATTTTTCATAGTCCGGCGCGATTTTTAAAAGCTCGCTCCTAAAAATCTTTAAGTCTTCCCAGGCGGGCCTCTTGTTCTCAGGCGCGCGCAAAAGCGCGCTCGGATGCCACGTTGTCACAACAGGAATTCCGTTAAAGTCGAGCACTTTTCCGTGCAGCTTCATAACGCCGTTCGCTGTGTGGAAAAGATTCTTTACGGCCGTGCTTCCGGCGCACAGAATTGCCTTGGGCTTAAGAGCCGCAATCTGAGCGTCAAGGAAAGGGCGGCACGCGTCGGCCTCAGATGGAAGCGGCGTTCTGTTCATAGGCGGACGGCATTTCACAATGTTTGCGATATAGCAGTTTTTGTTTCTATATAAATGGATTGCGGCGAGCATTTTGTCCAGAAGCTGTCCCGCGGGACCTACAAACGGCAGGCCCTGCTTATCCTCTTCCTCGCCGGGGCCTTCGCCAATTACAAGCACGAGAGGATTTTCAACTCCCATTCCAGGAACCGCCTGAATTCTTTTTTCGCAGAGAACGCATCTCCTGCATTCACGGATTTTTGAGTTGATATTTTCGAGCGTCGAAGATTTTTGTTCTGATTTATCTTTTTGTTCATCTTTTATATTTTGAAGATTTCCTGGAGCCGCTTCTTTTTCAAAAATTTCAGATTTTATATCATCTGTAAATTTCGGGGCTTTTTCCGGAAAGTCAGGCGAAGAAAATCCGTAGAGCGAATCTGAAGATGTTTTTAGCAAATTGTAAATCTTAAGCTTTTCTGCGCCGGTCATCTTTTTGATTATATCATAAAATTAGATTTTTAGGAATTAGCGTATTTTTTTATTACTTTGGGCTCTATGCTTAAAATCATGATAGAAAATTCTGTCGTTGAGTTTAAGAGTAATTTGCTGTAAACTTGAATAATTATGAAAATCGCCATGTTCACCGATGCGTATTATCCGCGGATAAACGGCGTCACAGTTTCTGTTCATTCATATGCGACGGAGCTTTCAAAAATCGGGCACAAGGTTACCGTTGTCTGCCTTGAGTACACGGAAGAACAGCAGAAAAATTCTCTTTTTGATGAAAAATCCAATGATAAAAAATCTCCATTCAAAATTATAAGAATTCCTTCCGCGCCTCTCCTTTTTTCAAAAGAGGACAGAATGGTCCGCCTTGATAAATGGTATAGAATCAAAAAAGCGATGGACGATTTTGCTCCGGACGTGATTCATATCAACTCGGAGTGGACAATTGGATATTTAGGCGCGCTTTATGCGCATCACAGGCATGTTCCGTTTGTCTACACTTTTCATACAATGTGGGAAGATTATCTTGCTAACTACGTTGTTTTTCTTCCTTCCGCAAGCATGAAAGCTCTTGGGAAAAACATTGTTAAATTTTATCTAAAAAGAGCGGACGAAATAATCGCCCCGACAAAAAGAATCGCATCGGTTGTCGGAGAATATGGAATAACAAAAGACGTTGATATTCTTCCGACAGGAATTCCTGATGATAAATTTCAGATTTCTGCTTTCAGGCAGAGAAAAATTTCCAGCCTGCTTTACAAAAAATTTCCTAACATTAAAGGAAAAAAAATTCTTCTATTTGCCGGACGGATTGTAAAGGAAAAAAATCTTGCGTTTTTGTACGATGTCCTTGAAAATGTCCAGAAGGAAATTCCCAAGACCGCGCTCCTTTTTGTTGGTTCCGGGCCTTATGAAGAAGAACTTGCGGAGATTGCAAAATCGCGCGGGCTTGAAAAATCTGTCGCCTGCACAGGCTATGTTCCGTCTTGCGATATGGTTTATTTTTACAAGATTGCGCAGGTTTTCACTTTTCCTAGCAAAACGGAGACGCAAGGTCTTGTTACGGTTGAAGCGATGCTTTCGGGACTTCCTGTTGTTGCAATCGGTGAGCTTGGAACTGTTGATGTTATGCAGGGCGACCACGGCGGATTTATGGTCAAAGATGACGTTGAGGAATTTTCCCGGAAAGTCATTGAACTTTTAAAGAATTCTCAGCTTCATAAGCAAAAATCGGAAGAAGCCGTAAAATGGGCGCAAAAATGGAAAATTTCAAATCTTACGCCGCAGCTTGTAAAAGATTATGAAAAAGCTGTCGCAATTAGAAAAAATCAGATAGGAATTAAAAAATGAAAAAGATATTTATGATTGCCGCCGCTGTTTTGTTTTTCACAGAACTTTCTTTTGCGCGCGGAGCACAGGAGCTCGTTGAAAGCGGCCATTGGATTTATGATTCTTTAACAGCTCTTTCGCTGGAAAGCGGAATTTTGAATTTTTCAGGAACTGCGCCTCTTTCAATTCAGCAGATAAAATTGATATTGGATGAACTTGATTATGACTCGCTGAGCGAAAGCGGCCGCGCTGACTATGACAGAATTCTCCGCTATTGTGATGAAAAGCCTCTTGCCCTTGTTTTTTCTGATATCGTGACTTTGGGCGCTGAGCCTGAAATTAATCTTGAGGGGTTCTATAAAACAAATTCAGACATCGGCTGGGTTTGGGACAGATATTCACGCGGGCATCTTATCGACGCGCCTGTTTCAATCACTGTTGATGATTACGTCACATTAAAAATGGATGTTTTTTTGGGACAGAATAAAGGCGCTTCTTTACATAATTATAATTATACAAATGTTTTATATGATGTAGATGATTTTGATATAAATTTCCCTGACACTGGCTATCTTGCGACAGGCTTGATGTTGACAAAAAAAACTGGAATAAAATTTGACATTGGCCGCGGCGCGCATTCTGTCGGCCGGACTTTGACAGGCTCCATGATTTGGTCTGATTATTTGACAGGCGCTTCTTACGCGCGGCTTGAAATTTTTTCTCCGAATTTTAAATATACTGGCGGAATTACTCAGTTCAATGTTGATAAATATTTTTATCATCATCAAATGGATGTGCGGCTTTTTAAGAAATTTCAAGTTAGCTTTATAGAAGGCTTGCTTGTTTTTGCTCCGATGGAGCTTCGTTATATGAATCCGTGGACAATTTTCCATGGATTTGCCGCTTGGCGTGACTATGATCCTGACGATGACGATCCTGAAAGCCACACGTGCGATTATTTTGGTGTGAATATCCAGTTCTCGCCTGTAAAAAATACGCGTTTCTACGGACTTTTTGCAATGACGCAGTTTCAGACGCCTTACGAAACTTCAAATTATGGCGACAGCCCGACTCCGAACGGACTTGGCTTGCAGGGCGGAAACGAGACTTACATTCCGGCCGGCCGCGGAAGATTCCATTTTGCTGTTGAGGGAAGCTGGGCTGATCCTTATCTTTACATAAAAGAGAGCCCGAACTGGTCAATGGTCCGGACTTACAGCGAAAACATGGGCGACAAGGCGATTTTCTATGAATGGCTTGGTTCTCCGTTCGGCCCTGACACAATTTCCGGCGAGCTGACTTTAGGATATGAAGTGCCTGACAAATGGGCGTTGGATTTTGTCTATCTATATATGGCGCGCGGCGAGCAGTCGGGAACAAGCGTTTTTGACAATATGAAAATTCTGGACGGCTCTAATCTTTGGGGCGGACAGCGTACAAAATTTGATACAAACGACAGCCTTTATACAAAGAACTGGGCTTATCCAAATAAAATTCAGGATGACTGGAAAGACAAGCGGGATGCGATAAGTCCGTCCGGAACTCCGGAATTTGTAAATAGGCTTTCGCTCCGTGGTTCTTACCGTTTTAATAAAAATGTCAAGATGACTTTCCAGCCTAGCTACGTAATTATTTTGAACCACAACCACGAGCACGGAGAAAAAGCTTTTGGTTTTGAGATTGCTGGCGCGCTGAACATTTCTTTATTTAAAAATAAAGTTTTGTTCAATACAAATGAAGTCAAATAGAAGTTTTCAAATAATTTTTTTGATTTGATTTTGGAAATTTACGTAACATAAAAAGGAAATTTTATGAAAAGATATTTTTCAGTTTTTATAATCTTGTTTCTTTCTTTTGGGCTTGTTTTTTCCCAGGCGGCTGTCGATGTCAATGATTCTTTTTACAAGGAGGCTCAAAACTGGGAGCTTCGCGGACTTACGGAAACTCTTCCTCTTTTGCGTCCTTATCCGCTTGCTGTCGTGGAGCGTGTTTTAAAAGATGTGATTGAGAATGGAGATGAAAAAGATTCCGCTCTTGCCCAGAAAGAATATGAGCGAATTTTTTCAAAGCCATATGGATTTTATATAAAAGGGAGTGGAAATTTCAAGAAATCTTCCGCCAACAAAGATGAAAATTCAAATAAAAAAGATTTGTCTGGAGAAATTGGCGCTCAGGGCGATGTCAGATTTCATAAATTGGTTTCATTTAGTTATAAACTTGGCATTTACGGAGAAACAAAAGATTTTGAGTCATATTCGCCTTTATATCAAAATATCCCTGAAGATTCAATTTATGATTCAGTCGATGCCGGTCCGTTTGATGCTTATTTAAACTGGAATACAAATTTGACTGTTGGAACTGAAAATGTCTATGGAACAGCAGGACTTAGCCGCATTGGTTTTGGCCCGTTCCACGGAGAAGGGCTCGCATTGAATGATTCAGGCTATCATTCTGCAAATTTCGTTTTGAATGCTACAACAAAGAATTTTAGTTACGCAGCTGTTTACGAAATAATCGGCGCAACAAGGAATATTCCCGAGCTTTTTGGAAATCTTGATATTTCAGATGGAAAATATCTTGCTTTTCACGCTTTAAGATGGAACACTTTTAAAAAATTCAATGTAACTTATTATGAAAATATAATTTTCGGGCCTAATGCAAATTTAGCTTACTTTATTCCGGCTCCTTATGCGGCATTGCAAAATATCGGCGGCGCCAGCGACAATCTGCAGATGGGGCTTTTATTTGAAGTAAAGCCGTTTTCAGGATTCAGCTGGGCCACAGATTTTTTTGCTGACGATATGGAGCTTGACGAGCTTATAAAATGTAATTTTGACACTAAGCTGCGTTTTGGATTCCAGACGGGCGTAATTTATTCGCCTGAAAAAACTTTCCTTGACAGAATCTCATTAAACTATACAGCGGTTATGCCTTACGTTTATGCGCACTGGGAATACGACGATGACAATTCCGGTCATTTTACAGGCTTAACTTGGAATTATCAGAATTACACAAACGCTGGAATCAATATCGGTTCAACTCTTGATCCGAATTCAGACAAAATTTCTTTCAGCGCAAGCCTAAAGCCGACCTCAAAACTCACTCTTAATTTGGCAGCCGGCCTTACGCGGCATTCAAATTCAGCGGAAGATTTTTCAGATGATGAGGCTGCAAGATATATGCTGGCTGATTATGGAATTTATTCTACAAATGGAACTCTTTCAATGTCGCAAATGTTTTCTTCTGAAGGAAAAAGCGGTGAGCATGTTGAGTCTGCCTGGGAGAAACTTGGTTTTATGACAAGCGGGCACAAAATGTATGTTGTTCAGGCTGGCATTGATGCTGAGTACGAAATTGCGCGCACAAAGTACGGACGCTTAAGTTTTAAGGCTGGCTACCTTTTTGAGTACATCAAGAACGCAGGCGTGAACAGAAATGTCTACAATGGAGGAACTATCAACTGGAGCTACGACTCTGTAAGCAATCAATACACATTGAATGGAGAAAACGCTTCAAAGAAAGATGTATACGATGCGGCTGTATCAGCGGCAAAAATTGCAAAAAAAGAATGGATAAAAAATCTCTACGACTGCAAAAATCATTATTTTTCAATCGGATTTAAGTATTCCTATTAGTTCCTAATAGTTAGTTCCTAATAGTTAGTTCCTAATTTAAAAATAAAACGTTGTCTTAGGTATAAAGTGTTTATATTCTTAGGTATAAAGCCTTTATACCTAAGAATAGAGAGGCTTTATACTTAACAGTAGAGAGCCTTTATATCTTGTGAAATAAAAAACCAAAGCTGTATTTGCCCTTATTCTTCTTTCTTTATCCAGCTTGCGTCGGCGGCTTCTCCTGCCTCGAATCTTTTTATTACACGCTCGTCGAACGCTTTTTGAATAAGCTCGTCAACACCAAGATTCCTGTAAATTTCCTGAGCTTCCTCAACTGTGGAGCGCAAGACCGGGTGTCGCGGACTGAAAAGCACGCAGCAGTCCTCATACGGCAGGATTGAAGTCTCGTAAGTTCCAATCTCCTTCGCAATGTCAACAATCTCTTCCTTGTCCATTCCGACAAGGGGACGCAATAGCGGAAATTCCGCCATGCTCTCTGTGCAGCTCATGTTCTCGATTGTCTGGCTTGCGACCTGCCCAAGGCTTTCTCCTGTTATTATGCACTGCGCTCCAGTTCTTTTTGCAAGCAGGTTCGCGCATTTCATCATGCATAGGCGGAGCATCAAGGTTGTGTAGCTTTCAGGCGACTTCTTCTTGATTTCCATCTGGACTTCTGTGAACGGAATTATGTTGATATGCGTCCTGATTCCGTAGCAGCTTAGAATCTGCGCAAGGTGCTCGACTTTCTCCCGCGCCTCGTCGCTAGTGTACGGATAGGCATGGAAATAGCACGAGTCAACCGTCATTCCTCTTCTCATCATCCTGTAGCCTGCGACAGGGGAGTCAAGTCCGCCGGAGAGAAGCAGCAGTCCTTTGCCTGAGACTCCGACAGGAAGACCACGGCATCCTTTGATTCTGTCGGAATAAACATAGCACTTGTCGCGCACTTCAACCATTATTACAACGTCAGGATTTTTTACATCAACTTCAAGGATATTGTCACGGCACACATATTCAGCGCCTTCTGAGCATATTCCGTAGTGGTCGTAAGGAAATGTCTTGTCGCTTCTCCGGCTTTCAAGCTTGAAAGTCTTAGCTCCGTTTTCCTTTGCGCGAAGAGCCTCGGCGTAAACTTCCTTCTTGATTGCCTCGATGTCCTTCTCGACAGCGGCTGTTTCCGCCCAGCCTGTTATTCCGATTAAATGCGACAGCGCGAATTTCGCTCTTTCCACATTCTCATCATCACATTCAATATATAATCTTCCTGAATTAAGCCTTACTTTCGCGTTTGTTCCCGCAAGATAAGCCTGAGTGTTTTTTACAAGCTGCCGCTCAAAAGTCTTGATGTTGGAGCCTTTGAGCATAAGCTCGCCGACTTTTCCTAAAAATGTATGTGTCATAACCAAAATTATAGCAAATTTTTATCCAATTAGGAATGTGCAATTCACAATGCGCAGCATGCTTGACTGGGCGTGTCCTGCCATCCGGCAGGCCGGGCTATCCGCCGTTCCGCCTTCCGGCTTCATTCCTGCGCTCGTTTCACTCGCTCCGGAACGCCTGCGGCGCGGCTACTATCCCTCACGCAGTCCAATTTCCTCACGCTGAAAAATTTTTCTCAGCATATCCATTAAGTTTTAAATCATTGTCCGGCAATTGACTTTTATTCCCTTTTTTAAGAATATTACAAGAAAAGAAAATTGAAGAAAAAATATGGACAACAAGTTTTTATCTTTGCAACATTTGGAAACACTTTCATCCGCTGATTTGATTGCGATTGCTGATGACTACGGAATTGATATTCCTGACAATTTAAACCGGCGTTTTATAATCGGCGAGTTGCTGGAAATTGGCGAAGAGCTTGAGCAAAAAGAATCAAAAGACAATGAAATGGTTGAAGCTGAAGGCCAAAAAATTGAATTGAATGATGAGCTTCCTCTTACTTTTAACGAGACAGAAATTCAGGTGGTTCTAAGAAATCCTGCGTGGGCCTATGTTTACTGGGATATAAGTTCCGGCGACTTAAATATGCTGGAAAACGGCTCTGCTGCCAATGCCTCTTTTTCAAAATTCTCGAGGTTCGTTCTAAGAGTTTCTTATTTTGAAAAAGAAGAAGATTTGTCTCCTCTAGATTTTTTTGATATTAATATTGATAAGACAACCCGCGCTCAATATGTTCTTTTGGAAAACGGCCGGAATTTTTTCCGCGTCGATTTGGTCGCCATTTTTGCAGATGGCAATTCAAGCAATCTCGCCGTCTCAAGAAAAGTAAAGCTTCCTGAAATTTCTGAAATTCTAAAAAAATATAAGCCTGGCGAAGATCTTGATCTGCCTCCCATCATAAAGCTTTCTGGAATGGAAAAACTTCTTGAAATTCATTACGAAAAATATCGCGGTTCTTTTACGGAGTAGAGGAAGAATATGTCTAAAAATTTGATTCTTGTAATTGTTGGTCATCAGGGATATATAAGACATGTGGCTGATAAGGAAAATTATGCGCTTCAAAATGATATTTTATTTAACTCAATCTCAAACACTTATCTTCCATTAATAAATCTTTTTCATCGGCTTGAAGACGAAAAGATAAATTTCAAGCTTGCAATGGTTTTTTCTCCGGCTTTATGTTCGCTCCTTGATGATTCTGTTGTGCAGGATCAGTATATTGAATGGCTTGACAAACGGATTTTGTTCGGCGAGCATGAAGTCGTACGCTGCAAAAATAATCCGGCTCTCTTCGAAAATGCGAAATTTTCATATGAAAAGGCAAAAAAAGATAAAAATGATTTTTGCGAAGTCTACAACCGGAATCTTCTTGCTGAATTTAAAAATTTTGCTGACAAAGGTTATCTGGAGCTTCTTGCGACTTGCGGAACTTACGCGTTTTTGCCGCATTACGGCGACATGACAGAAGTTTTAAACGCGCAGGTTGAAGTCGGCCTTTATTCCCATAGATATTATTTTGGCGCAAAGCCTGACGGATTTTATCTTCCATTTTTAGGCTATACAAGCGGAATTGAAAATGTTTTAAAATCTTATGGATTTAAATACACGGTTGTTGATAACCGCACAACTTTGTTCAGTGAAAATCTTCCAAAATGCGGAATCTTTTCTCCGGTCAGATGCGTTGTAGAAGGAAAAAACAATATCGCAGGAACTTCTCTCGCGCTTTTTGCTGAAGACGGTGAAACGCCGGATGATATTTATGCTTTTTCAAAGAATCCAGTTTATAAAAATATTGAGAAAGACGTAGGCTTTGAACTTTCAGATGATGAATTGAAAAAATCTGGATTTTTGCAAGAAAGCGCTGTCAGAGTTCCTTCTGGATTTAGATATTGGTCCCACGAGAATAACAGCTGTAAAATTTATGATTTTAAGAAAGCCGGCGAGCAAGTGAAAGAAGACGCTTGTTTATTTCTTGATGAAAAAAACAAAAAACTTTCTAAGGCTGAAAAATATATGGAAAATGTCTCTCCGTCGCTTGTCTGCGTTATTGACTCGAAAATTCTTGGCCAGGACTGGGCGGAAGGCGTTGATTTCCTTGAAAACGTGATTTTACAAACTAATTACGATGCTGATAAAGAAAACGGCGTTAAGCTTGAGAATCTTTCAAGCCAGCTGGAAAATATTTACATTCTTGAAAAAGTAACGCCTTATCCTGGAGCCGCGCAGGGCAACAGTTACGGCGAGGATTTGCTCGACGGCTCGAATGACTGGATGCTCCGCTACACAAGAAAAATGTCCGCGCGCATGATTGACTTGTCAGACCGCTACCCGAACGAGACAGGATTGAAAATCCGGCTTTTGAACCTTGCCGCCCGCGAGCTTATGCTTGCGCAGAGCGGAGAATGGGCGATGATGCTTCATAATGATGTATTTCCTGAATACGCGTCGGAGCGCTTTAAGGAGTCAATCCGGGCGTTCATGACGGTTTATGACGCTCTGGGAACAAATACTGTAAGCACGGAATGGCTTACTCGCATGGAAAAGGAATACACGATTTTTCCGTGGATGAATTTCAGAATCTTCTCGAAGAAAGTTTAAGATAAAATCATAAAGACAGGAGGCTCTCTTATGACAAAAGAGGAAATTAAAGGCTATGTTGACAAAGGACTTGAAGCTTCTAAAAATGCGCTGAAGAAAGGCGCGGAGGCTTCAAAAAACGCGCTTGACAAGGCTGGAAAAGCGGCTGTTAAGTTCGGCGACGAGAGCGTCCTTAGGATCGAAATCAAGCAGCTTGAAAGCCAGATAAAAAAGGACACAGCGGAGCTTGGAGCTGCAGTTTCAAAAGCGTTCATATCAGACGCAAAGGAAACTGTCTCTAAAGATGATGAGGAGATCCGCGTGATTCTAGACAGAATCCGCCAGGCGCAGAGCGAGATTTCCGAGCGAGAAGGCGAGCTTAAGCTTGGCGAAAGAAGTTAGCTTTTAGCTGCATCTTCTTGATTCTATTTATAGAAATCGCAATAATATAACGCATTGGGGAGCTGGAGAAAATCCGGCTGAGAGTAGGCTGTTTTGCCTTTACCCTTAAAAACCTGATTTGGATAATGCCAACGTAGGGAAACTTCTATTTTTCTTTTTATCTTAGACAAACAGAAATCCAACCTTATTTTATTCAAAACAGGCAATCTTTTTATTTTTTTTAAAAGAGGCTTGTTATGTTCAAACAAATCTTTTCAAATGTGCGCGGAAAAACTCCGCTGGTCCACAACATCACAAACTATGTGACTGTCAACGATGTCGCAAACGTTATTCTCGCCTGCGGCGGAAGCCCGATTATGAGCGACGACACGGAAGATGTGGAGGACATCACTTCAATCTGCGGCGGACTTAACATCAATATCGGAACTCTAAACAAGAACACGATTCCTTCTATGTTCCTGGCCGGGGCAAAGGCGAACGCGCTGGGCCACAAGGTTCTTCTTGATCCTGTAGGAGCCGGGGCTTCAAAGCTCCGCACAAATACCGCTGTGGACTTGATGAAGAAAGTGAAATTTGATGTGATCCGCGGAAACATCTCTGAAATAAAGACCCTGGCCCTCGGAAGCGGAACTACAAAAGGAGTTGACGCTGATGTGAGCGACGCTGTAACAGATTCAAACCTTGAAAAATCTATCCAGTTTGTAAAAGACTTCGCGAAAAAATCCGGCTGCGTCGCCGCTGTGACAGGCGCAATCGACCTTGTTTCTGACGGAGAGAAATGCTACGTGATTAGAAACGGCCGCGCCGAAATGGGCAGAATCACAGGAACCGGCTGCCAGCTTAGCGGAATGACGACTGCTTTTATTACCGCGAATCCTGACAATGTTCTTGAAGCAAGCGCGGCGGCTGTCTGCGCCATGGGGCTTGCAGGCGAGATAGGCTGGAAAAACATGCAGGCGGGCGACGGAAACTCAACCTACCGCAACAGAATAATTGACGCAATCTACAACATGGACGGAGAGGCTCTTGAGGCGGGGGCGAAATTTGAAATCAGATAATTTACGAAAGTCGCTTTTGCTTTACGCAGTTACAGACAGACGATGGACAGGCGCGCAGGAAAACTTGCTTTCCCAGACGGAAAAAGCTATCCAGGGCGGCGCGACTTTTGTCCAGGTCCGGGAAAAAAATCTTGGCGAGGCTGAATTTGAAAAAGAGGCGCGCGAGCTTAAATCTCTATGCGCCAAATATAAAATCCCTTTCGTCGTGAACGACAATGTTCTTCTTGCAAAGAAGATTGACGCTGACGGAGTCCATGTCGGGCAGGATGACATGAGCGCGAAAAAAGCCCGCGAGATTCTTGGAGAAGACAAGATTGTCGGCGTTAGCGCGCAGACTGTGGAGGAGGCTCTTCTCGCTGAGGAAGACGGCGCGGATTATCTTGGAGTCGGCGCGGTTTTTCCCACCGGAAGCAAGGACGACGCGGTTGAAGTCCCGTTTGAAACTCTAAAGGCAATCTGCTCCGCGGTTAAGATTCCTGTTGTCGCAATCGGCGGAATCACAAGGGAAAACGTGGAGAAGCTTAAAGGCAGCGGAATCTGCGGAATCTCTGTGATAAGCGCAATTTTCGGCCAGAAGGACATAAAGTCCGCGGCCTCTGAATTAAAGAAGCGCACAGAGGAGATTCTTTTTTAATTAAAAATACTCAGGCGGCGGAGATATGCTTTTTTGCCGCCTGAAAATCATAAATCCTTCTTGAGGGCACCGCCTGAAGGATATTTCATTTTTATCCGCGGGACTTTCCTGTGGATATAAGGAGACAAAATGAAAACTGCTTTGACAATCGCGGGAAGCGATTCAAGCGGAGGCGCCGGAATACAGGCAGATCTTAAGACAATGACCTGCAACGGCGTTTTCGGAATGAGCGCAATCACCGCTCTTACGGCTCAGAATACAACCGGAGTTACTGCAATCATGGAAGTAACTCCGGAGTTTCTGAGGGAAGAAATCAAGGATGTTGTGACGGACATTTTTCCTGACGCTGTAAAGACTGGAATGGTCTCGTCATCTGCTCTCATAAAAGTTATCGCCATGTCAATCAAGGACTACGATTTGAAGAATATCGTGGTTGATCCTGTCATGGTCGCGACCAGCGGAGCAAAGCTTATAAGCGATGACGCCGTGGAGACGCTTGAAAAGAAGCTCCTGCCGCTCGCGGACGTAATCACGCCGAATATTCCTGAGGGCGAGGTTCTTTCAGGACTGAAAATCACATCAGAAAAAGAAATGGAAGAGGCGGCGCGCCTTATCAATAGAAAATACAAGTGCGCAGTTCTTTTAAAGGGCGGACACAGCCTTAACGACGCTAACGACTATCTTTTTGACGGAAACGAAGGCACGTGGTTCTACGGAAAGCGGATAGACAACCCGAACACGCACGGAACCGGCTGCACGCTTTCAAGCGCGATTGCAAGCAATCTTGCCAAGGGCTTTTCCCTTAAAGACTCTGTGAAAAACGCAAAAGAGTATTTGTCCGGCGCGCTTTCGGCAATGCTTGACCTTGGAAAAGGCTCCGGCCCGCTCGCGCACAACTGGAAATTGCTCTGACGCGGGATTTGCTCAACTTTATCAAAAAACAGGAAAAAATCATGGAAAATAAAACTAACGTATTCTCGTCGTCGCTGATATGGTTCGGCGCGGCGGTTTCTATCGCTGAAATTCTCACAGGAACATATTTCGCGCCTCTCGGGTTCAAGAAAGGAATTCTTGCTGTTCTGCTCGGCCACGCCATCGGCTGCGCGCTTCTCTTTTTCTCAGGATATATCGGCGCTCTTTCACGCAAGTCCGCGATGGAGTCAACCGCGGCGAGCTTCGGAGTTTTCGGCTCCAAGTTCTTCGCGCTTTTGAACGTGATCCAGCTTGCGGGCTGGACCGGAATTATGATTTATGACGGCTCGCTTTCCTTAAACGAAGTCTTCGCCGCTGGAAAATGGATCTGGCCGGTTGTAATCGGCGTTCTTATCATCATCTGGATTTTAGTCGGAGTCACAAACCTCGGAAAATTCAACACTGTCGTAATGGCGGCTCTTTTTATTCTGACGCTGGTCCTGTGCAAGGCGGTTTTCTTTTCCGGAAACTCTGGCTTCCAGGCGGCGGAAATATCAGGCGCGCTTTCGTTCGGGCAGGCGGTCGAGCTTGCAGTTGCCATGCCTCTTTCCTGGCTTCCTTTAATCAGCGACTACACAAAATCTGCGGAAAAGCCTTTCAAGGCGACGTTCTTTTCCGCCCTGACTTACGGTCTTGTCTCGTGCTGGATGTACATAATCGGAATGGGCGCGTCAATTCTGACAGGCGAGGGCGACATCGCGAAAATCATGGTCAAGGCCGGGCTCGGACTTGCGGCTCTCGTGATTCTGATTCTTTCGACCGTGACGACAACTTTCCTAGACGCGTACAGCGCGGGAGTTTCAAGCAAGACAATCTGCCCGAAGATTTCTGAAAAATGGGCGGCCGTTATTGTCACAATAATCGGAACTTTCTGCGCGGTTATCTTTCCGATGGACGACATCACAGGATTCCTTTATCTGATTGGCTCGGTCTTCGCCCCGATGATTGCGGTCCAGCTCGCGGATTTCTTCGTCCTAAAAAGCGACTCTTCTTCAAAAAAACTTGACATCGTAAAAATCATCATCTGGCTTATAGGATTTGTTCTCTACCGCCTTTTGATGAGAACCGATCTCGTTGTCGGAAACACGCTTCCAGACATGCTTGTGACTTTTATAATCACAGTGGTTGCCGGAAAAGTTCTTAGTTCAAAAAAATAAAAATAATTAGCGCAAGCGGCGCGGAGAGAAAGTTTGTCCGTGGCCGATGGAAACTCATGTCAAGAATGATTTGATTTTTCCCGGCTGCGGATTTTGATTTATGTATTTTTCCTTAATATAGCCACATTTCCATTTTTGTATTAAATTTGTCGCCGGAATATCGAGCATATCAGAATGTCAGAGGAACAAAAAATGGAGATAAAAATCCGTGAGTACAAGGAATCAGACAAAAATGAGGCGATGAAAATCTGGAACGAGGTCGTGAGCGACGGAACTGAATTTCCGCAGATAGACGGCCTTACATCAGAAAACGCCGACAGTTTTTTCAAGAGCCAGACATATACAGGAATCGCCTATGACAGCGAGACTGGAAAAATTGCGGGGCTTTATATTCTGCACCCGAACAACATCGGCCGCTGCGCCCATATTGCAAACGCCTCATATGCTGTGGAAAAGGGCTTCCGCGGACAGCACATCGGCGAAAAGCTTGTGAAGGACTCTCTTGAACAGGCGCACGAAAAAGGATTTAAAGTTCTCCAGTTCAACGCGGTGGTGGCGACAAATGTCCATGCGCTCCATCTTTATGAAAGGCTGGGCTTTACAAGGCTCGGAACTGTTCCCGGCGGATTTCATCTGCCTAGCGGAAAATATGAGGATATAGTTCTTTTCTACCACAAGGTTTGAAAATATTTTCCTTTATAAATTCTCAAATTTTTTTGTTGACGATTTAAATGACGTTTTTGTATCTTTAATTACATAAGAAACGAATTAACAGGAAAATAAAATGAAACACGAACACGAAAAACATGAGCAGGCTGAATCTAAAAAAGACGAGGCTGTTCATTCAAAAAATGAAGAAAAAGCCGAGGAGTCAAAAGCAAAAGCTGAAAACGACAAGGCGAAAAATGAATCTGAAGCGAAAAAGGCTGATAAAGCTGAATCTGAATCTAAAAAAGAGGAAGCAAAAGCTGAAAAGCCTAAGACTCCAGAGGAGCGCATCGCCGAGCTCGAGGCTGAAATAAAGGACTTGAAGACACAGGCTCTTTACAAGGCTGCCGAGACTGACAACTGGCGCAAGAATATGCTCAAGCAGAAGGATGAGGCTGTCGCCTATGCGAACGAGAATCTTTTAAAGGATTTGCTTGATTCGCTCGACAACTTCGACCGCACTGTTCAGGCTGCCGAGACTGCGACTGACGTCAAGTCGATTGCTGACGGCGTAAAGATGATTTCCAAATCGCTAAAAAGCCTTTTGGAAAACAAATACAACCTGGTTCCGTTCGGCAAGGAAGGCGAGGATTTTGATCCGGAGCTTCACGAGGCGATTGGAAGCCAGGAAGGCGATGTCGATAAGGAGAAGCTCAAGCAGGTTTACCTGAAGGGCTACAAACTTAAAGACAGGGTTATCCGCCATGCGAAAGTTATGGTCGAAAAACCAAAAGCTGAGTAATTTTATTTGTAAATAACACGGAGGAAAATATTATGGCTAAGATTATTGGAATTGACTTGGGAACTACCACATCGGAAGTTTCCGTTATGGAAAACGGACAGGCGACTGTCATTCAGAATTCAGAGGGCGGAAGAATTACGCCTTCAATCGTAGGATTCACAGCAAAAGGCGAGAGAATCGTCGGACAGGCTGCAAAGAACCAGGCGATTACAAACCCGAAGAACACAGTTTACGAAGTTAAACGTTTGATGGGAAAAAAGTTCAGCGATGTTCAGGACGAAGTAAAACGCGTTCCTTATAAAATCGTTCAGAAAGGCGAGAATGTCGCGGTTGTTGTTACAGACAACGGACAGGAGAAGGAATATACTCCACAGGAGATTTCAGCTTTCATCCTGCAGAAGATGAAGAAAACAGCTGAGGATTATCTCGGCGAGAAAGTTACAGATGCTGTAATCACAGTTCCTGCTTACTTTAACGACGCGCAGAGACAGGCGACAAAAGACGCTGGAACAATCGCCGGCCTGAATGTAAAGCGTATTATCAACGAGCCGACAGCGGCAGCTCTTGCGTTCGGATTCAAGGAAGACAAGAATTCAGAGAAAGTTCTTGCAGTAATTGATGAAGGCGGCGGAACTCTCGATGTCACAATTCTTGATATGGCTGACGGCGTATTTGAAGTAAAAGCTACAAACGGCGATACTCATTTGGGCGGCGCTGACTGGGACAACGCGATTTCTGACTGGCTTGTTCAGTCATTCAAAGCTGACACTGGAATCGATATTTCAAAGGATCCAATGGCTATGCAGCGTGTAAAGGACGCTTCAGAGCAGGCTAAGATTGCGCTTTCTAACCAGACTTCAACAGATATCAACCTTCCGTTCATCACAGCTGACGCTACAGGTCCGAAACACTTGCAGAAGACTTTGACACGCGCCCAGTTCGAGGAGATGACAGAAGACTTGTGGAACAGAGTTCTTATTCCTTGCCAGAACGCATTGAAAGACTCTGGATATACAAAAGACCAGATCAACGAAGTTCTTCTTATCGGAGGATCTTCTCGTATGCCTAAATTCCAGGAAGTTGTAAAGAACTTCTTCGGAAAAGAGCCGTTGAAAGGAATCAACCCGGACGAGGCTGTCTCAATGGGAGCTGCAATCCAGGGCGGCGTTCTCGCAGGCGATGTAAAGGATGTTCTTCTTCTTGATGTAACACCACTTTCACTTGGTATTGAGACAATGGGCGGCGTTATGACAAAGCTCATTCCGAGAAACACAACTATTCCTACAAAGAAGAGCCAGATCTTCTCAACAGCGGCGGACGGCCAGACAGCTGTAACAATCCACGTCTTGCAGGGCGAGCGCGAGATGGCTTCTGAGAACAAGACTTTGGGCAACTTCAACTTGGACGGAATCCCGGCGGCACCGCGCGGAGTTCCGCAGATTGAAGTAACATTTGATATTGATGCGAACGGCATTGTCCACGTATCTGCAAAGGATATGGGAACAGGCAAAGAGCAGCACATTCAGATTACATCTTCTTCAGGCTTGAGCAAGGAAGAAATCGACCGCATGGTAAAAGATGCCGAGGCTCATGCAGAGGATGATAAAAAACAGCGCGAGGCAGTTGACGCCAAGAACGAAGGCGACAGCCTGGTTTACCAGACTGAGAAGAGCCTGAAAGAGCTTGGCGACAAAGTTTCAGGCGCTGACAAGCAGAAGATTGAAGATGCAGTCGCAGACTTGAAGAAAGCTCTTGAGAGCAACAACACTGAGGACATCAAGGCAAAGACAGAGGCTTTGAAACAGGCTTCTTACAAGATTGCCGAGGAAGTCTACAAACAGCAGGGAGCAAACGGAGCTGCTGGAGCCGGCGCGCAGCCTAACGGCGGAAACGCTGGAGCTGACTCAGCTTCATCATCAGGCTCTGCTTCAAGTGACGGCAACGGCAGCAAGTTCGACAAGGGCAAAGCTGACGATGTTGACTACGAAGTGCATGACTAATTCTTGCATGAAAGACTAAACGCAGATGGACGCGGATCCTAAGGACTAGCGCGGATAAATGCTGAATAAGAAGTATGAACTTCAGAAGTGTGTAATTCATAATGTTGAATCATACTTCTGGAATCGTACTTCTTATTTTTTTATCTGAATTTATCCATTTTGTCCGTGTTTATCTGTGTTGAATATTTCAATTTTTGCTGATTTTTGATTTAATAAAACTACGGTATAGAAAATGGCTGAAAAAAGGGATTATTATGAAGTTTTGGGCGTTCCGAAAACAGCAACGCTCGATGAGATAAAAAAAGCCTACAGAAAGCTTGCCATAAAATATCATCCTGACCGCAACCCAGGAAACAAGGAAGCGGAGGAGAAATTCAAGGAAGCAACAGAAGCTTACGAAGTTCTTTCAGATGACAAGAAGCGTCCGATTTATGACCAGTACGGATTCGCAGGGCTAGACGGCATGGGCGGAGCAACTTCCGGCGGCTACAGCCATGCGTTCCACGACTTTTCCGATATTTTCGGAAGCATGGGCGGCGGATTCGGAGATATTTTTGAGAATCTTTTCGGCGGCATGGGCGGCGGATTTTCAAGCTCGCGCTCAAGAAGACGTTCCGCTTCTGAGCCGCAGCAGGGCGAAAGCCTTAGATATAACTTGCATATTTCATTTAAGGAAGCAGTCTACGGAACAAAGGCGGAGCTTGCGTTTGCCCATAACGAGGCTTGTACTGTCTGCCATGGAACTGGCGGAGCGGCCGGCTCGACAAGGAAAACTTGCCCGACTTGCCACGGCCAGGGGCAGGTTTCCAGAAGCGCTGGATTTTTCGCTGTTTCACAGACATGTCCGACCTGCCACGGCGAAGGCACTGTGATTGACAAGCCGTGTTCAGCTTGCCGCGGAAGCGGAGTCCAGAAAGTCACAAAGAAAATGACTCTTACAATTCCAGCTGGAGTTGATGACGGAAAGCGCATTGTTATTCCGCACATGGGAAACGCGGGGCCGAACGGCGGACCTGCCGGCGACTTGATTGTTGTTCTTGATGTCGGACAGGACGCTTATTTTGAGCGCGAGGGCGAGGACTTGTACTGCGCTGTTCCTGTGACATTTGCGCAGGCAGCTCTTGGCGTTGAGCTTAACATAACGGCGCTCGACGGAAAGAAAATTGAGTTCAAGCTTCCTGCCGGAACATCCAACGGAAAGATGTTCAGAATAAAAGGCGAGGGCGTTCCTTATTCAGGCGGACTAAGGAAAGGCGATCTGTATGTTAAAATCATCGTGCAGATTCCGACACGTCTGACGTCTGAGCAGAAAAAGCTTATGGAGCAGTTCGCGGCGATTGAGAACGCGACAACTTCTCCGTCATGCGTTCCGCTTTCTTCTCTCGGAAGATAACAATAGTTATTCATCATTGCGAGGCGTGCAACTACGAAGCAATCTTAGAAGCAGTTGCAAATAATTGGTGAGATTGCTTCGCTTCGCTCGCAATGACGTGTAAATCCGTGGCAGTTTTTTATCTAAATAAATCCGTTTAATCTGCGTTCATCTGTGTTGAATGTTGCAAGCCAATCTTCCGATAATCAAACTATGCTGGACGTGGAAAATTTCAAAAAGTACATTTCGCCGGGCTGCGACAGGCTTTCCTTTCTTCGCGGATATCTTCTTCAGAACGGTGTTCAGACTTCGGTGGTAAAGCTCGAAGGCAAGAATCATATCTACGTCAATTTTCCGTCATCTTCCTATAATCCGACATTTAAAATCAAGACGATAATTTCGCATTACGACCGTGTTCAAAAAAGTCCCGGCGCAAATGACAATTCTTTTGCAAACTTCGCACTCGCGGATTTTGCAGCCCGGCTTCTTGAGAATCCGACGCAAGTCCACAACATAAGGATTTTTTTTACTGACGGTGAGGAGCTTGGCGAGGAAGGCGTTTCGGCGCAGGGCGCGTTTGCCTTGGCGGATTTGTTCAGAAAGCTCGGAATTAAAAATGACGATGTTTATGTCTTTGATTCCTGCGGGCGCGGAAACGTCGCTGTTCTTGCGCGGGCCGGGCTTGACGCAAAGACTTCCGGGGCGTTCAAAAAATCTTTTTTGGGATTGTACAGAAGAACGGCGGAGCTTTTAAAGTCCTCTTCGCAAAATTCCTGGCTCACGCTTCCAGTTCCTTACAGCGACAACGCTGGATTTTTAGCCTGCGGAATTCCGGCCGTCGCAATTACATTTTTGCCAGAAGACGAAGTAAATCTTTATATAAAAAATCTGATGGCGGACAAAAATCTTGAGAAGGCCGTTATGAACTGCAAAATCGGCTCAGACAAAAAAAACAAGGCGGACATGTCAATCCAGCGTTTTAAATATCAGGAAAAAATGCCGCTCACATGGCGGATGTTCCACACCGAGTGCGATAATTTCTTAAATCTGACCGTAGAAAAAAGCTGGAGATTAATGCAGAACATTCTTGAAAATTTGAGAAATCAGAAAATTTTGGCGAACTAATAATTTTTTTGCTTGCGTTGTTTTTTTAGCGTTAGGGATAGTAGTGGCGCGAAGCGTTCCGGAGCGGAACGAAGTGCAGCGCAGGAATGGAGCGAAAGCGGAACCACGGATAGCCCGGCCTGCCGAACGGCAGGAAACGCCCGAATTCAAATTCCTTAATGAAATCTTAAAATTCTTTGTTATTTGAATTGTGAATTTGCAAAACATGGAATAAAATTAAAGTATATTTTTAATTTACAGGTAAGGAGAAAAAGCAAATGAGTGAAAAGAAGACAGAAGAAATGTCTGCTCTGTCCGAACCACAGAAAGAAATCAACGGACTTGTTGAGCGCGCGCAGAAAGCTCTTGAAGAGTACGCGAATTTTGATCAGAAAAAAATTGACTACATTGTAGCTAAAGTTTCTGTTGCGGCCCTTGACCACCATGGAAATCTTGCAAAGCTCGCTGTAGAGGAGACAAAGCGCGGAGTTTTCGAGGACAAGGCGACTAAGAACCTTTTTGCCTGCGAATACGTTGTGAACAATATGCGCCATCTTAAGACTGTCGGCGTTATAGATGATAATGATGTTACTGGAATTGTTAAGATTGCTGAGCCGGTCGGAGTTATCGCGGGACTTACTCCTGTTACAAACCCGACATCAACTGCAATTTTCAAGTCTTTAATCTGCTTGAAGACACGAAATCCGATTATCTTTTCTTTCCATCCGAGCGCAATAAAATGTTCAATCGCCGCCGCAAAAATCTGCTATGAGGCAGCTGTTGCCGCAGGCGCGCCGAAGAACTGCATCCAGTGGATTGAAGAGCCTTCAATGGAGAAAACAAATCTTCTGATGAACCATCCTGGAGTCGCGACAATCCTTGCGACCGGCGGAAACGCGATGGTAAAGGCTGCTTATTCTTGCGGAAAGCCTGCTCTTGGCGTAGGAGCTGGAAACGTTCCTGCATATATGGAAAAAACTTGCGACATCCGTCAGGCTGTCAATGACATTGTAATGTCAAAGGCTTTTGACAACGGAATGGTCTGCGCTTCTGAGCAGACTGTAATCATCGACAAGGAGATTTACTCTGACGCCCTCAAGATGTTCAAGGAATACAGAGCCTACCTTTGCACTCCGGAGGAAAAGAAAAAGCTTGAGAAATACATGTTCGGAGTTGACGGAGATCCTTCTGTCGCAAAGCTTAATCCGCTCATCGTCGGAATGAATCCTGTAAAGCTTGCAAAGAACGCTGGCTTTGATATTCCTGAGCACACAAGCATTATTCTTGCTGAATGCAAGGAGATTGGTGTTCCTGAGTGCCTCACCCGTGAAAAGCTTTCTCCAGTTCTCGCGGTTGTAAAGTCAAACTCAACAGAGGACGGACTCAAGAAAGCTGAGGCGTCTGTCCGCTTTAACGGACTTGGACATTCCGCTGCAATCCACACAAAAGACAAAGCGATTGCCGAGCGTTTCGGCGACCTTGTTCCTGCAATCAGAATTATATGGAACTCGCCTTCAACATTCGGCGGAATCGGAAATGTGTACAACTCTTTCATTCCTTCTTTGACACTGGGATGCGGCTCTTACGGCCACAACTCTACCGACGACAATATCAGCGCGGTCAACTTGCTCAACATCAAGAAACTGGGAAGGAGAAGAAACAATATGCAGTGGTTTAAGATTCCTCAGAAAATCTACTTTGAACGCGATTCAATCGAGTATCTCCACCAGATGAAGGAGATTCACAAGGCGATTATCGTAACTGACCGCTCAATGGTTCAGCTTGGATTTGTTGACAAGGTTACTGACCAGCTCAAGCTTAACCGCAACGAGATTCAGTACCAGCTCTTCTGCGATGTCGAGCCGGATCCTTCAATCCAGACAGTGCGCAAGGGCGTGGAGCTTATGCGCTCTTTCGAGCCTGACACAATCATCGCTCTTGGCGGCGGCTCTTCAATGGACTGCGCTAAGGGAATGTGGCTCTTCTATGAGAATCCTGACGTTGACTTTAACGACCTTAAGCAGAAGTTCATGGACATCAGAAAACGCGCGTTCCGCTATCCTGCTCTTGGAAAGAAGGCTCTTCTTGTCTGCATTCCGACAACATCGGGAACCGGCTCGGAAGTCACTCCGTTCGCTGTAATCACAGACAAAGAGGAGCACAAGAAATATCCTCTCACAGATTATTCTCTTACTCCGAACGTAGCTATTATTGATCCGACTTTCACATACAATCTGCCGCCTAAAATTGTCGCCGACACAGGAATGGACGTTCTTACACACGCTACAGAGGCTTTTGTCTCAACTCTTGCGAGCGACTTTACAGACGGACTTTGTATCCAGGTTGTTAAGATGGTGTTCAAGTATCTTGAGCGCTCATACAAGAACGGTGCTGCTGATGTTGAGGCCAAGGAGAAAATGCACAACGCGTCTTGTCTTGCAGGAATGGCGTTTGCAAATGCTTTCCTTGGCATGAACCACTCAATGGCTCACAAAGTCGGAGGCGAGTTCCACGTTCCGCACGGAAGAGCGAACGCGATTCTTCTTCCGTTCACAATCCGCTACAACGGGACCCAGCCTGAGAAGCTTTCGACATGGCCTAAGTACAACTACTACCGCGCCGACGAACGCTACGCTGAGCTTGCGCGATTGCTCGGACTTCCTGCAAAGACAACCGCGGAAGGCGTTGAATCTTACGCTAAGGCTTGCGGAGAGCTCGGCATGAAGGTCGGAATCCAGATGAACTTCAAGAGCCAGGGAATTCCGGAAAAAGACTGGATGGACAATGTTGAGAAGCTTGCCTACCTTGCCTATGAGGACCAGTGCTCGCCTGCGAACCCGAGAGTTCCAGTTGTCGAGGACATGAAGAAGATTTTGACAGAAGCATACTCTACAACAGAGTTTTTCCCTAAAAACTAAATTAACTTCGTCATTGCGAGTGCGTTAGCGCGAAGCAATCTCATTAATTTTCTGTTTATTTTTGAGATTGCTTTGCTTCTCCCCACAATGGCGTGGTTTTGAAAATCCGCCCGCGTTACGGAAAGCTTTGTGACGCGGGCGGATTTTTTTATTCTGACAGAAAGGTGTGGTTCTCTCGTAATTCGGACGAGTTTTCTTTATAATCATATTCATGAAAATCTTTCCTGCAAAACCTTTTGACATTGACAGCATTATGAAAATCGAGCGGGCGGCGTTTATTCCGTCGGTTCAGGAAAAGCAGAAGACTTTCGAGGAACGGCTTTCCGTCTTTCCGCAGGGATTTTTTGTTCTCGCCGACAACTCTGAAAAAACAGTTCTTGAGAACGGAAAAGCGGAAATTGTCGGATATTTTACGAGCGAAATCTGGCCATCTTTTCCTGAGTCGGATGAAATCTTTACGCTAGGACATTCTGCGAAGAAAACTCACGACATAAATGGCTCTGTGCTTTATTTTTCATCTTTTGCGCTTCTTCCGGCATTCCAGGGAAAAAAACTTGCCGAGCCGTTTCTGACCGGCTGCCTGAAGTCTGTTTGCGAAGCATTTCCTAATATCAAGAAAATCGTCCTTCTTGTTGACGAGGAGTGGCTTGGCGCGCGCCATCTTTATTCTAAGCTTGGATTTAAGTCTGTCCGCGTGATAAAAGATTTTTTTCCGTCGCTAAAGCAGAAATCTTCTGACGGAATAATAATGGAGCGTGATGCAATCCGCTGATTTTTTATAAAAACGTTGACGTTTTGCTAAAATTCTTAGTAACTTTACAGAAAGCAATAATGCTTTATTATCCGTCTTTTGTGGCGGCGAAATAAGGAGAAAACGCGTATGAGAATTTATGAGAACGGCGACGAGCTTATTAATGAGATCCGCGGCGGCTGGAACAAAAACTTGCGCTCAATGAGAATCTGGGGATTTATTGCCTCTGTCTTTATGATTTTGAGCGGAATCTTGTGCATTATTTATCCTGTGAGCACAACGTATTTTATTGAAGTTGTGGCTTCGGTTGCGCTTCTTGCGTTCGGTATCTGGGAAGTTGTGCGCTATATCCAGCGTCCGGCTTTTATGAGATCTGGCGTGAGCCTTGCGAGCGGAATTTTGAACATCATTCTTGCAGTTCTGCTTTTGACTTCTCCTGCAGAAGAGATGCTTTCTTCATTCGGATTTTTGTTCGGATTCAACCTTCTTATGCTCGGCTTTGAGCAGCTGACGGCTTCCGGACGTTTCCGCGCGGTCGGAATTTCTGGAACCGGCTGGATTGTCGCCGACGGAATTATGAACATACTTATAGGAATCTTCCTTCTTTTTACTCCAATCGCATCTATTCTTGCTGTAAGCTTTATGCTGGCTCTTTATTTGATTTTTGGCGGCATCAATCTTTTTATCCTGAGCTTTAACGCGAGAAATTTGAAAAAATAATAAAATTATTATCTTATTTCCTTGCCGAATTATGCGTTCCTCTTGCAATAGATATATGGCGTGTTTTGAAAAAAGCGCCGGATTCTTTTAGACGAGAGGACGCTTAGAATGACGCTGTCAGAGAAAGAAAGATTAAAGCTAGAGCAGGAATGGAAATCTCTTAGAGTAACAAATGACTATATTTTCGGGCGGGTTTTCTCTGACCCGGATTTGTGCTCAAGGCTTATTGAGCTTTTGCTTGGCGTGAAAGTTAAAGAGCTGTCAGTTCCGCCGGAATATCAAAAAACTCTGCAGACTGGAATAGAAAGCCGCGGCGTAAGGTTTGATGTTTACACCGAAACGGACGGCGAAGCCTTTGATATAGAAATTCAGACAACCATGCAGAAAGACCTGCCGCTTAGAATGAGATATTATCAGTCTTCAATGGATACGGCCTTAATAAAAAAGGGCCAGAAGTTTTCAGATTTAAAGACTACGTTTGTTCTTTTTATATCGACGCTTGACCAGTTTGGATATGGCGAGCCTGTCTACGAAATTGCTTCATCTATAAAAAATCATCCTGAATATGATTTTGATGACAGAAGGAAAGAGCTCGTTTATAATGTAAGCGCATTTGATAAGCTTGACAATGGAGCCGTAAAATCTTTTCTTGAGTATATAGCGACAGGAGAGGCAAAAATGGATTTTGAAAAACTTGTGGACGAAAAAGTCGAAGAAATTAAAGATGATGAATATTGGAAAAACAATTATATAAGTATCCAGATGTGGAAGTGGGATGCTATCCGCGAAGGTCTTGAAAAAGGAATGGAAAAAGGAATGGAAAAAGGAATGGAGCAGGGGCTAAAGAAAGGGCTGAAAGAAGGAATAAAAGAAGGACTCGCCAAAGGCGCCGCCAAGCAAAAAGCTGAAGATGAACATCTACTCAGTGCGGAACGTGAAAAAAATGCCATGCTGAACGAGCGGATTGCCCAGCTTGAGGCGGCCTTAGCTAAAAAACAGCATTCGTGATAAAATAAATTATAATGACTTCCTCACAGTTTAAAATATTTTCCGCTTTCCGTGATGAGTTCCGCGCTTACTGCTCCGAGCTAAGCTCAAGGTTCGGCTCTGTTCTTGTTCCGCTTCAGAAAGCCGCCTCGCAAAAAGACACTCCGTCTTATCCTCTTGAGAATCCGGTCGTCTATAACACGGCGCTAGATGAAATTACAGATAAAAGCCAAATCCGCCTTATTGTGATTGGTGACAATCCAGGAAAGGACGAGCAGCTTTCCAAAAATCAGAAATATCTTGTCGGCCAGAGCGGAAAAATTGCGGCGGGATTTTTTAAGAATCATCCGGAATTTAGGATTGACTTTAGGCAGAACGCAATCATTTTGAACAAAACTCCGGTTCACACGGCGAAAACAAAGCATTTAAAATATCTTGAGGAAAACGGCGGAAGTGAAGTCAGAAATCTGATAGAAGAAAGCCAGATTTACATGGCGAGAAAAACTGCGGAGCTTCACATAAATCTTTGCCGGGCGGCTCAAAATGAAGATGAAAAGCCTGATGTTTTTCTTGTCGGCTACGGAGAGCTTAAGGGCCGCGGGCTTTTCTTGAATTACCGCGACGAGCTGAAAAAATCATACAAAAACGCGATCGAAGAATGGAACCGTGTTTTTGTCTTCCAGCATTTTTCAATGAACCGCTTTTCAATTGACTTGAAGAATTTTATGTCGGAAAATCAAAATCTTGAAATTGTGGAAGCCGCGGAAAAACTTGGCGGAATTCATAAGAACGAAATATTTGGATTATGAAATTTTTTCTGCGCTGCTTTTATGATTTGAAATTCTGAATTCCTAATTGATATTGCATAAAATATGCAAAAATATTAGATTTATTGCATAAATATACAGAAAATTGTCATTCTGAATGAATATGGTGACTTTTCGTTCGGAATGACTTACATCGAGGTGAATTATGGCTAAAGACAAGGTTGTTCTCGCTTATTCCGGCGGACTTGACACGACTGTTATTATTCCGTGGCTCAAGGAAAATTATGATTACGATGTTATCGCTGTATGCGTCGATGTCGGACAGGGCGATGACTGGGAGCATATCAAGGCCCGCGCTCTCAAGACTGGAGCTTCTAGCTGCTACGTTGTTGACGCGCGCAAAGAATACATTGAGGAATATATTTGGCCTGCATTGAAGGCTGACGCTGTTTATGAGGATGAATATCTTCTTGGAACTTCAACTGCGCGTCCTTTGATTGGAAAAATCCTTGTTGAGTACGCAAGACAGGAAGGCGCAGTCGCAATCTGCCACGGCGCGACTGGAAAAGGAAACGACCAGGTCCGCTTTGAGCTTGCAATCAAGGCTTTTGCGCCAGACTTGAAGGTTATCGCCGCCTGGCGCGATCCGAAATGGAACATGGACAGCCGCGACGCTGAAATAAAATTCCTGGAAGACCGCCATCTCGAAGTTCCGATGAAGAAAGACCAGTCTTATTCACGCGACGAGAATATCTGGCACATTTCGCACGAGGGACTTGAGCTTGAGAAGACTTCAAACGAGCCTAACTTCAAGCACATGCTCAAGAACACAGTTGTTCCGGAAGAGGCACCGGACGCCGGCGAGTATGTCACAATCGAGTGGGAGAAAGGAATTCCTGTCGCTCTGAACGGCAAAAAGCTTGACGCGCTTTCTTTGATGGAAGAGCTGAACAAGATTGGCGGAAGAAACGGAGTCGGAATCGCGGACATCTGCGAGAACCGCTGCGTAGGAATGAAGAGCCGCGGAGTTTACGAGACTCCAGGCGGAACAATCCTTTATTTCGCGCACAGAATGATTAACCATATCTGCCTTGACCGCGACACTTACCACTACAAGCAGCAGGTTGCGCTCCGTCTTGCAGACCTTATCTACGACGGAAAAGTTTTCACTCCGCTTTATGACGCTTTGATGGCGTTTGTGGACAAGACTCAGGAAACTTGCACCGGCTGGACAAAAGTTAAGGTTGTAAAAGGCGCAATCCGCGCTGCAGGCTCTGACTCAAAGTACAGCCTTTACAGCGAGAACATCGCTTCCTTCACAACCGGCGACTTGTACGATCACAAGGATGCGCAGGGCTTTATCACATTGTTCGGACTTCCGCTTAAAGTCCGCGCCATGATGGAGCAGAAAGTTGGCGAGGGAAGAGCTATTGCCGAGAGCAAGAGCCTTAAGAAACGCCCGACCGAGTAACTTAAAAATTACTTCATTGTAATTTTTGATATTATTGCCGCCTTCGGGCGGCATTTTTTTTCAGCTGGGAACTATAGATGAGAATTTTCTATAAAAAATCGTGAGTCGGTACACAAATTTCTTGAATCAGTTTTCAAATTGTATTAAAATTGTTAAAAATCAAAAAAATGATTTTATTTAAATAAGTAAAAAATGAGATTTCTTTATTTCTGTCTAATGCTTTTAACGTTGCTTACGTTCGTTTTTTGCATTAGAAAAATTTTGAAAAGTTCACTGAATTCTAGTCATTTTCTTGCACGCACGCTTTTTTGCGCTTTTGGCTGCTTAGTTTCGAATATTGCCATCAATTTTTCATTATCGCAAGATATTTCGCTGATAGCTTTTAGTGCTTGTTTTATTTTTCAGGACTGGCTTCTTTACTGTCTTTCCTATTTTTGCTTTGATTATGTTGGCTTAAAAAAACATCCTCTGAATTTTGAAAAGATTTCTATCGCATTTTTGCTTCTTGATATAGTTTCAATGCTCGTGAATTTTATATCCGGCAAAACTTTCAGCGTATTCTTGATAAAAGGTTTTTCCGGAGAACTGTTCTATCATTTTAATATTGAGCCTCTTTTCTTTTTTCATCTTGGAATTTGTTATCTTCTTTCGCTTTATTGTTTGTCTCTTCTTGTTTTTGGAATCATAGAATTTCCGTCTTTTTACAAATTTAAGTACATAAGGCTTTTTGTTCTGATGGCCGCTGTTCTTGCCATTAACGCCGTTTATATTTTTGGACATTGCTCTTTTGATTATTCGCTGGTTTTATACGCTGCAATCGCGCTTGAATTCTATAACGCTCCAGAGAAGAGAACTTCGAGAAGACTTATCAACAAAGTTCTGAATCTTCTTGTTGACAAGATGGATAATGGAATTGTTCTTTTTGATGCCGATGGAAACTGCGTCTATGTGAATTCAATTGTAAAGAATGTTTTTCATGCGGAGCCTTCAACTATTTCTGAAGTAAAACCGCTTTGCGACTGGATATGCAAAGATAATTTTCCGAAGCTTGACAATTATTTTGAATATTTTGATTTTAAGCCTGAAAATAAAAAGATGAATTTCAAGCTTTCGTTCAACAAAATTTTAGATAAGGCCCAGAAACTTTTAGGAAGCTATTTCATAATCCAGAACATAACGTCGGAAACTGACAGAATCAGGATTGAGCATGAGCGCGCAACTCGTGACAAGCTTACAGGCCTTTATAACCGCGAGTATTTTTGCGAGAAAGTTGAGCAACGGCTGCGTTTTGACAAATTCACAGGATACTGCATTGTTGTTTCTGACATTGTGAATTTCAAGCTGATAAATGATTTGTTCGGAACTTCTTTCGGCGACCTTGTTCTAAAAAGAATTGCTGATGACTTGCGCTCAAGGACAAATGAGGATGACATTTACGGCAGGCTTTTTAACGATCATTTTGCGCTTTTAATGCCGCGCCGCCGTTTTAGCGAGAAAGTTTTTATTGAAGGATTCAAGAACACTTTCAATTATCTGAACAATTTTGCTTATTCTCTTGTCTGCCATATTGGAGTCTATGATATTGACGACAGCTCTCTTCCTGTTTCAGTTATGTGCGACAGGGCTTTTCTTGCTCTCGGAACAATAAAGACAAGCTTTTCAGATTGCGTAGCGTATTACACGGAAAATTTGCGGAAAGATGTCATGAAAATGCAGGAGCTTATGAACGATCTTCCGCTCGCCTTAAAATATCACGAGCTTGCAATGTATTTGCAGCCGCAAATTTCAAGCGATGGAAAGCTTCTTGGAGCTGAAGCCCTTGTAAGATGGCAGCATCACGAGAAAGGAATTATTCCTCCCTCGGATTTTATCCAGGCTGTTGAAAAAATCGGAATGATTTCCGATGTCGATATGTACATCTGGGAAGAGGCCTGCAAGCAGCTGGTCGCATGGAGCAAGGAAGGCCGGCAGGATCTTTACATTTCAATAAATATCTCGCCTAAAGATTTCTATATTGTTGATGTTTATTCTGTCCTTACAAAACTTGTGGAAAAATATCAAGTTTCCCCGCACCGTCTTAATCTTGAAATTACGGAAACAGCGATTATGATGGATGTCGAGCGGCAGATAAAACTTATCGACAGGCTCCGCGGCTACGGATTCGCAATAGAAATGGATGATTTTGGCAGCGGATATTCATCGCTCAATATGCTTAAGGACATAAATGTTGATGTTTTAAAGATTGACATGGCGTTCCTAAAGGAATGTTCCGACCGCGACAAAAGCCGTAAAATTCTTGAGAACATAGTTCATCTTGCAAAAAGCCTAGGAATAAAAGTTGTAACCGAAGGCGTTGAGAGAAAAGAGCAAATTGATTTTCTTTCTAAAGCCGGCTGCGACATTTACCAGGGATTTTACTATTCAAGGCCAGTTTCTGTTACTGAGTTTGAAGAAAAATTTTTCAAGAAATAAAACTTGGAAATTAATAGTTTACTTACGGCGGTCCGCGGACGCTATGAAAATCAATAAGAGGACGTTCTTTTCCCTGCCTTATAAGAAAAAAATCCGTCTGAAAATTCTTGAAAAAATATCCGCTAAGAGTTTAAAATCATATCATTATGGAAGAAAAAAAAGATCTTAATGATGATGATATTAATTCCGCGCTTAAAGAAATGTACAGCCTTGCCGCCAATAAAGATGCCGATTTTATAAAAAGATTTTTTGACGACCTTTGCACTCCGGCCGAGCGGCAGGATTTTGCGAAGCGCTGGCTTTTAGTCCGCGAGATTGACAAAGGCACAACTCAGCGCGAAATAGCTAAGAAAATTCATATTTCGCTCTGCAAAATTACGCGCGGTTCAAGAGTTTTAAGAAATCCGGACAGCGCATTCAGGGAAATGATTAACGAAAGTAAGCAAAATTTATAAATCAGGGATTTATTCTTATCATCTTTTAAGCATATTTTATATAAAAATCTCTAAATTTTTATGGAAATAATGCATTTTGTCATTTATCATAAATCATACTGTAAAAAATATGCTTAAAAATGCCTTGATTTCAGAGTTTTTGCAAAGTAAAAGTCACAATTCTAAAATCCGGCGGCATAACCGAATTTACGAGGTGATTTTATGAAGATTTTCAAGAGGATGAAAATTGCGGCGAAACTTTTTGTTTGGCTTGGTGCAGCGTCTGTTCTTTGCCTTGCCGGCTGCAAAAATGACGACAGCGACAGCGATGATATGACAAAAATGCTTGTCTTGAACAATATGAACGCTATTACAGGCGTTAGCGTGACTTGTGAATCTTCGTCTATCTCGTCGGCAGGAAAAACAACTTTGACGGCTAGTCCGACTTTCAATATAAGAAATGATTCTTCGAACACAACCTACAAATGGGAAATTACAGAGGGCAGCTCTTACGCAAGCCTTTCATCAGAAGAAGGCTCTTCCGTTACGCTTTCCGCCAATGTTGAAGATGATTCACAGAATTACAGCGTTTCTGTAAAAGTTACGGCGACATACAAAGACAAGTCCGTTGTGGGAACAGAGACAATTACTATAACAAAAGCTAATACGATTTTGCTGTCTGATGTCCCGGTTGGATATGCTTCTATCGACACTTCAAAATTTGCACAGTCTATAACTGTCTCGACAAAAAAGGATCTTGTAAACTACGCAAAGAAGGGCGGCTATGTGATTTATGTTAGCGGAATGATTGATATGAGCGAGGGAATGCTGCCGACAAGTGGCGGCGGCTCGACAACAGCTTTGGACAGCTTTGTAAAATCAAAATCAACTTATTCAACTTATGCGGTGTACAAAAATGCTTATGTTGCGTCTTGCTCAGAAACGACAAATGATAAAGATTCATCTAAACCTGAATCAACCGTTGGAAGCACAATGTGGACATTGAACAAGACTTACGGAGATAAAATCAAACTCACGGTTGAGAGCAACACTGCAATCATCGGACTTGATTCAAGTAGCGGAATCAAGGGAGGAACAATCCAGATTTCAGGAAAGTCAAACATTGTGATCCGCAACCTGACAATACAGGACGCTTACGACCCGTTTCCTCACCATGAGAAAGGCGACGGCTACAATGCTCAGTGGGACGGAATCACAATTCAAGGCAATTCTTCAAACATTTGGATTGACCACTGCTCTTTCGAAGATACAATGAATATTTATGATGTTTCTACGGGCGGCTCTAAATCAGAAAAATATCAGACTTATGACGGACTGTGCGACATCAAAGGTAGTGGAAAAGGCATTACGGTTTCTTACTGCAAATTCTATAACCACGACAAGACAATGCTTATTGGTTCTAGTGATGATGAAGGAAACAATTCTACAAGAAAAATCACTTTGCATCACAACTATTTCCTTGACTGCGAGCAGCGTCTTCCAATGGTAAGAAACACGACAATTCATATTTTCAACAATTACTTTGATTGTGATTCCAATGGATTTTATAAAAACAGCTATGCGGTAGGAGTTAGAGCAGGCTCAATTGTCTACGCCGAGAACAACTACTTTGGAAGCGGAATCCAATACAGCTTTAGTGCGGATTCAGAAAAAGCTGTAGGCACTTTGTATTCAAGCGGCGATTCAGATAATTCTTCAAAGAAAATCAATTCAGTTATTTCATCGTCTGGAACAACGTTGTTCAGCTCTGCGATGAACGGTTACGACTATTCTTCTGTCCTTGAAACTGCGGACAAAGTTCCTGCTGACTTGGAACAGAACGCCGGCGCAGGTTTTTGGAACGTAGTAAAGCAGTAAATTTTTAGTTCAATAAAAAATTCTACCCGCAGAAGAAAAATTCTGCGGGCTTTTTTTTTTACAAATCTTAATTCAAAAAAAACTGAAAAAAAAGTTAATTTTTTTGATTTTAGTTATTGACACTTTTTTGTAGGTTTGTTATATTATCAACATACATTGCATTCCCCGATTGTGTAATGGTAGCACTTCAGATTCTGGTTCTGACTGTGGGGGTTCGAATCCTCCTTGGGGAACTAAAGCTGGCAAGCAAAAGTCAGCTTTTTTTATCCTTGCAAATGGCCTCTTCGAATATCGGTTTAGTTCGCCACCCTCTCAAGGTGGAGAGACGGGTCCGACTCCCGTAGAGGCTAATTAAAAGAACTGAGAGTTTTCAGTTCTTTTTTTTTGCTTTTTTATTTTCATCTGAAAATTTACATTTCTTCTGAATATTGCTTTTTTGACGGCCTCAATGACGAAAATCTTTAGATTTGATATAATTTCATTTTATGGACATTAACAAGGTCGAGGGCGAAAAGATTGTCATTTCAGGCGCCCGTGAACATAATCTTAAAAATATCAGCGTGGAGCTTCCGCGCAATAAACTTGTAGTAATTTCTGGGCTTTCCGGCTCCGGAAAGTCTTCTCTTGCGTTTGACACTCTTTTTGCGGAAGGGCAGCGGCGCTACATGGAAAGCCTTTCATCTTATGCGCGCCAGTTCTTAGGCAGCATGGACAAGCCTGATGTGGACTCAATCACAGGCCTTTCCCCTGCAATTTCTATCGAGCAGAAGACAACGCACAACAACCCGCGCTCAACCGTCGGAACTGTGACAGAAATCTATGACTATTACCGCCTGCTTTTTGCGCGCACAGGACACGCGCACTGTCCTAACTGCGGCCGCGAGATAAAAGAACAGAGCGTTGACCAGATTATCGAGACAATAATGTCGTGGGGAGAAGGAACTAAAATCACTTTGCTTGCTCCGGTAATCAGAGGAAAAAAAGGCGAGCACCAGAAAATAATTGAGGACGCGCAAAAGTCCGGTTTTGCCCGCGCGAGAATCGACGGCCTTATGGTTGAGCTTTCCGACCCGATTAAGCTTGAAAAGCAGAAAAAGCATACAATAGAAATTGTTGTTGACAGAATCGTAGTCAAGGAAGAGTCTCGAAAGCGGCTTGCCGAGTCGGTAGAAACGGCTCTAGGCTCTGCAAACGGAATCCTTGTTGTGTTGAAGCGCGTGGAGGACGCAAGCGAGAAAGGCTACCACGAGGAAGAAGTCTTCTTTAGCCAGAAGAACGCATGCCCGAACTGCGGAATCTCAATTCCGGAGCTTCAGCCGCGTCTTTTCTCTTTTAATAATCCTTTCGGCGCGTGTCCTGAGTGCACAGGCCTTGGCGAGAAGATGGAATGGGACGCAAAGAAAATCCTGCCTGACAAGTCCAAGAGCTTTAACGAGGGCGCGTTTCCGTTCTTTAATCCAGACAGCGAATGGAATTTTTCTATGTTCGGTGCTGTCGCCGACGCTAACGGCTGGACGCTCGACACGCCCATAAAAGATTTGACTAAGAAGCAGTTTGACGACCTGTGGAACGGCGACCTTACAAAAAACATTCACTGGATTTACAGAAAGCAGAGCGGCGAGGGCTTTTCTGAGTACAACCGTCCGTGGCCAGGAATCCTGAACGAGATGAAGCGTAGGCACAACGAGGCCTGGGGCGAGGCGCAAAGGCAGCGCATTGAAGAGAAGTATATGTCGGTGTCTGAATGTTCCTCGTGCCACGGAAAAAGGCTTAGGAAAGAAGCCCTCGGCGTTACTGTGGGCGGCAAGAACATAATCGACTTGTGCGCGCTGAGCGTGGCGGAGTCTATAGAGTTCTTTAAAAACCTTGAGCTTAGCGACACAGAGAAGCTGATTGCGGGGCAGATTTTAAAGGAAATTAACTCGCGCTTGAATTTTTTGAACAATGTCGGCCTTGACTACCTTACGCTCGAACGCTCGGCTGGAACTTTGTCTGGCGGCGAGGCGCAGAGAATAAGGCTTGCGACTCAGATAGGCTCAGGTCTTACCGGCGTTATGTATATTCTTGACGAGCCTTCTATAGGCCTGCACCAGAGGGACAACGAGCGGCTGATTGACACTCTAACTTATCTGCGCGACTTAAAGAACACTGTTGTTGTAGTTGAGCACGACGAGCAGACTCTGCGCACTGCGGACTGGCTTATTGACATGGGGCCGGGAGCAGGAGTCCACGGCGGGGAAGTGATTGCGAGCGGAACACCTGAGCAGGTGATGAAGGTTGAGCGCAGCATAACCGGCCAGTACCTTAGCGGAAAGCTCTATATGCCGATTCCGCGCGAGAGGCGCAAGGGCAACGGAAACTTTATTTGTGTTAACGGAGTTAGGGAGCATAACCTTAAAAACATCTCGGTCAAGATTCCTCTTGGCGCGTTCACCTGCATTACAGGCGTTTCAGGCAGCGGAAAGTCAACATTGCTGAGCGACGTGTTCTATCCTGCCGTGAGCAACCGGATTATGCGCACGGACTACAAGGTGGGCGCATACAAATCGATAGAAGGAATAGAGAACATTGATAAAATCATAAACATAGACCAGAGCCCGATCGGACGCACTCCGCGGAGCAATCCTGTAACCTATGTTGGAGTTTTTGATTCTATAAGAGAGCTTTTTGCGTCTTTGCCGGACTCAAAGGCCCGCGGATATAAGTCAGGAAGATTCAGCTTCAACGTTAAGGGCGGCAGGTGCGAGAAGTGCCAGGGCGCCGGAACCCTCACAATCGAGATGAACTTTCTGCCTGATGTTTTTATCCAGTGCGATGTGTGCCACGGAAAAAGATTCAACCAGGAGACGCTCGATGTGCGCTACAAGGGCAAGAACATCTCGGAAGTGCTTGACATGACGATTGAGGAGGCCGCGGACTTTTTCTCAGCAATTCCGCATATTGCGCGCAAGCTTGAAACGCTCAAGAACGTCGGGCTTGGCTATATCCAGCTTGGACAGAACGCGCTCACGCTTTCAGGCGGCGAGGCCCAGCGTGTAAAGCTCGCCTCGGAGCTTGCCCGGCCTTCAACCGGAAAGACTCTCTATATTCTTGACGAGCCGACTACAGGACTTCACTTTGCCGATGTAAAAGTCCTGATGGGCGTAATCCAGAAGCTTGTTGACAAGGGCAACACTGTGGTGATGATTGAGCACAACCTGGATGTGATTGCGCAGGCTGACTATCTGATTGACCTTGGGCCTGATGGCGGAAACAAGGGCGGCACGATTGTTGACACAGGAACGCCTGAGGAAGTCGCTTCGCGCTGGCGCAAGACTGGAAGCTACACCGGAAAGTTTGTGGAAGAGACGCTGAAAAACGGAAAAAAAATTTAACGCTTAAAAAAACGTCCGCGCGCATTCCGTGTTGAATAACTGTTTATATGAAAAAGTTTTTGATGATGACATTCCTGGCTTTCTCTTTTGCTTGCCTTGCGTTTGCAGCGGGCGATGATAGCGAGAAGTCAATCATCAAGATTGAGAGCGCTCAAAAATCAGAGTATAGAAAGAACAAAGACACAAACGAAGACGCGATTATTCTGACTGGCGGCGTAAAAGTCTCTGTGACGCGCGGAAGCACGACAACGGAAATCACTGCGGACAGTGTTAACTACAACCGCGCCACAGACATGATTTACGCGGAAGGAAATGTTTCTCTCGTGCAAAGCAGCGGCGAGACAATAACCGCGTCAAGCCTGCTTTTTAACACGGCGACTCTTGAAGGCGTTTTTGACGACGGACGCGCGGTTCAGGAGTCGAGCGACGCAATCAATCTTCCGAGCGGCTCCAAGCTGATTGTAGATTCAGATATTTTCGGGCGCGACTCAAGCGGAACAATCGCATTTAAAACCGGCGAGCTGACTTTCTGCGACGACGAAGATCCGCACTGGAAAATCAAGGCGACAAGAATCTGGCTTTTGCCCGGCGGCGAGTTTGCGTTCTTAAATGCTGTTTTGTATGTCGGCCACGTTCCGCTATTGTGGCTTCCGGCGTTTTATTATCCAAAGGACGAGCTGATTTTTAATCCCGCGTTCGGATACAAGGCCCGCGAAGGATACTTTATCAACACAACAACGTATCTTTACGGACGGAAGCCAGCCGACGCAAAAAGCACCGCGGAGTTGTATTCTTCGGATGACAGCGATGATAGAATAGATTTTTTTAGTTTTATGAACACTGGCTCGCTCAAGGAGCAAAGGCGGGAAGGCCTTGTTCTTCATAATCTTGACGAGGATTACAAAGGCGACACTTCAACTTATTTTAAGGTCATGGCCGATTATTACGCGAATCTCGGCTCAATGGTCGGATTTGACGGCGCGTTCAAGCCTGGAACTTATCTTACATCGCTTGAAACAATGCTTAAGCTTGGATTCAGCAACACGATTTTCCGGGAGTCGGATTCCGGAGCGTATCTTAACAAAAACGCGCTTGGAGATGTTGTAAACGACAAGTCTAATTTTATGGGAAAGGAATATCCGTTCCGCTTTAGCGCAAATCTCAAGGCTGTTCTAGCAAAACCTTTGGATCTTACACTTTCGCTTCCTGTTTATTCAGATCCGTATTTTTCTGATGATTTTGACACGCGCGCCGAAACAATGGACTGGATTGACTACGCAATGCGCGGCGGAAAAACTGAGGAAGATGATGACGATGAAGTGACAGAAATTTCTTCGTTCTCTTGGAGCCTTACAGGAAGCAAATCGTTCAAAGTTCCGGAATTTTTCAATCCTTTTGTGACTTCATTTTCAATCTCAAGCTTTAGCTCGACAATCGATTATGCTTCAAAGGCAAATACGGAGCTTTCTGAACGCGATGAATACGAAGCGGACAATACTTGGGAAACTTATACACCTGAGCGTAAATTTTATTATCCGTCGATTGTCACTCCTTTAAAAATCTCTACGAACATTTCGGGAACTTTGATTCAGCTTTCTCAAAATAAAAAAGAATCTTCCGCTGCTGAAAAAATGAGTCTTCCTCTAAAACCGCCTGCGGATCTTGACGATTCTGAAGACGGAGAAAAATCATCTGAAAAAAAAGAAAATAATGATGATAAAAATTCTTCTGAAAGCTTGGCTGGAAATTCTCCGGAATCTGAAAATGAAAATGACGGAGAGCCGGTTCTTGCTGAAAGCGCGCTTCCTTCGCTTTCCGGCCCGACATTTTCCGTAACTGAGCTTCAGGGCATTTCCTATAATTTAGGATATTCTGTTGACACTGACTTTACTTCGCAAATTTCCTACGCATCTGAGAATTTGAACAAGCCTGAAGATTTTTCATGGAACGATATGCAGTCAACTTTCATTCAGATAAAATCTCCTTCGACATTGACGAGCAAACTTAGCTACCGTGAAAGTTTTATTTCACTGACCGACGCGTTTACTTTTGAGCCTGTTTATCAAAAACATCCTTATCTTAAAATAACAGAAAGCTCGTCCGACGGCGGTTATACAGAAAGTTCCGCTGATTCAATCAAAAAAACTGACTTTTCGGCGAGAAAACTTGATTTGACAGATACAAATTCGCTTACTTTCAAGCCTTTTTATCTTACAGAGCATTTTTCGGATACATCTGTGTCATGGAACACTGAAATCAAGATGCTGAGAATGGAATATGATGAGGATTCCAGCGTTGATGACCCAAGATGGGATTATCTTACAAGCGACTTGACCGACGAGGATTGTGTCACAACGCATAATCTTAACTTTGTCCTGGCTGCGAGCGAATTCAACAAGAAAGTGACGCAGCAGCTTTCTCTTGTTACAACCTTGCCTCCTCAGGTTGATGAGTATAAAGGAACTTTGACGCTTGGATTTCCTTACGTTACGCTTTCTGCAGGAACTGGAATCAAGCAGACTAGCTCCGACGACGACACTTGGGTGAAAGAAGATTTTGAGCAGACCGCAAATATTTCAATGTTTTCTAAGAAGCTCACGTTCACCGAAAACTATATTTATAATATGGAAGATGAGGAAAAGGATTCTTTTAAGCTTTCGCTCACTGGATTTGGATTCCAGTTTTCAAAAACTTGGTCTTATACGGCAAGCTACGAATTTGATCAGACTGCGGGCTGGAAATCGACATCAGATAAAAAATTCCAGCCATATCAAACGAGCATTGGCTACGTTAGCGGAACGAAAAATTTTAAATATCTGAGCGATAGAATTTCATTTTCGCCGTCGCTTTCGACAAGCATTGTTTATGATGATTTGCGTCCTACAAACAGTTATTTTAAATTTATTCCTGCGCTGACATTTAAAATCAACGATTTTTTGAACATAACTTTTAGCGCAGAAACAAAAAACAGCCAGATATTCCGTTATTTCTGCTCCGAAGAGGAATTTAACACATATTATCAAGGAATTGGGGAAAGAAATATTGTCCAGGATTTAATTGATTCTTTCCGATTTGATGATGAATCAAAACGCACGTCGAGCGGATTTAAAATTCAGACTTTTAAAATTGATATTACGCATGATCTTGACGACTGGGATTTCAACTGCTCTTTTTCAATAAAGCCGCGTCTTATGACATCATCTTCAACAGGATATGATTCTAGCAAAGGCATTTCTTATTATGACTACAGCCCTTATTTTTCAATCAGCGTTGCCTGGCGGCCAATGTCAAGCATGAAAACTGAAATTGTCGATGATTACGGCGAATGGGAGCTTAATCCATAGAACTTTAGACTAATCTTTTTTACATCTTATTTTTCCGATAAATTCTAAGAGGGTTAGAGGTTATCGGTTTATTTTTAATGGAGCTTATTTTTACAAGCAGAAACAGGTCATTTTTTGAAAATTTTAGTAAAATTTTTTGTTCCGGCAGTGATTCAATTGTCTTTTATGATGAAATTTTAGAGCTTTTTATAGATTTAATCTCAAGGAAAATTTCAGCTGATATTATCATAATTGACGGAATTTATTTTATCAATTTTAAGAATTTTACATTTTGTTTGCTGAAAGATTTTGAGAATAAAATTCCTGCGGTTTTTATTGACCTGAAGATTTTAAAAAAGCTCCGCGTCGCAAAATGGATTTCGGAAATTGAGCTTTGTTTTGACAGTCCGACCCAGCACAATTTGATTCCACTTTTAGAAAAAATCAACAGAATTATCGACCTCCCTGCCTGCGCAAAAACATTAAATTTTAACAAAAATAAAAAAATGGAAAATCGGATTGAACTTCCTTTAAAATCAAAAATCCTTCTTAGTCCTGTAAACTATCAGCTTTATGATTATTTTTTCAAGAACCGGAAAAAGATTGTTTATCTTGATGAAATTGCTGAAATATTAAAAATTAGAAATAATATCGGAGAAAAATTTCAGAATAAAATCTACGCTTATATTTCAAATTTTAGAAAATCAATTGCCGGCGCAAACTGCCGCTACGAGCTTTTGAGAATCTGCAAGGGAGGCTACCAGCTGGTGCTAAAACGCTGACTTTGTGATATGATTTTTCGAAAATGGGCCAGCCAAAGATTTTCAGCCTGATTGACAAGGCTGTTTTTGATTATAATATGCTCGATTCCGCGCTTCCGGACGGCGCAAAGATTCTTCTTGGTGCTTCCGGCGGCAAAGACTCAACTTTGCTTGCTGAATATTTCTCGAACCGTCTAAAAAGATTTTCCACCCATAAAAACTCGCACGGAAAGTCATCTGTAATTCCTTTTTCAGTCCAGGCTCTTTATATCCAGACTGATTTTGCGTCTCCGTTTAATCCAGAGCTTAAAAAGAAGTTTGATGAATGGCAGATTCCGCTTGAAACCTTAAAAGTTAACACCCTGGCGCGCTTGCATTCAGGCCATAAGATGAGCTGCTACTGGTGCTCTAACCAGCGGCGTAAAGAGCTTTTGTCCTATGCGCTTAGACACGGATTTGACACTGTTGTGCTCGGCCATCATATTGACGATGTTCTTGAGACTTTATTAATGAACATGATGGAAAAAAGCAAGCTTGAGACAATGCCTCCGGTCTTGAGATACCAGAAATATCCTGTAAAGCTCATCCGGCCTCTTTACTACGTGCCGGTTGATGAGATTATAAAGCACGCTGATGAGCAGGGCTGGAGAAAGCAGACTTGCACCTGCTCATATCAGGATAATTCCGGCAGAAAGGAGGCTAGAAAACGCCTTGAGCTTTTGACCGGCGGCGACTACGCGAAAAAATTTCATATCTTGAGCTCGCTAAAAAACATAGATTCAGATTATCTTCCGTGATATTATTCAAAATAAGAGAGTTTTTGGAGGAAAATATGGCAAGATTCAAGCCGATTATCACAAGCCTTCTTTCAACGGATGCCTACAAATTTTCAATGGGGCAGGCAATTTATCATCAGTTTTCTGAGTACAAGACAACATGGACTTTTAAGTGCCGTAACACCGATGTGAAATTCACTCCGGAAATGGTTGAGGAGATAAAGGAACAGGTAAAGCTTTACTGCCAGCTCACGTTTACAGAGGACGAGCTTTCTTATCTTGATAAAATCAGATGGATAAAAGGCTCGTATATTGACTTCCTGCGCCTGTGGCACGCGCGGTACGAGGACTTCAAGATTACAAACGACGGTCCTTCCGGACTTTCAATCGAGGCCTGTGGAACCTGGCTGAACACTTCTATGTATGAGATTCCTGTCCTTGCGATTGTGAACGAGGTCTATTTTAGGATGGCCGACAGCTACGACAAGCTTTTTGAGTCATTCAAACGCAGGCTTGACGGCAAGATTGAAAAACTGATTGACGGGAGCTATTCAATCGGACCTTTCAGCGAGTTCGGACTCCGCCGCCGCCTTTCAGAGGAGGCTCAGGATCTTGCTGTAAAAAAGCTAAAGGAAAACTCCCATCTTTTTAAGTCATCAACATTTGTCGGAACTTCAAATG
>CAZIFO010000011.1:0-92783 GCA_964538245.1 uncultured Treponema sp.
CTATGAATTTTGACGTTTCAATTACAATCAAGCCAAACGACGAGAAGAATGAAGATATTATCAAGTCTGAGATTCTAAAGGCAATCCAGAAAAAAGACATAAAAGTTTCAAAAGACGGCTTCAAGCCGGTCTTTGTAAAAAAATCAATCGACGCAAGGCACGGCCAGCTAAAGATAATCCTGCGCTACAAAATCTACATCGGAGAGGAGCCGAACGGCGACGGCGAGACGCTCCCTGTCTGGAAAAAAGCTGACGGCAGAAAGAAAGTCATAATTGTCGGCTCCGGTCCTGCAGGACTCTACGCGGCGTTCAAGCTTTTAGAAAGCGGAATAAAGCCGGTCCTAGTCGAGCGCGGAGAAAATGCCGACGAGCGCAAGAACGACATCCTTGAGCTTGAGAAAGAAGGAAAACTCAACAGCCAGTCAAACTACTGCTTCGGAGAAGGCGGAGCCGGAACTTTCTCAGACGGAAAGCTCTACACAAGAAGCAACAAGCGCGGCGACATCGGAAAAATCTACAGAATCTTTGTTGAGTTCGGAGCGGACGAAAACATCCTTACAGACGCGCATCCGCACATCGGCACAGACAAGCTCCCTGGAATCATCAGGCGGATGAGGGAAAAAATCATCTCGCTCGGCGGAGAATTCCATTTCAGCACGCTCTGCGAAAATCTTATTGTTGAAGATAAAGGCAGCGGAAAAACTGTAAAGGGAATCGGAGCCAAAAATCTGAAGACAGGCGAAAGCTCTGAGATTCTAGGCGACGCGGTGATTCTTGCGACAGGACATTCGGCGACGGACATCTACAAGATGGTCGCAAAATACGCCCCGGAAGCTCTTGAGGCAAAGACATTCGCGGTTGGCGTGCGCGTTGAGCATCCAAGGGCCTTGATTGACTCCATCCAGTTCCACGGAAAGCAGATGCCGCAGGCGGCAGAGTACAGGCTCACGGCGCAGGAGGAAGGTCGCGGAGTCTACAGCTTCTGCATGTGCCCCGGAGGATATGTCGTTCCATGCGCCACGGCGGAAAACCAGATTGTAATAAACGGAATGTCGGCATCGGGCAGAAACAGCAAGTGGAGCAACGCGGCGATTGTCGTGGAAAGACGTCCGGAAGACATTCCGGAAGAATTTGTTGAAGAGGCGAAAGACGCAGGCTGCACTGCTCTTGCAGGACTTTTCTGGCGCACATGGCTTGAGGAGGAGACTTTCAGGCAAGGCTCAGGACAGTTTGCCCCGGCGCAGAAGCTCACGGACTTCTTGAGCCACAAGGAGTCAAAGCAACTTCCAGAGACCAGCTACAAACCCGGCGTTGTCGCAAGCAGGCTCGACAAATGGCTTCCGGAGGAAATTACGAAACGTTTGCAGGCAGGATTCAGGGATTTTGACAAAAACATGCACGGATTTGTGTGCGACGAGGCTCTTCTAATCGCGACAGAGACGCGCACAAGCACGCCGGTAAGAATCTTGCGCGACAAGGACACTCTTGAGTGCACCCACCTAAAAAACCTCTACCCTTGCGGCGAAGGCTCAGGATACTCAGGCGGAATCGGCTCGTCAGCGATGGACGGAGAGAAAGTCGCGGCCGCAATCACAGAAAAGCTTATAAAACAATGAAAGAAAAAGAGCTCAGATTCATACTAGACACAGTCGGCCGCTATGACTTTACCCACAGCGGAGCCGACTACAGCATATACCAGGACAAGGACAAAAACGGCAGGGAGACTTTCCGCTTCGGAAGAACATATTCGGAGCAAAGATACTCCTCCTGGGGCGAGCTTATGAACCAGGCAAAAGTTGAAAGCCACTACTTCAAGGCTGTGCTCGAAGAGCTGTAGGATTAAAAAAACGAAATCTACGCCATTACGATTGAAATCTACGCCAAACGAGCTTAAAATGGCGTAGATAAATTAAAAATGGGGCAGATAAATGCTTAAATCCGATTATTCAAAAATCACTCTTTCCTCAGCACATCCACTGTGTGGGAGCTTGCGCCCAAAAGCTCCGGCCGCTCGCAGACTGAAAGCTGGTAGTCAATAAAGCTCCTGAAATCCTCCTCGCTCAGGGCGTTCAGCTCGCGGCGCATATAGTCCGCGGCTCCGTCCGGAGCGAAAATCTTGACGCGTCTTAGTCCCGCCTTCTCATTAAGATTATCCATGTCCTCAAGTCGCGTGTAGCTGTACAAGTCCTTATCAGCGGAAGTAATCGTATGGAAATCCTTTGAAAGCCCGCCGTTTTTCAAGACCTCGCCTATTTTTCCCTCGCGGAAGCAGTATGTCAGAACAGCGTACTCGTTCATCACGTAGGCGACAAGGATAAATCCTCCCGTCTTTGTGACGCGCTTAGCCTCCTCAAGCGCCCTGAGCTTTTCCGCCTCCGTGTGCAGGTGGTACATCGGGCCGAAAAGAAGCGTCAGGTCAAAAGTCTCGTCAGCCAAGAAATGCAGGTCGAGCGCGTTTCCCTGCCAGGTCTTGACGTTCTCATGCTTTGAGCGGAGGATGTCGAGATTGTGCTGCACAAGTTCCACCGCCGTAACATCGTAGCCCTCGCGTGAAAGCGCGACAGAGTAACGCCCGGTTCCAGCTCCAATGTCAAGAACCTTGATTTCTCCGCGGCGGCTCATAACATCATGGTTAGCGGGGCCGTCAGACCGATTGAGATTTTCAATTTCCCCGAGAAAACCGCGGATATACTTCATCGAGACCGTGAACTCGACTGTTCCATGCCGGGTTGTGAGCCTGTGGTCTTCCTTAAACTTATTGTAGTATTTTTCAAGAAGCGTCATAGGAAGGATTTTATCATAAAGAAGAAAGTGAAAGAACTGACTAGCAAAAGAAAAAACGAAGCCAGCTTTTAGGCAAAGTGCCCCCACTTTAAGTCGAAGAGCCCCCCACTTTAAGCCGAAGAGACCCCCTCTTTGATCTAAAGTCATACCCACTTTGAGTCAAAGTCATGCCCACTTCGTCCTAAAGTGATACCGACTTCGAGCAAAAGAGCCGCCAACTTTGAACTAAAGTCAAGTCGGTTTTAAGATTTATTTCACAGACATAAATCCGGACTGCCACCGCACAATGCTCTATCCGCTCTCAAGCCTTCCGTGCCGCAAGGACGAAAACATCCAGAGGAAGTATCTTGAAAGCAAATACTGCAAGGTTCCTTTTGCGGACTGGAACGAGTGAGATTCAGCCTTTATGATTTTAGATCCAAAGCAAGCTTATGAACCATCTCTGTCAGAATCTGCCTTGTAGAAACAGGAAGCTTTTCTAAATCCTCGTAGACGCTCCAATACTTTGTCGCAAGGGCTTCCTTTTTTATTGCGGAGGAAACAGTGTCTCCGTTAAAAGTTTTTGAAAAGTCATCGTCAAGCAGATTTTCAAGAGGAATATGAAGAGCCTTTGAGATTTTCAAGGCTGTATTGGCTGCCGGAATAGAATCACGTTCAAGCCCCGCTCCAATCACAGCGTATTTTATTCCGGCGTTTTCAGCAAGCTCTTTACGGCTTATACCTAAATAGACTCTTCTATCCTCAACATTCTTCCAAAAGCCCATAAAATATTCATACAACAATTAGTATTTTTTGTTGAAAATCTATGACTATAGCTATAAAATATAGTAATTAGTATTTTATTATACTGATTTATATTTTAAGGAGGCTTTCAATGGCTAGATTTCAAGTCACTTTCCAGAAAATCCAAAACGGAAAGATTGTTTCAACGGCAGGAACAAGCGTCGAGGCCTCATCGATGCTTGAAGCAAGAAGCAAGTTCAACTCGACTCATCTTCCGACGAACAATTACAAGTATCGGATTGTGTCGTGCGTGAAGAAATGAAAAGCAGGAGGAAAATATGTTTTTTACAATTGTTGTCGGTATCGTTCTTATCGTTGCTTTATCAAGATTGAAGCAACTGCGGCAGTCGGCGCAAGGAGAAATTTTTTGCGGCGTTATGTTTGTAATTGAAATTCTGCAATGTGTTTTTAGGCACACAATCCGGATTTTCAGCAAAAATGCCGTTTTTTCTGTGATTCTTATGATTTTGCTGCCTTTTGTGATTTTGTTTGCTTATTACGCAGTTTCCGGAGTCATAAATCAAAAGAAAAATCAAAATTCTGATGAAAAAGGAAATCATGAAAAAATTGAAGCTGAAAATTCAGAGGAGAAAAAATAAATGTACTTTTCAGATATTATACAAAAACTTAGCGATGGAAAGTGGGTTTTTGATGATAAAACTCCGCTCATCTATGAAATCGATAAAAATGCAATAGAAATTAAGTTTTTCCTTGATAAAGCAAAAATTGAATATGACAGCGACAATGGTAGCGAGGAATCTAACGGCGAATTTGACATTCGTTTTTCAGATTTTTCAAAATTTTCATTCTCAGATAAAAAGCAGAAAAAGGGCGAGCAGGAGGAAATAATAACCAGCATTTCCTTTGATGGAAAAAAACTTTTTGAAAATACGCAGACAAGAATGGCTCCGATTGTCAAAATTTTTAATCAGCTGTCAGAAAATTTTGATAACGACGAAACTTGTTCTCCAAAACATCAAGTAAAATCTTTTATTGAAGAATTGTCTTTAGGTGAAAAGCCAGTTTATAATCCGGAATTATACAAACTGCTCTTGCTTTACAAGGACAGAATGGAAGAAGCTTTGAACAATAACTTCTTAAAAGAAAATTCAAAAATCATTGTTTTCCTTGAAGAAGGAAGCGGAAAAATAACCAAAAATATGGGCGAAACGATAAAAAAGAACGCTAAAGATTTGCTAAAAGGCGGAATCGGCGGGCTTTTTTCAAAAGGTGTTGAATTCGCAATGTCTGCTGGAAGTCGAGTTGCAAAATCAACTTTAAGCGAAATCACCGATTCTAAAGGGATTTTGCTGCTCACGAATAAAAATGTAATTCTCGCAAAACAAGATGAAATAAACGAATACGATTTTAATGACGCTTATGAAATTTTCTCTGCGCAGGCAGATGAGCTTTATGCAGGGGTGGTTGATGTTTACAACGATGAAGGCAATAAGGTTCTGGACAACATCGACCAGACGAAATGGAATTCTTTTAAAACTCAGCTAAGAAAGCTAAAAAAACAAGCTGAACAAGCTGGATTTGAGTCATCAGAAAACGATGAAGAAGACGAATTCGCTGCTGCAGAAAAGAAAATTGCAAAACTAAAAAAAATGCTTGACGGCGGCTTGATTTCACAAGAGGACTTTGATTCAAAGAAAAAAGAAATTCTTGCAACAATTTAGAGGAAAACTATGAAAATTAAAAAACTGATTTTACATCCTAGATTTTACATCCTAATCGAACAGAAGATGACCCTGAAGAAATTTCAGATGTTGTTAGATTCGAAAGAAAAATAGAAATGGAAAATGAAGAATACAAATCACAAGAATATGATAAAAACCTGAAAGTTTCTGAAGATGAGCTGATTAACACTTATCAGCAATATTTTGACCACAACGCGGCGATAAAACTTTTGGTCAAATTGAGAAAAGCGACACGCAACAAGCCAAAAATCATTTCGGGAACGGCGGGCACGATTCCGGGAATTGGATTTGCGGACGATTTGGCAAGTACAGCGGCGGTTGTTGCGGCAGTCGGAATCTACAGCGACTTTTAGTTGGAAAAACTCGACGAATACATTGACAGTTTGGAGAAATAAAATGCCGGAAAGTGAACAGAAAAATCAAATTTCAAGAATCACAAAAGATGTCGTTTACATCGTAAAAACTTCGCCACAGGAAAATGAGTCCAAAAATACTTCTGACAAAAAAAACGTCGCTGAAAATATTGCCGGAGTTGCCAGCGGAGTTTTTATGACTTTGAATCCGCTTGCGGGATTTGCGGGAATTGCGGCGGCAAAAGGAATCCCGGCACTTGCGAAAAAAATTGGCAAAAAGTCTCCGACAAGAAAACTCAAAAATGATGATGTGCAGATTATTCCTCTTGAAAATGCAAAATCGTTTTTTGAGAACGACAGCATAAAACTTCTTAATGTAGACCGTTTATCATCGGGACTGATTTTAGTGAAACATCCGTTCTTGCCAAACACATTTATTGATATTGCAGCAATGGAAAATGAACTTTTTCATACAAAAATAATTTGCCTTTCAAAAATAATGCAATGTCTTGGCGCAAAATCTATAAAAGGCTATGCGCACATTGTTGAAGAGCAGCAACGCGGATTTGATGGAAACGGAAAGTTAATATACAAAGAAATAAAGGCTGATGCTAGTGGGAAATATCAAAAAAGCGACAGATACGAGTCAGAATACAAACTTGAAGATACTTTCGGCGGAATCATTACGGAAGAATCTTATGAAGACGCAAAAATAGAAGCGCGGTCTTTTGGACTTGATAAAGATTTCGACATAAAAAATCTAATCGAACAAAGAAATCCACAAAAAACGAACAGCATGAAATCCCGCAAAGTTTCAATCGAACTTTCCCGCGAGCTGAACAAGGCTCTTGACGCGGCGTTTGAACTCGAGGCAACTGGATTGGAACTTGGCCTGGGCTACAAAGAAATTTTGGAAAGCAGGAAGAAGATTTTGTTTGAATTGGAGATTGTGTTTTAGAAAATTGCGATAAACAACCATATGTATTTCCAACATACTTTTCTTACTATAAATAAAATGACCAGCTTACAAGAGGTTAATCATAATGAACTCTACTCTGCAAAACATTCTCACCTTTGGCGCGTCAGGGCGCATTGAGAAAGCGCAGGAAACTTACGATTCTCTTTACCGCGACTACAAAGACACGGTCGATGAATACAATTCATTGTGCGAAAATTTCAAAGGCTACGCGGCAGCCTATCTTCCGCTGCAGATTCAAGCGCAGAAACTTGCCCGCAAAGTCAAAAAATTTATTCCGACGAAAGAGAACGAAAGGGAAAACGTCATACAGGACATTGGATTTTCGCCGGAAGATTTGGCAGAAGTTGAAACGAGCCTAAGCGCGGGCGAAATTGCTTTGAATTCGCTGAAAGGCGTTACCGGCGGCGTGATTGCGGGCGCGGCGGCTCCTGCTGCGATAATGGGCGCGGTTACAGCGTTCGGAACGGCTGGAACAGGAGTTGCAATTTCAAGTTTGTCTGGAGCAGCGGCTTCCCAAGCGGCACTTGCGGCATTGGGCGGCGGAACTCTTGCGGCGGGCGGTGGCGGAGTTGCAGCGGGAAGCGCGGTCCTTTCGGCTTCTGTTCCGGTTGTCGGGATTGCGATTGCGGCGATTGCCGTTCCAGTTTTTTCGCATTTATCGGCGAACAAAAAAATCAAGGCGATTGAAGAAGAAAGCCTGAAAGTCGTAAAAGAAACTGATGCCGTCGAAAGTCAGAAAATCAAAGTGAACTATTGCATTTCAAGAGTTATCGAGCTGACTGAATCGTTAAAAAAAGCAGAAACCGCGTTCAAAAAAATGTACCGCAGAACTTGCTTTAAGGTTTATCCTTTCGGATTTATTTCAAAACTGATAAAAGGCAAAGGAAAACGGTTTTCAGAAAAAGACAAGATGCAAGTGAGCAATCTTTTGAACGCGGCAAAAGCTATGCTTCAGATCCGTGATACAAATTTTATGGCGGAAATTAAATCTGACAAATTTTAATCGGAGGTAAAATATGGCGAGTAATGTTCCGGCGGTGAATAAAAAATCGCTCATCAAGCAAGCGAAGAAATTTGCAAAAAAAGCGAATCTTCCTGCGGAATTTGTAAATCAAGCAGCTGATATAATTCCTGCAATTTTTGATGCGTACAAACAGACGCTCGACACGCAGGTTGAAATTGCGAAAATCCAAAGCCAGCGTGACATTCTGATTGAAGATGTGAAACAACGTTATTCCTTGTATTCCGAAATTTTCCAAGGAATTTTTTCTGAGCGTTCCGCCGCAATCCAGAAATTTTTTGAAGTGATTGACAACGGAATCAAAAATCACGACGACGCTTTGATTTCACAAGGAATGCAGCAGCTTTCGAACGTTGTGACTTCAAGTCCATTCGTTTCATTTTCTGATTTTAAAAAGCAGCTTGAATCAGGCGAACCGTTTGAGCTGTAAAATATGGAGGAAAATTTATGGAATCTCAACTCCAAGACGATTTTTTAGACTGCGACGCAGCAATGCGCGAACTCGATGAAATTAGCGCGGAACTTCAGCGGCAGAGCGAGGAACTCGACGCCGAGTTAAAAACGCTTGAAAAAGCCTGTGCAGCATATGATAAAATCAAACCGCTTGAAGAAAAACTTAAATCTGATCCGGCAAACACAGAACTCAAGAAGGAAATCGAGGCGCGAAGCAAAAAAGTTGAGAAAATGCTAGAGAAAATAAAGCCAGCAAAATAAGAGTTCCTTTTCAAATTCCCTAAAACCAGAATTTGTTCTAAAATCACGCATAGGGAAAATCAAAATGAACTACAATCAAAAATCAGATAAAAGCAAAAATCCGAACGTAAAGGCGAGCACACAGTACAAGCGCGAGCACAAGGCCGACTACGGAAAGGAAAAAATCGACATTCTCTATGAGGATGAATATATCTGCGTCATAAACAAGCCGACAGGACTTTTGAGCTGCCCCTATCCGGGAAGCCGCGCGCGGACAGCTCAGGGCGTACTGGAAGAGATTATGAGGAAGAACGGCACTTTCTCGGCTAGCCACAGGCCTTTTGTTGTGCACCGCCTTGACCGCGACACAAGCGGCGTGATGATGTTAGCCCTAACAGAAGGCGCGCAGAAGAAAATAATGGACACGTGGCACCAGATGGTCACGGAGCGTCTTTACCGCGCAGTCGCCGAGAATCCAAGAAATCCAAAAGACTTTCTGCCTCTTTCAGGACTTATTGACGATCCGCTCGCCTTCAACGCGCGCAACGTGGGCTTTGTTCCAAAGGAAGGCGACAGGCCGCGCCATGACGAGAAGGCCGCCCGCAGAAACGGAGCCGACTCGGTTTACGAGAAGAACATCGAGGGCTACGGCGAGAACCGGCATTTTAAGACAGTTCCGGCTCGCACGCATTTTACAACGATTTTACGCGGGCCGACTCACACTCTCTTTGAGCTTTCGCTCGACACAGGAAAGAAGAACCAGATACGCGCGCATCTCGCGTCAAAGGGCTATCCGCTCGCAGGAGATGAAAACTACCGCGCAAAAACTGATCCGTTCCACCGCCTCTGCCTGCACGCGCGCACGCTTGAGTTTGTCCACCCGTTCACAGGAAAAAAGATGAGCTTTGAGGTCGCAGAGCCAGAGGAATGGAAGAAATATGTTGAGAAAGGCGACAAGAAGCCGGAATCTCCTGTCTGGACAAAGGAAAAGAAGGAGCACGTAAGGTTCCACAAGCACGCCGACATTGAGAGCTTTGACGGAAACGAAGTTGAGCTCGGCCAGCGCCGCCTTTCCGCGAAGGACAGGGCGCACATGGACTTTATCCAGCAGGGAAAATACAAGTCTGGAAAAAGATAACCGATATTGCGAGCCAGAGGGCACTCGTCATTGCGAGCGTTCCTACGATTCACACGTTATCGCAAGCATCTCTCGATTCACCGTCATTGCGAGCGGAGCGAAGCAATCTCCTTAAACCACGTGCAGTTATTTCTAAGATTGCTTCGTCGCTGCCGGCGGTTTCGCAGGCACTCAACCGAGACTCGCTAAAATCGCCGCGACAGCGCGATTTTCCGGCTTCGCCGTCGCTCCCTACCTCGCAATGACGAATCACAGTTCCGACAGCGCGGAAATCAGGTCCCCAGGCGTCATTGAGTAGTCGCACTTGATTTTCTGCGAGGCAAGTGCGTGGGCAAGGCTCGCGCCGATCGCGGCGTCAACAGACTTTCTTTTCTGCGCGAGAAGAGAGGCAGCCATTCCGCTAAGCACATCTCCGCTTCCGCCCTTTGCAAGGCACGGCATTCCAAGCGGATTTATGAACATCCTGTATTTATAGCCGTCGTAGTATCCAATCACAACATTCGCGCCTTTCAATAAGAGCGTCTTCCTGGGGAACTTGCGGCAGAACTGCTCAACCAGGGAAAGCCGGTTTATCAAAATCTCTTCTATTGAAAAATCGCCCAGGTCGCAGTTCTTCAAAAGAGCCTGGAATTCCTTTGGATGCGGAGTAAGGACAACGCCATTCTCCTTTTTCTTCAGAAAGTCTTTTATTCCAGGCGCATAGAGCGCGTCGGCGTCAACCACGCATTTAACTTCCTGGTTAGAAAGAAGATAGTCAAAGTAAGGCTGAGCCCTGCCGTCCCCGCGGCCGAGCCCCATTCCAAAGGCAAGAGCCTTGACATTACCAGGAATTTCAGCAGACGACATGATTTCAGGCGGAACATTTATCTTTCTCTTCGCTTCGTCCTTAAATCCTGACGAAACTAGCGTGACAAGCCCCGCGCCGAAACGCAGGGCCGCAGATGAAGCAAGAAGAGCCGCCCCGCTTTTTTCCCCGCAGGCGACAGCCACATGGCCGAAGCTTCCCTTGTTCACGTTAAAGCGGCTTCTGTGCGGCAGGACAAGGTCGCTCTCCTCTAGAAGCGCGCCTGAAACAAGGTTCGAGTTGCTTGAATTCTCGTAAAGGCGGCGGTTTACGCCAAGGTCTCCGCAGATGATTTTTCCGGCGAAGTCCTTTGCGAAGTCGCTGTAAAGGCAGGTCTTCAGCGCGCCCATTGTAACAGTCGTGTCGGCAATGAACGCTCCGTCACAGACAGTTCCGTCCTCGCGCAGCCCGCTCGGAACATCGCAGGCAATCTTAAAGCACGAGCACGAGTTCATGTCGTTCATAGTGTCGTAGGTCTTGTCGTCAAGGTCCCCGTGGAATCCGCTTCCAAAAACGCAGTCAACGATAATGTCATTGAATCTTAGGTCATAGAAGCTCAGGTCGTCCCTCTTTACAAAACGCACGCCGCATTTCTCGGCGCGCTCGGCCTGCTTCTTGCAAAGCTCGCTCTTAGGCTCAAAGAACTGTATTACGGAAACATCGTAGTCAAAGCGCAGATGGCGCGACAAAGTGTAGCCGTCCGCTCCGTTGTTTCCGCCGCCGCAAAGAATCAGAATCTTCTGCGGCGCGCGTCGTTCTCCGCTAAGCGGATAAGGGTTACGTACAATTTTCTCAAGGGCAAAAGCCGCGTTCTCCATCATGATTTCCTCGGTAAGCCCGTAGGAAGCGCGGCAGCTCGCGTCAAGTTTTCTAGTGTCTTTATAAAGATTCAGCATTTTCTTTAATTTTAATACATTTCAAGGAATTTGCATTAAGAAAATGCTATTTTACACGCGAAAAGACTGTAGGATTTACAAATTTATATCCGTTCAGGTCTTCCATGTCGTCGGAGGTCAAAGTCATAATCTCAGTATCCTCGACCTTGTAGGATATTTTCCACTCGTCCTGATGCAGCGAGTCGAATTTCTCTTTTCTGTTTATCCTCTCGCTGTAATATGTGATATGGAAGCTGATCTCCTTTTTTGTTGACTCGAACGAGCCTTTCCAGAGCTTTATGTCATTGCCCTTGTCCATTCTGACATTCATTGTGCCGTCGGAATTGCAGAGGATTGTTGTTACCGCCTCCCCGTTCGTAAAAATCCACTTTCCCTCGCAGGCAGTCTTCCTGTTGGACTGGATTTTCCGGTCGAGCTTCTCGGCATTGCGCTTAAAGAATCCGCCGACTGCCCTGGCATCTTCCTTTGTTTTCTCCCAGACGGGATCAACTTCCTCATTCTCTTCTACGGAAGCGTCCTTTTCAGGCGCGGCCTGTGGAACTGCGGACGGCTCTGACGAATCCTCCGCGCTTAAAAAAGCCGAAAATGCAAAGCACAATAGAAAAACGCAAAAAAATTTCATAGATTTCTTCTTCATCATAAATCCCCCTGTAAAATTCTAACGTAAAGACTTGCGCTGTCAATATTTTATATAACTTTCTTATCAAGCCACCGGCTTCCATGGAAACGGAGGGCGAACATAACTGCGCGGAACACCCAGTCTATATACATTCCGAACCAGACTCCGTACAGCGCAAGATGGGTGTTATCAGGATAAGCCGACAAGATCCATCTTGAGATAAGGAAGCTTCCAAGCACACGGAAGGCCCACATGCTTATATTTGATATTATCATCGTGTACTTGGCATCTCCTGCGCCCCGCAATATGTTCGGCATGACAAAGCTCATCGGCCAGAAAATCACGTTGGCGACCATGCAGCTTCTGATTACGCTTGAAGCGAGCTTCCGCGACTCAGGGCTCAGGTTGAAGATTCCTGTCACAACAGGGGCCACAGCAAAAACTACGCCCGCCGTCAGAAACATTCCGCCGTAGGCAAGGGCCATCATCTTTCTTCCATAAGACTTGGCCTGCTTTTTCTCCCCCGCGCCGATGCACTGCCCGACAACAGTGACGCTTGCAAGCCCTATAGCGTTTCCAGGAATGTTGGAGAAGCTTGCGACCGTGTTCGAAATCGCATTCGCCGCAATCGCAGTGGTTCCAAATCCGGACATAAATGAATAGACAAGGATTTTTCCTATGTGGAAAACGGAATTCTCAATCGCGCTTGGAACTGCGACTTTCAGGATTTTACCGATCAAGGAGAAATCCACCTCGAACTTCCAGATTTTCTCAAGATGAATTGGAAGCGACTTCCGGCACAAAATCAGGACCATAACAACGGCCGCTATTGCCCGGCTGAAAAGAGTTGAAATTCCGGCCCCTGCGACTCCGAGCTTTGCGACATAAATCAAAAGCGCGTTTCCGCCGATATTCGAAAGGTTCATCACAAGGCTCACCTCAAGGCTTATCTTGCTGTTTCCCATGGAGCGGCAGAGAGCGGCGCAGCAGTTGTAGACTCCAAGCAGAGGAAAGCTTAGCAAAATCCAGACAAAATAAGAAAGAGCGTTGTCCATAATCTCTTTGTCGATAGCTCCGAAAATCGCGCCCATAATGACTTTGCGAAGCGGAAGGCACACAACAATAAAAAACGCGCCGACAAAAAGGCTCAGGTTCAAAAGCTGCTTGGCAGAATGGCAGGCCCTGTCAGTCTCCTTGTGGCCTAGGTATTGGCTTGCGACAACGGCGCCGCCGGTCGCGAAGGCCGCGAAAAGCTGGAGCGCAAGCTGGCTAAGCTGGTCTACAAGCGACACGCCTGAAACTCCGGCCTCCCCCACAGACGAAACCATCACAGTGTCGCACGCTCCTATTGTCATGGCAAGGAACTGCTCGGCTACAAGCGGCCAGATAAGGCGGTTCAAGTATTTACGGGTGAACATTTGCTGCATATTTTCATTTCCTATAAAAAAAGCCCGTCCGCATAAAACAGACGAGCTATAAATATAAAGCAAATTATGATAAAAAACTATTACGCCTTTCTGCAAATCTGCGGAACCGTGTCGTCGCTCAAAAGCGTAACGTCCATGCGGTTGTAAGGAATGTTGATTCCAGCCTCGTTGAAAGCCTTCATCGTCTCGACGCAGACATCGCTCTTAGTCTGGAGGAAGTCCTCGCGCTTTGACCATACAACAATGTTAAGGTTCAGGCCGCTGTCGCCCTGCGTTGTCCAGAAAGCGTTAGGAGCATAGGCAGGATCGTCTTTGATTACAGTCGGGCATCTTGAAGGAACTGACTTTGCGACTTTAAGAGCCTCGTCATAGTCGCAGTCGTAGTCAACCCAGGTCTCAAAAACGTAGCGGCGGTACGGGAAAGCTGAATAGTTTATCAAAGTCGTGCTGTTGATTGTCGAGTTCGGGATTCTAATGAGCTGGTTGTCAAGAGTATGGAGCTTCATGGAGATGATTCCGATTGTGTCCACTGTTCCGGAGATTCCGCCGACCTCAATAAAGTCTCCGACTTTCATCGCCTTGTCTGTAACAACGAAGATTCCTGAAATCAAGTTGCTCATTGAAGTCTGCGCAGCAAAGCCTACCGCGACTCCGGCGATTCCCGCGGCTCCCCAGATTGCGCTGAGCTTGATTCCGAACAGGCCAAGAACATACATAACAATCAAGACATAAAAACAGTAGCTTACAGCCTTTGTTATAAGATGAACTGTCTTTGGCTGAAGCGTTCTCGCCGCAGTTTTCTTAATCAAGTGGCGGACAAGGCGGTAGACGCCCCAGAAAATAAGGATTGCAATCACGCTTGTAATCACGTGCGCAAGATTTCCCCAGGTAAGATACGCTTTCAGGTCGTCAAGATGAAACATATTCTTGATTTCAGTCGCGGTTCCTGTAGCAATTTGAGCGGCCTGCTGAGCGACATCAACACCATCGTCAGCGGCAGCAGTTTGAAGAAGAAACATAATAAAACTCCTATGCATTTTATTCTAACTCAAAGATTTTATTTTTTCACTCTGATTGAATATTCTTACTTTCTTTCTCTTTATTAAACAAACACAAGTCGTTTATAAGACATTCCGCGCACTTAGGATTTCTCGCAGTGCAGACATATCTTCCGTGGAGCAAAAGCCAGTGGTGCGCATGCTCAAGGTATTCATCAGGAATATTTTCCAGAAGGGATTTCTCAACTTCTTCCGGAGTTTTTCCTTCCGCCAGACCTATTTTCGGGCAAATCCGCAGAAGATGAGTATCAACCGGCATCGTGTGCTTTCCGAAAATCACGTTAAGAACGACATTCGCAGTTTTCCGCCCGACTCCAGGAAGCGTCATAAGAGCCTCGCGTGTGTCCGGAACTTTTCCGTCAAAATCTTCTATTAATTTCTTGCTTAGCGCAATTATATTCTTTGACTTGTTCTGCCAAAGCCCGATATGCCTGATATATCCAATCAGCTTTTCCTGGCCAAGCTCCAGCATTTTCTGCGGCGTGTCGGCGACTTCATAAAGAGGCTTCGTGTAGAAATTCACAGACTTGTCAGTCGCCTGCGCGCTTAAAACAGTTGAAACAAGCAGCGTGTAGGCATTTTTATACTCAAGCTCGCTTTTTGGATTTGGATTCTGAGCCTTAAAACGCTCCATTATCTCGATTATTTTAGTTTTTGATAAAAGCATAAAAACTCCATTCAAAAATTCTCAACGTTTTGCTAAAATTACAAGATGATAACATTATTGCACATATTTTTTGAAATGATAAGAAAATAATCCTTTACACAAAAAAGGTGAAAATATGAGAAGAAAAGAGCGTGAAATTAAAGAGCCATCTGAAATTATGAACATTCTTGCATCAAGCAAAGTTGTGCGCATTGGATTTAACGACAATGGACACATTTATATTGTTCCTCTAAATTTCGGATTTGAATATGAAAACGGAGAGCTGACCTTATATTTTCATGGAGCCAGAGACGGCAGAAAATTCAACTTGATTCAAAAAGGCGGTTATGTCGGATTTGAAATGGATTTTGGTTATCAACTAAAAACAGCTGAAACAGCTTGTGCGCACAGCGCATATTATTCAAGCGCAATCGGAGAAGGAGAAATTTCGGAATTAACAGAAAACGATGAGAAAAAAAAGGCGCTGAATTTGATAATGTTAAATGAAACCGGCAAAGGCAATTGGAATTTTCCATCTATTATGCTTTCTAAAGTCGGCGTATTTAAAATCAAAGTTTCAGAATTTACATGCAAAGCTCATAAAATGCCGAAGGTTTAAAAAATTATCTTTCTATTTGGCTCTTGTATCTTTGCTCCAGGAAAAGAATAAAATTTTTTGCGGCAAGCGAAAGTTCATATCCTTTTTTCCATATCAGTGAAATTCCGCTAGGTTTTCTATCTGACAGCTCCTTTACAATAATCTCAGTTTTATCAACAATTTCTCCGGCGGACTTTGGCAAAATAACAACACCGAGATTTTTTGAAAGCAAACGCAAGCCTATGCTCATCGGAGAAAAAGCGCATTTTATGTTAGCTTTCAGGTTCGCATCTTTAAACCATTTCTCCACTTCTTCAACACGTTCAGGAGGAACCATAAGCTCTTCTTTTGCCAGCTCCTGAAGAGAAATTGTGTCTCCGGATTTTTGCGAGAGAATATGATTTTTACTGAAAAAAGCCGACCAGTTTTCCGTCGCAAGATGAACTGAATTAAATTTCGCCTCGTCAATCGGCTCGCGCACAACCGCAAGATCAAGAAGCCCTTTTGAAAGCCTTTCAACAACATCTTTTGAATTCGCCGACCAGATGTTATATTTTATCTCCGGAAATTTTTCTTTGAATTCCGCAATCCACTCAGGAAGCACAGATTCTCCGATTGTTTCAATTGAACCGAGAAAAAGCGTTCCTGAAATTTCCGACTGCATTTCTTTAACCTGGCGCTCAGTTTTTTCAACAAGTTTTAAGATTTGCTCAATCTGCTGCTTTAAGAATCTTCCTTCTTCCGTGATATGAAGCCGCTTTTTGTCCCGCTGAAAAAGAAGCACGCCAAGTTCTTCTTCCAGAGCCTTTACCTGACGCGTCAAGTGCGGCTGAGCGACATTAAGCTCGCGCGAAGCCTGTGTTATGTTCTCTGTTTCCGCAATTTTTAAAAAATTCCTCATTACACGTAAATCCATTTTTCACCTCAAGAACAATTGAAATATCAAATTCCAGCAAAATCAATTCTTCTAAAGTATGAACTTTTCATTGAATAAATGATTTTTGTATTTGATATGATTTTGTTATAAGATTCATACTAATAAAGTATCGAAAAATATAAGACAATTCATTTTTTATATTGAGCAAATGAACTTAAGACTTTAAAGTTATGATTAAGCGATGAGGCTGGAACTTTCATAAGTTTCGGCCTCATTTTTTTTAGTCCGGAGGCAAGAAAATGTCAGAATCAAATTTAAAGCCAATGATTGATATGCGCCACATAACAATGCGATACGGAGATTTGACCGTTCTTGACGACATTTCCCTCCAAATTGCAGAAGGAAGCAAGACTGTAATTATCGGGCCGAGCGGAGCTGGAAAATCAACTTTGCTAAGATGCATGAATCTTTTTGAAAAGCCTTTCTCCGGAACAGTTTCTGTTGATGGAAAAATGCTCACTGGAATGAAAAATAAAAATCTTTACAAAGCGAGACAGAATATCGGAATGGTTTTCCAGAGCTTTAATCTTTATGCGCATAAAACAGTTCTTGAGAATTTGACTTTTGCCCCGGTTCTTCTAAAACACGTTCCGAAAAAGGACGCAGAAGCTTTAGCAATGGAAAATCTTGAGAAAGTCGGACTTGCCGCAAAGAAAAATTCTTATCCAAGCCAGCTTTCTGGAGGCCAGCAGCAGAGAGTCGCAATTGCGCGCGCGCTTACAATGAAACCTAAAGTAATTCTATTTGACGAGCCGACAAGCGCGCTCGACCCGGAGATGATTAGCGAAGTTCTAAAAATCATGGAAGATGTCGCGAAGGAAAACATCACAATGGTTTTCGTGACACATGAAATGGGATTTGCCCGCCATATTGCAGACAGGCTTCTTTTTCTTGAAGGCGGAAAAATCATAGAAGACGGAACTCCGGAAGAAGTTATCGACAATCCGAAAAATGAACGGACAAGGCAGTTCTTCAGCAAAATTTTGAAATCAAACTAAAAAATTAAAAATCCGGCAAAACCGGTGGAGGCAAATATGAAAAAGACATTTATGAAGATGATTCTTGCGGGAATGATGGTTCTTGCAGGTGTTTCCGCTTTCGCTAAAAAGACAGAAATTGATAAAATCAAAAAAGCGGGAGTCCTAAAAGTCGGCTGCAAAGAAGATGTTCCTGGATATGGTTATTTAAATCCTGCGACAAACGAGCACGAAGGCCTCGAAATTGAGATTTCAAAGGCTGTGTCTAAAAAAATCTTTGGAAAAGAATCTGTAAAATTCACAGGAGTTACAGCAAAAACCCGCGGCCCGCTTGTTGACACAGGAGAAATTGATATGGTCGCCGCAACATTTACAGTAACAGACGCACGGCGTAAACTTTGGGACTTCTCCACAATCTATATGGAAGATCCAATCGCAATCATGGTAAAAAAGAGCAGCGGAATTTCTTCTTTTAAAGATTTGAACGGAAAGACAGTTGGAGTTTCACTTGCATCAACCACAAAAAAGACATTAACAGAAGAAGCAAAAAAAGTCGGAATAACGCTTAAATTCAACGAATACGCGACTTACCCTGAAATCAAAGCGGCAATTGATTCCGGACGCGTTGACGCTTTTTCTGTTGACTCTTCAATTCTCGCCGGATATATGGAAGATTCTGTAATTCTTCTTCCGGAGCGTTTTTCTCCGCAGAGCTACGGAATTGCAGTAAAAAAAGGAAACTCAGAACTTCTTAAAATCATAAACGACACAATCGACGAAATGGAGAAATCCGGCGAAATGGAGAAAATCAAGGCAAAGTACAATCTGGACAAATAAGACAAACAAATAACGTCCGGAAACTTTGTCAGCTTCCGAACGTTCCTTAAGTTTTAGGAGCTGAGTATGTTTGATATAAACAGATGGATTTTATTATTTTCTGACTGGCGGATTTTTGCGCAGGGATTTTTAATCACAATTTTGATTTCTGCAGTCAGCCTTGTCTTAACTCTTGCAATCAGCTTTTCGGCCGGGCTTATCCGCTGCTCAGAACATAAAATTGCAAAAGGAATCTGCCTTTGCTACATCAATTTTTTTCAAAACACTCCGCTCTTAGTCCAGCTGCTTTTTATGTATAACGTCCTTCCTTACGCAAAAATAATGTTAAGTCCTTTTGCGTGCGGATGCCTGGGGCTTTCGCTTTACACTGGCGCATTCGGAGCAAGCGTTGTTGAATCGGCGGTAAAAGCTGTGCCAAAAGGACAAACAGAAGCCGCAATGAGCCAGGGAATGAGCTATCTCCAGACTTTGTTTTTTATCATCGTTCCGCAGGCTGTAAAAATCGCAATTCCTCCTATGACAAACCAGTGCGTGAACATGATAAAGAATTCCGCGACTTTAACAGTCGTAACGGCAGGCGAGCTTATGTACCGCGCTGACAGCTGGGCTTCTGAATACGGCTGTTACACGCAGTCGTTCATTATATCAGCGCTTCTATATCTTGCGCTCTGCCTTCCATTGTCGAAATTCTCAGAGCATTTGGAAAAAAAGGTGGTAAAAGCATGAGCGATGAATTTTTATCATTGACAACAGTTTTATTTCTTCTCCGGGGACTTGGAGTCACACTTTTGATTGCAATATTCACAATTATCGCAAGTTTTGTAATCGGAACTTTTCTTGGAGTCGCAAAATTTACAGGAAAAGGAATTTTTTCAAAGATTTCCGCAGTTTATATCGACATCGCAAGAAATCTTCCTGTTATTCTGATGATTATAGCGTTCCGGTTCACACTTCCTTTGCCGACAATCGCAAGCTCAGTTGCGGCTTTAACTTTTTTGAACTGCGCTTTGATTGCAGAAATCCTTAGAGGCGGAATGCAGGCGGTTCCAAAGGGCCAATGGGAAGCAGCTTATTCACAGGGATTCAGTTTTGCAGGAACGCTGATTCATGTTGTTCTTCCGCAAACCGTAAAAAGAATCAGAAAACCGCTCATAGGACAATTTGTGACAATCATAAAGGACACTTCGCTTTGTGCGGTTGTGGCTGTTCATGAACTGATGTATTCAGGACAAATCATCATGGGAAAATATATAAAATCATCATACATAATCGGTCTATATGCGCTTATTGCGCTTGTCTATTTTTCGATTAACTCCCTGCTTTTATGCATCTCAAGGCGAGCAATCCGGGAAATAAGATAAATGAACTGCAACGGAGAAAATTATGAATAGATTTGTAATTACAATCGGACGTGAATTTGGCTGCAACGCAAGCGAAGTTGGAAGAAAACTTGCAGCCCGGCTTGGCGTAAAATTCTACGAAAAAGAGCTTGTGGAAAAAGCCGCAGAAATTGCAGGAATGGACGAAAGCTCAATCTATGATTTAGACAAGAAAAATTCCGAGAAAAATATGCTTCATCATTATGTAAACGAATTTGGCTACGGCGTTGCAAATTCATATTTCTCGGAAAAAGCTGTAGAAGCGCAGGCCTACGTTGTCCGGGACATTGCAAGCAAAGAAACATGCGTTATGTTCGGACGCTGCGCTGATTATTTTCTGGCTGACTACGAAAATGTTCTGAACGTGTTTCTTTACGCCCCGTTTGATTTTCGGCTTCAGCACGTGAGCAGCTCTTACAGTCTTACAATTCCAGAAGCAAAAAAACTGATAAAAAAAATTGACCGCCGCCGAAACAGCTGGTACAAATATGTCACCGGGAAAAACCGAGGCGACAGAGCATACCGCCATCTTATGATAAGCATGGAAAAATTCAGTGTAGATGACGTTGTTGAGCTTATTCTTTCGGCGGCTAAACTTCGCTTCAATTTTTCAGAGGTTTGAACTTTTCAAAAATCTGAAATTTAGAAGATATAACCTCCTGGCGGAACAGGCGCATAGTTTTTAGAAAACAAAAACAAACGCTTGTTCCGCCTTATTATTTTTATTTCCTGACTATCAGAGTGTTCATCGCCTTGATAAAGTCAGACGGGCTTGAAAGCTCCGCTCCGCTTGAAAGAAGCGCCTGGTCAAGAAGAACCTCTGAGACATCCGAAATGTATTTCTCATCAACCGGACCTTCAAGAGTCTTGACAATAGGATGGTCGGCGTTGATTTCAAGAATCGGCTTTACGCCCGGACCTGCCTGGCCCATGGCGCGCATCATGCGCTCCATCTGGATTCCAGGATCGTTCTCGTCCACGACAACGCACGAAGGCGAGTCAGAAAGACGCTTAGAAAGAACAACATCCTTTACCCTGTCGCCCAGGGCCTTCTTGATCTTGTCCTTTACAGGCTTGAACGCCTCCTCTTTTTTCTCGGCCTCTTTCTTGTCAACTCCAAGCTCGTCGTCGCTTCCGGCGCGGTTCACGCCCTTAAGCTCGTAGTCCTTGTATTTCATCAGGCTCGGAATAACGATGTCGTCAATGTCGTCCGCCATGATAAGAACCTCAAAGCCCTTCTTCTTGTACGCCTCAAGAAGCGGACTTGCGCGCAGGTTCTTCTCGTTGTTTCCGGTGATATAGTAAATCGCCTTCTGCTCAGGCTTCATCCTTGAGACATAGTCCTTAAAGCTTGTCCATTTTCCGTCTCCGTCGCCGCTCGGGTCTGTAGACTTGAATCTTACGATTTCCGCAATCTCCTCGCGGTTGGCGTAGTCAGCGTACAGGCCCTCCTTCATCGGCCGGTTGAAGTTCTGGACAAACTTGTTCCATTTTTCTATTGTCTTCTTCTCTTCATCTGTAGGCTTCTCAGACTTTCTAGCCTTGTCAGCCTCCTCGCCGAGCTTCTTGAACTCGCCCAAAAGCTTTTTAACAGAAGCCGTCTTGATGCTGTCAAGAATTCTGTTCTGCTGGAGAATCTCGCGGCTCACGTTCAGAGGAAGATCCTCAGAGTCGATGATTCCGCGCACGAAGCGCAGGTATGAAGGAAGCAGCTCCTTGTCGTCGTCAGTGATAAAGACGCGCTTGACATACAGCTTCACTCCGCTCTTGTAGTCCGCCTGGTACATGTCGAAAGGCGCCTGCTGAGGAACATAGAACAGCGTTGTGTACTCCTGGGTTCCCTCGGCGTGCGTGTGGACATACAAAAGAGGATCCTGGCTGTCGTGGCTGATTGTCTTGTAGAAGTTGTTGTAGTCCTCTTCCTTAAGCTCGGACTTAGGCCTCTTCCACAGGGCCGACGCGCTGTTCACCTTGTCAACTTTGTTCTCGCTGCCTGTGACATTTCCCTTGTCATCATACTTGTTCTGCGTGTAATGAAGATAAATCGGGAACGCGATATGGTCTGAATAGCGCTTTATAAGCTCTTCTATCTTCCATCTTGAGGCGTAGTCCTTGCTGTCGTCGTTCAAGACCATCTCGACAGCAGTTCCATGGGTCTCAGGCTTGTCGAAGCCGAACTTCTTCGCCTCGTCCGAGTCGCTCTTCACTTCCTCGATTGTGTAGGAATTTGTTCCGTCGCTCGACCATTTGTAGATTTTCTCTGTCGCGGCCTTGCGTGTGTAGACATTTATCTCCTTCGCGGCCATGAACGCAGAGTAGAATCCGACGCCGAACTGTCCGATAAGGTTTGACTCCCCGGCGTTCTTGTCCTTTGAAATTTTCTCAATAAATGCCTTTGTGCCTGAGCGGGCAATTGTTCCGAGGTTTCTGTTCAGGTCGTCCTCGTCCATTCCGATTCCAGAGTCCTGGACTGTAAGAATTTTCGCCACATCGTTGAAGCTGATGTCGATTCTAGGCTCAGTCTTCAAATTCTTGTATTTATCATCTGAAACCATCAGATAGTTAAGCTTGTCCAACGCATCCGACGCGTTCGAGACAATCTCGCGCAGGAAAATATCCTTGTTCGAGTACATCGAATGAATAATCAATTTTAGAAGCTGATTGACTTCTGTCTGAAACTGATACTTTGCCATTTTTATCATGTCCTCCCGAAATTTTTAAGAAAGCAACTGAATTTAAATTAATAAAAAATATGCCCATCGTGTAGAAAAAATTTCCTCAGGAAAAGGAGCCTTGGTTAGCAGCAGGCACTTTTTTTAGCTTTCCACATATAAAGGCTCTCTACTCTTAAGTATAAAGGGTCTCTACCCTTAGGTATAAAGCCTTTATACCTAAGAATATAAAGGCTTTATATTTAAAGAATAATTGACAGCATCCTTATTCAGATGTAAATTAATTCATATGAACAAACAATCATATGAACATAGGTTGATTTGAAACTGAGGCGGCAGAAACCTCAAAAGGAGACTTTTTATGGACGAAGATGCAAGAACAAAGCTTCTGGACGCGCTTCCAGACGAAGACACTCTCGCCGACATCTCCGAGCTCTTCAAGATTTTCGGAGACTCCACAAGAATCAAAATCTTGTTCTGCCTTTTAAACGGGCAGCTTTCAGTCAGCGAAATGGTCGAGGCGCTGGGAATCCAGCAGTCGGCGATTTCCCACCAGCTCAGGATTCTAAAGGAAAACCATCTTATCCGGTTTGAGAGAGATGGAAAATGCAACGTCTACTCCCTGAGCGACGACCACGTGTCTTCAATCCTGAACATGGGATTAGAGCACATATCAGAATAAAACAAAAAAACAAATCATTCTGGACTTTTTAAATGGAGGAAACATGAAAATTGAGAATGAGATAAAATCTGAAGGAAATGAGATTTCAAAATCTTTAGAAAAAAGCGATGTGCATAAAAACTGTAATAATGAAGAAAAAAAATGCTGCTGCCACAAAGATGACGATGACGGCGGCGACGATGATGACGACAAATGTAAATGCTGCTGTGATGACGACGATGATGATGAGGAAGAAGAACATTCGCTGAAAAAAATAATCATCGCTTCCGTTTTCTTTGTAATAGGACTTGCAGCTGACCATTTCTCCTTTTTCACAAAGAACGCGGCTGTCCCTGAAATCATCCTAAAGGCGATGACGTGGGTCTCTGCGGCGTTCTGCTTTGCCGCGTTCATTCTCGTCGGCCTTGAAGTGATAAAAGGCGCTGTTAAAAACATACGCAAAGGAAATATTTTCGGCGAGCAGTTTCTTATGAGTGTCGCCGCGATCGGAGCGATTTTTGTCGGAGAATTCCCGGAAGCCGTCGCGGTCATGCTCTTCTACCAGATCGGGGAATTTTTCCAGGACTACGCTGTTGACAAGTCGCGGGACTCCATCAAATCGCTGATGGACATAAGGCCGGACCATGCGAATGTCATAAGGAACGGAAAGACGGAGACAGTAAATCCTGACGACGTTAAAATAGGAGAAATAATCGAAGTGCGCCCTGGCGAACGTGTTCCCCTAGACGGAATAGTTGTCGAGGGAAAATCCTTTGTGGAGACTTCCGCACTCACAGGAGAAAGCGTTCCGAGGGAGCTTTCCGCAGAAAGCAAGTCGCAGATTCTCTCTGGATTTGTGAACGAAACCGGGCTCCTAAGAATTCAAGTTACAAAAGCCTACGGGGAAAGCGCTGTTGTGCGCATTCTTAACCTTACTCAAAAGGCAAGCTCCGTAAAGGCCCGCACAGAAAAGTTCATAACAAAATTCGCGAAAGTCTACACTCCCGTTGTCTGCGTCCTTGCGCTTTCTCTCGCGCTTATTCCGCCGCTCGTGCTAAAATTCGCCTCTCCGGAGCTTTACAGGAGCTACGGATTTTCAGTCTGGATTTACCGCGCGCTTTCGTTCCTTGTAGTTTCATGCCCTTGCGCCCTCGTAATCTCTATTCCGCTCTCATTCTTCTGCGGAATCGGAAAAGCATCGGCTGCCGGAGTCCTGATAAAAGGCTCTAACTACATCGAGTCGCTTTCCCAGGTAAAAACCGCAGTTTTCGACAAGACTGGAACGCTCACAAAGGGAACATTCACAGTGACAGAAATTCTTCCTGAAAGCTGGATTACAAAGGACGCTCTTCTTGCTGCGGCGGCCCATGCGGAAAGCTATTGTGACCATCCAATCTCGAAATCACTGCAAAAGGCGCACCAATGCCCTCTCTGCGGAAAGCTCAGGATTCTTGGAGCTGAAGTTGTGGCGGGAAAAGGAATCAGGGCAGTTGTCGAGGGGCAGAAAATTGTCGCCGGGAACTCGAAACTTATGGAGGCAGAAAACGCCGCAGGCTTCCATGAGCTTGGCAGGCAGATAGCAGGCTCGGTTGTGTATGTCGCAATTGACGGAAAATACGCCGGATGCATTGTCATAAGCGACGCGGAAAAGGAAGACTCAAAGGAGACAATCTCAAGCCTCAAGAAGCTTGGAGTCAAAGAAACTGTGATGCTCACAGGCGACACAAAGGCCACGGCGGAGATTGTCGGAAAAGATCTCGGAATTGACAAAGTCTATGCGGATCTTCTTCCGGAAGACAAAGTTTCCAAGGTCGAGGAGCTTATCGCAGAAAACAAAGGCGGCTCAAAAGAAAGCAAAAGCAAGCTGATGTTTGTCGGAGACGGAATCAACGACAGCCCTGTTCTTGCGCGCGCGGATGTCGGAGTCGCAATGGGCGCGCTTGGAAGCGACGCGGCGATTGAGGCGGCGGACGTTGTTATCATGGACGACAAGCCTAGCAGGATAATCAGCGCAATAAAAATCGCGAGACGCACAATGCGGATTGTCTACGAGAACATAGTTCTTTCCATCGGCGTAAAGGCTCTGATTATGGTTTTAAATGCCGCCGGAATCGGAAATCTCTGGCTGGCCGTTTTCGGCGATGTCGGAGTCTGCTTCCTTGCAGTTCTGAACGCGGCAAGGCTATCAAAAGGTATGAAAAAGAAAGAAGAGAAATAACTAAAAAACAAGCCGGCATTTCTGCCGGCTTTTGCATAAAAAACTTAGATAAAAATCATTTATTGAAGCTTATATTCTCTTTTGACTTTAGTGTATTTTCCCTCAAAATTATCATCTTTTGAAGAAGAAACAACAGAGCCTTCTGAATATCCATATTCAGAAATAATATCATTAAGTTTTTCCTCAATGCAGGAATCGCCGAATGATTCGTCATAAGCATCCGTATTGACAGCGAACAAATCAATTTCAACGTTTCCAGAATCTGTGTCCAGCGTCCATTCCACACTGTAAACATTATCTATGGTTTCTTCTTTTGATATTTTCTCTGCCGCCGCGCAAAAAAGAAATCCGCCAAAAAAGATAATTGCTGCTAACAATCTTTTCATTTATAAAACTCCCTTTGAAAGACTTTGCAAATATTGCATTCTCTAACATTAAATGCGAATACTTAAATATTAATACGCAAAAGCAACAAATTCAACGGAAGTTTTACATAATTTTACATTTTTGTCGAAATTTTACTTCGCAATCCTGATTGATTCCCAAATTTTGTAGTATTTATCAAGATTCTCGCCGAGATCAACCTTCGCCTCGCAGTTGTCAAGAATATCCGCGGAATACATCGGCTTTTTTGTCATATATTTCGCAGCCTCTGTGTTCACGTAGCATGGAAAGTGGAAATTGTCGAGAAACTGCGCATAGTTTTCCGGCCGGTGCATAAAATTCATGAATTGCGTGGCAAGATCCGCGTTCTTCGAATGTTTCAGGATTACCATGCACTCAAGATACGAAGGTCCGCCGCTTTCAGGAATAAAGAAGTCGATTGTGTCTTCCCAGTCTTCTTCAGGAACTTCTCCAAAAACACATTCTGCGTAGCCCTGGCAAAGCCACAAATCTCCGCGCGCAAAATCTTTACCGAATCCTTCCGCGTCAAATTTAACAATATTCGGAAGCCAGTCGTTCCTGATAATTTTCTCAGCCTCAAGAAGCTCTTCAATATTTGTTGTGGAAACGCTGTAGCCTTTATAAGCCAAAGCGTCGCCGAGCACTTCGCGGTAGTCGTCCATCATAGAGGCATGGCCTTCGAATTTCGGATCTGCAAAAATATTCCATGTCCGCTCATAGTTTCCGTCCGGGACTTTTTTCTTGTTCACGCAGATTCCTGATGCGCCGAAAAAATATGGAACAGAGTAAATCATCTCGCGGTCAACAGATTTTTTCTCTATCAGCTTCGGATTTATCAGCTTGCGGTTTGTAAAAATCTCCTGGTTTATAGGCTGGAGCATATCTTTCGCAAGCATGATTGAAATATAGTCCTGGCCAGGAACGCACATGTCAAAGCTTTTTGCGCCGCCGTTCACAAGCTTGTTGTACATTGTCTCGTTTGAATCATATTCTGTCACAATCACTTTGCAGTTGAATTCATCTTCAAACGCTTTCACAACTTTTTCCGGAGTATAATAAGTCCAGGTGTAGAGTTTTAGAGTTCTTTTCTGTTCGCAGGAAAGAAGCGAGAGTAATGCAACTAGGGCCGCAAAACCCAAAGCGATTTTTGATTTTGTTTTCGTTTTGAATTTCATTTTATTAACCTCCTGAAAAATGAAGAATCAAAAGTGCAATTCTACAGAATTTATTGAATTTTTTTAAGACTTGTTGAAAGAGATTTCCTTGGAAAATATAATTCTGTAATTATGGAAAAACAAAAATCGCAGCTGACAACGCTCTGTTATATTGAAAAAAACAACTCTTATCTGATGCTCCACAGAATCACAAAAAAGAATGACATAAACCATGATAAATGGATTGGAGTCGGAGGTCATTTTGAATTCCAGGAAAGCCCGGAAGACTGCCTTTTGAGGGAAGTAAAAGAGGAAACAGGGCTGGTTCTGGACAGTTTCCGTTTCCGCGGAATTGTCACTTTTATAAGCGACAATGAGCCGGCAGAATATATGTGCCTTTATACATCAGATGATTTTTCCGGGAATTTGATTGACTGCGACGAAGGCAAGCTTGAATGGGTTCCGTTTGAAAAGATTGAATCTTTGGAGCTTTGGGAAGGCGACAAGATTTTTCTTCGGCTTTTAAAAGAAAACGCTCCGTTTTTCTCACTTAAACTTGTGTATCAAAACGGAGCTTTAAAAGAAGCTGTTCTAAATGGAAAGAAGCTTTAGCTTTTGGAAAAACTGTTTATTTTGCAAGCTTTGCAAGATGCTTTTCAAATTTTCTGTCTTCTTCTTTTTTCGCCGGCTTGTAGAAAACTGCTGTGTTTCCCAATGTTCTTACATGGACTGCGCCGGTTTTTTCCTGAATCTCATTGTCGAGATTTTTTCTTGACTCGTTGACTTCTGATTTTTCCTCTGTAGCGGCGAGCGATTTTATAAAGTTGTACTTGATTTTTACAAGCTCGTGCGCATCAACTACATTGCCGATGTTCTTAACCTGCTCTTCTGTAAGTCCTGCGCCGCCGATCTGAACCAGAGTGCTCAACGGCTGTGCGGATTTCTCTAGAAATTTTCTCTGTTTTGCATTTAATTCAATCATATTTTGATTTTATATTTTATGATTTTAAAACTCAACTGCCATTAATTTTCAATTTATATTTATTTTAGCGAATTTTTCATTTGCAAATAACAAGATAATTTCTTAAATTTTTTTTCTAAATTCGTATTTTTGATACAAATCAAAACAATTTTGGCAGAATTCCTCCGTATGAAATTTCAGTGTGCAACTATACATTTTAATTTATGAGCGATTTTTCATATCTAAAAAGAATACTATCAAGAAATTTGCGGTTATTCCGCCGATCAAAGAAAATCACTCAGGATCAGCTTGAAGAACTATCGGGAGTTTCAAGATATACAATTTCAGACATAGAAACGTGCGAAAGCTGGCCAGGAGATGAAACTCTAGAAAAACTTGCTTCAGCTCTTGATATAAAGCCGACTGATTTTTTCAATGACTCAGGAAATCCTATGAAAGATATTTCCGTAAGAGAAGACACTTTCATCAAAGTTAAGCAGAGTCTAAAGAATATTATTGACAACGCAATTGATAACATGGACACAAACTTCTCTACGACACATTCAAAAAGCCGAAAATAATAGAAATGTTTGAGTTGTTAGATTCTGCTCATTTCGATATAATTTTTCTATTAAAGTGAATTTTCAGGTTTTAGGAAATTTGCTTAAACAAATTCGAGGAAAACCATGCCAAAAATTGAAGTAAACGAAAAACTTTTTTTTAATCTTCTTGGAAAAAAATACGACTACGACACTTTGGAAAAGAAACTTACATGCGGAAAAGCCGAGCTTGATGAAAAGCCGGACATGAGCCAGAAAGAGGACGAGCGTGTAATAAAAATCGAGCTAAACGACACTAACCGCCCGGATTTGTGGTCAACCGGCGGAATTACAAGGCAGCTCCGCATTCATGACGGCGCGAAACGCTCAGATTATTCAAAATTCATGTCAAAGAAAGGCTCTGTCAAAGATTGCGGCAACCGCGTCATCACAGTTGACCCGGAACTTGCAAAGATCCGCCCTTACATGGTCAGTTTTGTTATCTCAGGAAAGCCGATTGACGATCCTATGCTTAAAGATATTATCCAGACCCAGGAAAAGCTCTGCTGGAACTTCGGACGCAAGAGACGGACAATCTCAATGGGCGTCTACAGAATGGACCAGATCAAATGGCCGTGCCACTACAAGGCCGTCGATCCTGACAAGACGTCTTTTGTTCCGCTCGGATGCACAGAGCCGATGACCTGCCGCCAGATTGTCACCGACCATCCGAAAGGAAAAGACTTCGGCTGGATTATAAAGGATCTTCCGAAATATCCTCTCCTGACAGATGATAAAAATGAAGTTCTATCCATGGCTCCTGTAATCAACTCAGCGACACTCGGAGCAGTCCAGGTCGGCGACAAGGACCTGATGGTCGAGCTTACTGGAGACAACATCGAGAATCTTATTCTTTCGGCGAACATTGTGGCCTGCGACTTCGCCGATGCCGGATACGAGATTCTTCCTGTAAAAGTTGTACATCCTTACGACACAGGACTTGGAAAGGAAATCACAGTTCCTTACTATTTCCAGCAGCAGACAAAGGCAACGCTCGCGGCAATCAACAAGAAGCTCGGCTGCGATCTTACAAAGGCGCAGGTTCTTGACGCCCTCACAAGAATGGACAACGATGTCGAGGCAAGAGATTTTGACGCAACAGAAAAAACAGCGAAGTATCTCAGGGCAAACAAAAGCGATGTCGAGTTCACGCTGAATCCGCCTCCATACAGAAACGACTTTCTGCACGAGGTTGATGTGATTGAGGACGTGATGATTGGAGTCGGAATAGATTACTTCAAGCCAATCCGCCCGAAAGACTTCACAGTAGGCCAGCTCTCAGACGTAACGCTCTTCAGCAGAAAGGCGAAGGAGCTTATGGTGGGCTTAGGCTACCAGGAGATGATTTTCAACTATCTCGGCTCAAAGAAGGACTACATCGACAAGATGAACATAAAGGCCGACAAAGTCATTGAAATTCTAAACCCGATGAGCGAGAACTACCAGTTTGTGCGCCCTTCAATCATTTCTTCTCTACTGAAAGCGGAAAGCGGCTCGGCAAACGCAATCTTCCCGCACAAGATTTTTGAGATTGGAAAGGTGGCGTTCCTTGAGCCAAGCGAGAACACAGGAACAAAGACAATCCAGTCCCTCGGATTTTTGACAGCGGCGAACAACGCGAACTTCAACAGCATGGCATCTGAAGTTTCAGCTCTTCTCTACTATCTAAACCACAAGTACGAAGTAAAAGAAACCGACGATCCTAGATTTATTCCAGGACGTCAGGCCGCAGTTATTGTTGACGGAAAACAGGTCGGAATCTTCGGCGAAATTCATCCGCAGGTACTTGAGAATTGGCAGATAGCAGTTCCGTGCGCTGCGGGAGAGCTTGACATTGAATCTCTCATGCCTAAGGAAAAGCCGCACACAAAGCCTATCGAAAAGAAAGACGAGGCAAAATCTTCCGGAAGCACAAGCCCGGCTGAGACAGATCCTGTCTCGTATTTCAACAGCCACATAGAGCTTCTTGTTGCAAAGATTGAAAAAGTAGAGACAAATCCAAAAGGAGACAAGCTCTACATCGAGACCCTTGACGACGGCTCTGGAACTCCGCGCACAATCCAGTCAGGACTGAGGCCGTACCTCACAGAAGACGAGCTTCTAGGAAAGCATGTAATCATCGCCTCGAACCTTGCTCCGCGCAAGATGAAGGGAGTTGAAAGCCGGGGAATGCTCCTCGCCGCGGACTACACGGAAGACGGCAGGGAAAAAGTCGAGCTTCTCACAGCACCATGGGCGGCGCCGGGAACTGTAATCAAGATTGAGGGAAGCGAGCCCGGCGAGAAGCCTGCTAAAATCGACATCGACAAATTTGCGAAAGTGAAGTATGAGGTAAAAGGCCATGAATTCCTGATAGCCGGAAAGAAAGCCCAGGCAGACGGAAAAACGGTCAAAACAGAAAAAGCTGACAACTGCGAAGTATGCTAAGAAACTAAAAAATATTTCATCAATTTTGTGTTATGACTACGAAATTGATGAAAATTGATATTTTCAATCCGTTTCTATTCATAGAATCAGATTTTATAATAAAATTATGTTGAAAACTGATTTGAAGATTAACCCTTGCTCTTTATGAGCTTCTTCATATGAGATTTATCAGCATCCGGGCTGCGGTAAGTTTTACTGACAGCCCATTTTTTATATCAAAAAATGAAAGAATTGCCATATTATAAACAGCTTGACCAAATCATTCTTCAGATTCAAAAACAAATGATAGAAAAAGATTTCATCAAGCCGAATCTTCTTCTCCATGCGTGCTGCGGACCTTGCAGCTCATACGTGATTGAATATCTTTCAAAATATTTTGACATCACAATCTATTACTATAATCCAAACATTCACCCTTCAGAAGAATATTACCGGCGGTTAAACGAGCTGAAAAAATTCCTGGCGAAATTTCCAGACGCAATTAATAATTCTGTAAAGCTTGTTGAAGACAGCTACAATCCGGAGGAATACTTTCAGGCAACAAGAACAAAAGAAGAACCGGAGCTTCAGACAGAGCTGGAGCGCGGTGAACGGTGCAGAAGATGCTACGAATTCAGGATGAGAAGAGCATATAAATACGCAGTCAAAAATTCATTTGACTGGTTCACAACAACTTTGAGCATAAGTCCGTACAAAGACGCTGAAAAAATAAACACAATCGGAAAATTTCTCCAGAATGAAGAATTTGAAAAAGAAAAAAATCTAGAAACCACGAAATTTCTTCCGTCAGACTTCAAGAAGCACGGAGGCTTCTTAAGAAGCACACAGCTCAGCGCAGAATACGGGCTTTGGAGGCAGGATTACTGCGGCTGCATATATTCAAAGCAGAATTTGCAGCGCGAGCGGGAAGAAAAAGCGAAACTTCATAATGGCGACCAAAAAGCGGCCGAAAATTAAGATATGGAAGAAAGCACACTTATTGAAAACGCCGAAAGAATCAGGGACGTAATCCGCTACATAAAAAGATTTAAAAACGCGGCTATTGTCATCCACATCGACAACGAGATTATGGACTCGCCTCTTTTTGTAAGCCACATCAGGGACATCGCAATGATTCATCAGGCAGGCCTAAAAGTCATAATTGTTCCTGGCGCAAGGCTCAAGATTGATGAAGTTCTCTCAAAAAACGGCATTTCATGGAGCTACAAGAACGGAGCGAGAATAACAAGCCCTGACGCAATGCCTTTAATAAAAAACGCGGCTTTTGACGCGGCCAACATAGTCATGACAAGCCTTGCCGGAGAAAATCTCACCGCAGTGATTGGAAACTGGGTAAGAGCAAGAGGAAAAGGCGTTCTATCCGGAATTGACTACGGAACCGCAGGCGAAATAGACAAGCTTGACGATGAGACAATAAAGACAATCTTAAACGACGGATTCATTCCAATCTTTCCATGCATCGGCTGGAGCCTGAACGGAAAGCCTTACAACATCTCGTCGACATTGCTCGCAGCTCAGATTGCGACTCATATTCACGCCGACAAGCTTTTTTTTCTTCTTCCGAACGCGGAAATCTCAGATAAAACATTTAAGATTCCGCCGGAAATCGGACTTTCTTCAGATGGCTCTGTTCCTGCAATGAACATCGAGGAGCTTGACTCATTCATCAAGGAAAATTCCATTCCGGAAGATTCAAATCAGAACCACAGCTCCAAGACAATTCTTTCAATGCTTGAGCTTTCAAAAAAAGCAGTTCTTGACGGGGTAACGCGTGTTCATATTCTTAACGGCTCGCTTGAAGGAACTCTTCCCTGCGAAATTTTCAGCGATTTCGGCTCCGGAACAATGATTTACTCTTCAAACTACGGAAAAATAAGGGCAATGCGCCGTGAGGACATTTCCGGAGTTCTTTCTGTCATGAGGCCGTTCATAAAAAAAGAAATTCTGCTTCCGCGCACAGAAAAGCAGCTGGAGTCTGAATACAACAATTACGTAGTCTATGAACTTGACGGAGCTGTCCGCGCCTGCGCCGCGCTCCATATTTACGACAGGACCCAGGCAGAAATCGCCGCTGTAGCCGTCGATGAATCCTGCTCCCATATAGGAGTCGGCCCGAAAATCATCCACTACCTGGTTGAGAAAGCAAAATCCATAAACCTAAAAAGCGTCTTTATAATGACAACGCAGACAGCCGACTGGTTTGAAAAGCAGGGATTCACTCCGGACGACATCTCTACGCTTCCGGAGGAACGAAGAAAACTTTGGAATCCTAGCCGTGGCTCAAAGCTTTTTAGATTGAAATTAAATTAAAGAAACTCAGTTTTATATATTTTTTTACGGAAAAAATATATAAAAATTTGCATGAAAAAAAATCAAGATATTAAACAATAATTTTCAAAACAGATACATCTGATTTTTTAGAAAATCAGATGTATCGAAAAAATAGTCTTGTGATTACTATATCAAAATCACAATATCATCATCTTCTGACATAATCCGTAATCAAACGCCATTACAAGATGCTTTTTTCCGGTTCCAACCAAGATCTAAAAAAGAAAGAAAGAGCAGTTCTAAAAATTGGCAATTACTTTTTTCTTCCGACTAAATTTTGCTAAAACCTTCCAACTCTTATCGTTTGTTTTCACCCACTCTAACACTAACCGTTTTAATAATTTTTGATATTTTAAAAAACATAAAATATTTATTATTTAACTAAGGAACAATCGATAGATAGTTTAAATTATGAAATTATTCTGTTTTAAACAACCATTAGTTAGCTAATAATAAATTTGCATTCTACAAACGAACGCTTGTTATTTATTTCGGCATATTTTATACACATTGAATGCAAGAGAATTAATTTATCTTTAAGAAAAAAACTTTGTTTCACGTAAAACAAGGTTTTCCACATTTTTTAAACATTTTGTGGAAAAGTTCCATATAAGAAAGACAGAATCCAATAAAATTGTTTCATGTGAAACAATTTTAAACAGAAATCTACGTTTTTTTTTATAAATTATTTTCATTTTTTAATTTGAAATAATTTTTGTCATAATGTAAAAAGTCTTAGGTATTATATAACTACTTTCGTTATACAAAAAATATCAACACCATAAATTCTTATATAATTGAAAAGACGAATTTTTTATAAACAATAAAATAGAATTCAAATTTTTAAAATTAAATATTTTGTTTCATATGAAACAATAAAATATCAAATTTTCATCAATCATAAATATTTAACTTACATTAAGAACTATTTTACATCATTATACGATAGATATTTTCATAAGTCCTATGCTCAATATTTTATAGTTATGTTATATACAATGTAAACAAATAAAAAAAAGCCGGAGAAACTGTTAGTCTCTCCGGCCGCCTGATGGTTATTTATCAATCACAAAATAATGAACTTAAAAAAAGTGATTGCCCCATTAAATACCCAATTTTATTATACATTACAAATAAATTATTGTCATCAATGTATAAAACTAATTCTCCTCTGAGTTTTCTTGAGCAACACTGTCAAAGCCGACAAGATAATCAGGAGAATCAATATTGATAACTCTTGTTCCTGCTGCTCCCCTGCCCTGTTTTGATATTGTATCAGCCTTGACTCTCAGAGTTTTTCCCTGGCCTGTCATGCATATAACCTCATCATTTTCAGAAACAGCAATGGCTCCGATAATCTCGCCTTTTCCTTCAATGTTTCCGAAGATTCTCTGCCCGCCAGTTCCACGGCCATGCTGGCCGAATTCATCAAAACCGACACGCTTTCCATAACCTTTTTCTGTTATTACAAGAGCGTCCTTTCCAGGTTCTATACAGATTGCGGTTGCAAGCTCATCGTCTGAAGAAAGTCTAATTCCTGTAATTCCGCCACTTGCTCTTCCCATCGGACGGACATCCTCTTCGTTTATGCGAAGAGCTTGACCTTTACGTGTTACTAGCATAATTTCATTTTGTCCACTAGACAAAATTGAAGATACAAGCTCATCATCGTTCTTGAGCTTTATAGCAATCACACCACGGGTTTTTGCATTCGCAAATTCAGTTGTGGCACATTTCTTAACAAAGCCTTTGGCCGTCGCCATGAAAATATACTGGCTGTCGGTATAATCTTTCATGGTGACAATCGTCGTTATCTCCTCATCGGCGGAAAGCTGGAGAAGGGACTTGACGCTTGAGCCGCGGCTTGTGCGGCTCGACTCAGGAATCTCATGGACTTTTATCCAGTAAGCCTTGCCCGCGTTTGTCATGAATGTGATATAGGACTTTGTGGTCGCAGTGAATATCTGGTTTATATAGTCGCCTTCGACAAGGCTCGCGCTTAGGCTGCCTTTGCCTCCCCTGCTCTGCGCCTTGTACTGTGTGAGAGGAACGCGCTTGATATAGCCGAGCTTAGAAATCATCACAACGACTTCCTCTTCCTTTATCATGTCCTCGGTGTTTATCTGCTCGACCTCGTCAGCGACGATGTCAGTCCTGCGGTCGTCGCCGTATTTCTGGGCAAGCTCGTTAGTCTCGTCCTTGATTATCTGCCTGATTTTCTCATGGTGGGCAAGCAAATCCTCCAGGTGCTCAATAAGGGCCTGAAGCTCCTTTATCTGGTTCTGCAAGTCCTCAACCATAAGATGAGTAAGACGCTTGAGCGGCATGTCCACAATCGCCTGGGCCTGCTCATCGTCAAAGTCAAAGCGCTTCTCAAGACGAAGCTTTGCTTCGTCTGTGTCGCGGCTTGAGCGGATTATCGTTATGACTTCCTCAATGTTGTTAACTGCGGTGATCAAGGCCTGCAAGATTTTCATCTTGTGCTTCGCGACTTTCAAGTCATATATAGTGCGCCTTGTTATCACTTCGTCACGGTGGTCGACAAAATACTGTATAAGCTGCTTCAACGTGAGAATCTGCGGCTTTAAATAAATCTCAGGCAGCTGGAGCTGCGGCTCATTGTAGCGGAGCCCGCTGTTTTTCTTGACCGGGACAAGAGCCAGGTTTATGACGCCGAAATTCGACTGAAGATCTGTCTTAGCAAAAAGCTGGTTCAGAACAATCTTCGTTACAGCGTTTTTCTTCAGGTCAACTACAAGCCTCATTCCGACACGGTCCGAAGTCTCGTCGTTCGCATCCGCGATTCCCTCGATAACCTTGTTGTCCTTAAGCTCGTTGATTCTCTTTATGATGTTTGTTGTGTTCACTCCGTATGGAACTTCGGTGAACACAATCTTCTCGCGGCCATGCTTGTCGGTCTCGATATTGAACTTTGAGCGTATTGTGATTTTTCCGCGGCCGGTCCTGTAGGCCTTTCTTATGCCCTCGCGTCCGTAGATTATTCCGCCTGTCGGAAAGTCAGGGCCTTTTATAAACTTCATCAGCTCGTCGACTGAAATATCAGGGTTGTCGATGTAGGCGCTGATTGCCGCCGCGACCTCACGCAAGTTGTGTGTCGGCATGTTTGTCGCCATTCCGACCGCGATTCCTGTAGTTCCGTTGCAGAGAAGAAAAGGAAATTTAGCCGGCAAAACAGAAGGCTCTTTTGTTGTGTCGTCGAAGTTTGGAATCATGTCAACGGTCTCTTTGCTGATATCCGCTGTCATTTCCTCCGTAATCCTTGACATTTTCGCTTCTGTATAACGGTATGCCGCCGGAGGGTCGCCTGCGATTGTACCGAAGTTTCCCTGCGGCGTCACAGTCGTATATCTCTGCGAAAAATCCTGGCCCAAACGCACAAGCGCGTCATATACAGAGGCGTCTCCGTGAGGATGGTAGTGTCCCAAGACTTCACCGACAATCGTAGCGCACTTCTTTGTCTTTCCGCCGCTCGACAGGTTGAGCTTGTCCATGGCGTACATAATGCGGCGGTGAACAGGCTTAAGTCCGTCCCGAACATCTGGAAGAGCGCGCTGGACAATTACAGACATCGAATAGTCAATGTAAGCCTGCTTTACCTCGTCTTCAATCGGGATTTTTATTACGATTCCGCCTTCCGGAGTCTTCTCTTCTTCTAGCATTGTTTTTTCCTAAAATTTGTTTTTCTAAATATCCAAATTAGCGTAGCTTGAGTTCGCTTCTATGAACTCGCGGCGCGGCTCGACTTCCTCGCCCATGCAGACTGTAAAAATCCTGTCGGCAGCCTCTGCGTCGGGGATTGTCACAACTCTCATGCGACGGCGGGCAGGATCCATTGTTGTCTCCCAAAGCTGCTCGCCGTCCATCTCTCCAAGTCCCTTGTACCGCTGGACATCAGCCTTGTTTCTCTGGTCTCCCAAAGCCTCAAGCGCGGCATCCCTTTCAGCGTCTGAATAACAGTAGACAGGCTCTTTCTTTCCAAGCTGGACTTTGAAAAGAGGCGGCATCGCAAGATAGACATATCCGTGAGTTATAAGCTCAGGCATATACCTGAAGAAGAACGTCAGAAGCAAGGTGCGTATATGGGAACCGTCAACATCGGCATCGGCCATGATTATAATCTTATGGTAGCGGAGCTTTTCTATGTTGAAGTCCTTTCCTATTCCGGCGCCCAGAGTCTTTATCACAGGATCAAGCTTGTCGTTTCCGACAACTTTTGACGCGTCAACCTTCTCCACATTTAGCATTTTTCCCCAGAGAGGAAGAATCGCCTGGGTCTTTGAGTCGCGCCCTTTCTTTGCAGATCCGCCTGCGGAGTCTCCCTCTACTATGTAGACTTCACAGATTGCAGGATTATCCTTTATAGAGCAGTCCGAAAGCTTCTCAGGCTTGACGAACGAGCCGCCGATAACTTTCTTGCGGGTGTTCTCCTTGGCCTTGCGCGCGGCGATGCGGGCGGAAGCCTCTCCAATAGCCTTCTCAAGAACTTTCTCAAGGACTCCGGGATTCAGCTCGAAGTAAATCGTGAGCTTCTCCTTGACTAGGGAATCGACTATTCCGCGGACCTCAGGGTTTCCGAGTTTGTCCTTTGTCTGTCCGACAAACTCAGGCTCTGGGACTTTCATAGAGAGAACCGCGACAAGACCTGAGCGCACATCGTCTCCTGTCAGGGTCTCGTCCTTGTCAAGCTTCTTCTTGAGCTTCTCATTTGACTCAAAAGCTTTCTTCAAAACATAGAGAAGAGCGGACTTGAATCCGTCAAGATGGGTTCCGCCGTCGCTTGTGTGGATGTCGTTCACATAAGTGTAGACAGACTCGGAGTACTTGTCGTTGTACTGAAAAGCAAGCTCGGTCACAACGCCGTCCTTTTCGCCTGTAATATAAATAGGCTCCTCAGGATAATAAAACTTGCTCTTGATTGACTGATTAAGCTCTTTTACATAATGGACAATTCCGCCCTCATACTTAAGAGTGACTTCCTTAGGAGTCTCAAGACGCTCGTCACGGAAAACAATCACAATTCCGCTGTTCAAAAAAGCAAGCTCCTTGAGCCGCTGCATAAGGACATCCCAGTCATATGTGGTCGTTACAGTGAAAATAGTCTTGTCGGCCTTCCATCTTATTGTAGTTCCATGCTCGTCTGTGTCGCCAATCTGCTCAACCTTTGTAACCGGAACTCCACGCTCATACTTTTGGCGGTAAATATGACCGTCGCGCTTTACAGTCGCCTCAAGCCAGTCCGAAAGGGCATTTACGCACGAGACGCCGACTCCATGCAAACCGCCTGAAACCTTGTAGGATTTTTTATCAAATTTTCCGCCGGCATGAAGACGTGTAAGAACAAGCTCAAGAGCGCTGATTTTTTCAGTAGGATGCATTTCAACAGGAATTCCGCGGCCGTTGTCCTCAACCCGGACAATATCATCTTTTTCAAGGGCAACAATAATTCTGTCGCAGTAACCTGCCATGGCTTCATCGATACAGTTGTCAACAGTTTCATAAACGAGATGATGAAGTCCCTTTGGTCCTGTAGAACCGATATACATTCCAGGACGCTTACGCACAGCCTCAAGTCCTTTTAAAACCTGAATGCTGCTCGCATCATAAGAAGAAGCCATTTTTATTTCCTTTTGTTTATACTTGTGATTGGTTAAAAGACATGATTAGACTTTTAGAACGTTATAAAAATTATAGTTTTATTGCCGAAAAAAGTAAAGTTGCATTATAATCGGGTTTATGTCTGAACAGAATTACAAAGATTTTTTTGAAGAGGCAATGAGCCAGATCCACCAAGAATATATTGCATCCGGAACAGAAAATGATTTCAAGCTTTATTTTAATTTTGAATATGTAGAAGATACAATTTCAGAAATAACAGTCTCAGTCGCATCGGAATTTATGTGGACAAGAATGGTAAAAAAAGGAAATGTAGAAAAACTGCAGCAAAAAATCAATGAGCTTACAGGACAAAACATTTCAATCAGGCATATTGTAAACGCGAAAACCGCTGAAACTCCAGCCTTTGTTTCTCCAGTCCAGCAAACTGAAAAACAGAAAAAGACAATAGAACCAAAAAAAGAAGATAATTTTTCTCCATCAGCAGCTTTACAGGCTCAAGAGCAAAATTCAGAGAACAAATCATCTAAAAAAAACACAGACAAACATTCCCAGCTGAACGAGGAATTTACATTCAGCACATTCATTCCTGGAGACAACAGCCAGTACGCATACTCAGCCTGCATTGCCGCTGCGAAAAATCCTGGATCAAAAAAAACAAATCCAATTTTGCTTTACGGTTCATCAGGACTGGGAAAAACACATCTTATGGTTTCGGTTGGAAACTATATTTATGAACATTCTCCTGAACTAAAAATAGGATATTTGACAACAGAATCCTTTATGAATGAATTTACATCTGCGCTCCGCGATAAATCCACAGATAAATTCACAAAAAAATATAGAAAACTCGATGTTCTTCTCCTTGACGATATTCAGTTTCTTGAAGGAAAAGAAGGCCTTCAGAACGAGCTCTTCTACACTTTTGAAGATATTTACAACAGAAAAGGCCAGCTTGTATTCACCAGCGACCGTCCAATAACAGAAATCAAGGGAATTGAAGACAGGCTAAAGACAAGATTTACAGCAGGCTTAAGCATAGACATGAAAGCTCCGGACTATGAGACGAGACTTGCAATCATAGACAAGAAGCTTGAGCTTCAGGGAAAAACTGTCAGCCAGGAAATCAAGGAATTCATCGCCAAGAATATACAATCAAATGTCCGCGAGCTTGAAGGCGCACTTTCAAAAAGTCTAGGATACGCAGAACTTATGGGAAGAAATCTTACGCTCGACATTGTAAAAGAACTTCTCAGCGATTCCATAAATTCTCAGGAAGCAAATGTTGTTAGCGTTGAATCAATCCAGAAAAACGTCTCTGAATTCTACAATGTTTCTGTAGCAGATTTAAAAAGCTCAAAAAGAGACAAAAGAATTGCTATTCCACGTCACATTGCAATATGGATTTGCCGTCATCTTACAGAATATTCTCTGACTGACATCGGAGAAGAATTCGGAGGCCGTGACCACACAACTGTAATGTCATCTTTAAAGAAAATTGAAGATCTTCTAAAAACTGACTCAACGTTATCAGACACAATAAAAGTTTTAGAAAAACAAATAAAAGGACGGTGAAAATAAATCTAAAAATTGCTTTTCTAACCATATATATAAAGATGACCTTCTGTGTAAAATATGCTAATATCTTGTTGAAAGAATGTAGAAAACTTTTTTTTCTGTGGATTTGTGGAAAAACAGTGAATTTAAATTCAAAATCTTTCAAGAATTTAATTCCTTAATTTATAAAGAATTAAGTCATTTATCCACAAATTCACAGACCTTATTATTATTACTACTAAATTTTTTAAAATTTAAATTTAGATAGGAATGTGGATAAAAACTTCATCTTTTTTAAGAACGATGAAGAATTGATAAAAAGTAAAATCTTAGGAGAAAAAAATGAAATTTACTTTTGATAGAAATTCAATGATTAACGAAATTGCGATTGCTCAGGAAATTATTTCTACAAAAAACGCATTATCTGTTCTTTCAAATGTTCTTCTGATTGCTGAAGGCGGAAGCCTTACAATCAAAGCCACAGACATTAAAGTAAATTTCCAAACAAAAATTCCTGTTGAAATTGAAGAAGAAGGTTCTACAACTGTTCTTTGTGATAAATTTATGAGCATTCTTTCTGCTCTTCCAGAGGGAGAAATTGAATTTAATCTTTTGGAAAAAGACAATCTTATAACAGCAGTTATTAAACATTCTGAAAAGAAAATAAAATATCAGCTTAACTGCACTTCCCAGGATAAATTCCCTGAAATTGCAATCGCAGAAAAAGTTTCTTTCTTTGAAGTTCCTGCCAAAGAACTTAAGCAGATGATTGCCCAGACAACTTTTGCTGTCAGCGAAGACGAGACAAGATATTTTATGAACGGCGTAAATTTCGAGAAAAAAGATGATAAGCTTATTCTTGTCGCGACAGACGGAAGGAGGCTTGCCTACGCTGAAAAAGCTGTTCTTGCCGGAGTTGATGATTTTCCTGCGGCAATTGTCCATCCGAAAATTTTAAATATTGTTGCTAAAAATGCATCTGACGAGGGAAATATAAATGTCGCTGTTGTTGACAAAATGATTTTCTTCAAATTTGGAAACTATGAATTCTCTGCTGCTCTTATTGACGGGCAGTTTCCAAACTACACTAGAGTTATTCCAGCTAACCAGAAATATAAATTCACAGTCCTTAAAAGCGATTTTGTAGCCGCATTGAAGCGTATCTCGATTATGATAGACAAGACTGGAAGAATTTCTTTTGGAATTGCTCCAGGAGTTCTTTCAATCACATCAAGATCTTCAGATCTCGGAGACGCAAAGGAAGAAATTCCTTGCCAGTACGACGGGGATGAAATTTCAATTGCTATGAATTACCGTCATATTGACAGTCCGCTCAAAGTTATGGACAGCGAGTATATAACTTTTGAATTTACAGAAGCTCTCCGTGCGGTTACTTTCCGTCCTGAGCCGGCGGCTGACTATTTCCATATCATAATGCCGATGTCAGCTGAGTAAAGTTTCGGATGCCAGTTCTCTCAGTTTCATATGTAAACTACAGAAATCTCCAGAACTCGACTATAGATTTGCTGTCGAAAGAAATTTATTTTGTCGGAGAGAACGGACAGGGAAAAAGCAATCTGCTTGAGTCAATTTATTATTCGGCTTACGGAAATTCTTTCCGTACAAGAAGCGATGCTGAAATCATAAAGGAAGGCGAGAAAAATTTCAGTGTAAGGACTCTGTACCGTGAAGAGAACGGTTCAACTGACAATATTTTTATAACTTACGAGAATCAGAAAAAAAAAATCGACAGAAATGGAAAGTACATAAAAGACCGAAAAGAGCTAATAAATACAATGCCGTGTGTTCTTTTCTGCCACGATGATCTTGATTTTGCAGCAGGAGAGCCAGAGAAAAAAAGATTTTTCATCGACCAGTGCCTTTCAATGTATGATGTTCTTTACGTTACGCTGAACCGTGACTACAAGAAAATATTGAAAAGCAGAAATCTCTGCTTGAAAGAAAAAAAATACGAGATGCTTGATGTCCTTGATTTTCAGCTTGTCAGAAACGGGATTGAAATTCAGCGCAAAAGAAATTCTACGATTTTTAAGTTCAATCAGATTTTTGGAAAGCTTTACGAGGAAATCGCTGGAATTGCCGGAGTCTCTATAAAATATCTTCCGAGCTGGAAAGAAGACGGCAATGAAATTGACGAGGCAAAAGCTCTTTCAATATTGGCTGAAAAAAGAGAGATGGACAAAGTTATCCAGACGACAATGAGCGGGCCTCACAGGGACAGAATCGTTTTTGTGAGAAATGGAAAGAATTTTGTTCCGAACGCGTCAACTGGACAAAGGAGGCTTCTTGCGATTTTGCTTAGGTTTTCCCAGTCAATTTATTACAGCCAGGTGAACGGAAAAAAGCCTGTTCTTTTAATGGACGATGTTCTTCTTGAGCTGGATCCTGACAAGCGGCAGAGCGTCACTGCCCTCTTGCCGGCTTATGACCAGCTTTTTTGTACTTTTCTTCCAGGAGAGCCGTACGGACGCTACAAGCGAAGCACCACAAAAGTTTACAAGATTGAAAAAGGAACGTGGAAAGATGCAGAGTGATGAAAATGTTGTGAAAGCTTCTGCCATGATAGATGTGGCTTTTACAAATATTGAAAGAGCTAAATTTGAGCAGAGCAATAGCATCTTAAAATATTGGCGGATTGTTGTTGAGTCAATAAAGTCAAACGCTCGGAATGGAATGAACCTTGGGAAGAACCTTGCATCCCATTCACGGGTGATTGATTTGAAGAACGGAATTCTTCTTGTTGAGGCTGATCATCCGGCGTGGATACAGACATTGAAGATTTATCAGAAGTATATAATGAACGGGCTTAATATGAGAATCTCTGATATAAAAATATCTTCAATTGCGTTCAGGCTCAAGGGAACAGATTACCAGCTTAAATCAAAGGAAGCCGATGAGGAGACTAAAAAACTCAATAATAAGATGATGGAAAAAATGGAAAAAGATCAGAAAGTTTTCGAAAAATTTGATTCACGGCCGAATGAAAATTCAACTGAAAAAAAGGAAATGCCGGAAAATTTAAGAAAAATTCTTGATAGATTGAAAAATGATATGTTGACCAAAAATCAATAAATTTGATATATTTTTAAGACTATCAAAAAGGCAACTTCTAAAAACTTAAGTTTAAAAAACAGTTTTTAGTAAAATATCTTAGAAATTGTTATCAATTTCGTTTTATAAGGAGACATGTTCACTATGCTTAGAACATATCAACCAAGCAGGGTCAAAAGAAACAGAAAATTTGGATTCCGCGCTCGCATGAAGACACGCGGTGGACGTCTTATACTTGCCCGCAGAAGAGCAAAGGGACGCAAAAAGCTTTCAGTTTGTGATGAACACAAAAAATACTAGTTTAAGATTCTAGAGAAGGTAAGATTTGAAAGAATCTTGCATTGATGAAACAGGGCGCTTTAGACGTTTTGAACATATAAAGCGCCCTGTTGATTTTAGAAAGCTGTTCAAAGATGGAAAGAAGATTAGTGTTTCCGGAGCAAAATTATACTTTTTGCCGAACGGACTGAAATTCAACAGGGTTGGATTTCCTCTTCCCCGTGGATTTGGAAACTCTGTCCAGCGGAACCGCGCAAAGCGGCTCAGCCGTGAGACCTACCGAAAAATAAAAGCTCACCTGAACAACGGCTACGATATGCTTTTTCTTGTGTATCCATCAGCCGAAAATGAATCGTTCCACTCGCGGTGCGCTCAATTTCAAACATTAATTGCAAAAGCTGGATTATTTTCAAAATGAAAGGCTTTGTCGTCGAAATTTTGTGCTTGCCAATCCGGTTCTACAGAAAATTCATCTCTCCATTGAAGCCTGCATGCTGTAGGTTTTATCCTTCATGCTCAGAATATTCAATTGAGGCTTTGAAGAAGTACGGACCGTGCAAAGGGCTGTATCTTTCTACAAAAAGAATTTTAAAATGCAATCCTCTGTTTGAAGGCGGCTACGATCCTGTTCCATAAATTTATCCAAAAAGCTTCTAAAATTTCCTTAAAATAATTTGGAGAAAAAATGGAAAAAAACACTGTGTGGGCAATTGTGCTCTCAACAATTGTGCTTGTGGGATTTTTCGCTGCCCAGACATTTCTGTTTCCGAACAAAAATGTCGCCCAGAACGCTGGTCAAACGGCAGTGACTGAGCAAGTTGACTCTGAATCGAATTCGCTTTCAGAAAATTCGGAAAAATCTTCTAAAGAAATTATTCTGGAAGATGATGATTCTGAAACAGAATCTGAAGAAAAAAAAGAAGAATTTTTCACAATCACAACAGACAAAGTTAAAGTTACTTTTACAAACAAAGGCGGCGATGTTGTAGGATATGAGCTTATTGAGAAAGATGAAAAAGGAAATCTCAAGAATCTTGACCGCGACACTGGAAAAGGCGTCGAGATGGTCGATAATATTTCCGCTAAAAACCGTGCCTTCTCTCTTTCATTCGGCGGGTATCAAAACGAAATAATCAGCGATATTTTCAATGTTCAGCAGCTTGATGACTATACAATCGGTTTTTACAAAAATTACAAGATTCTTAATCCCGACGGAACTGAAAATAAATTCACTCTTGTAAAAAAATATTCATTCCAGAAAGATGATTATATTTTTAAACTTGATGTGACTGTTGACGGCGATTCTTTGCCGAAAAATCTTTCAGCAGAAAATGCAGCTTATACTTTACGAACTGCGCCGCAGATTGGTCCTTACTTCAATGCAAAGCAGAACAGATACGAAAACCGCCAGTTCCTTTCATTCAATGGACAGAAAGTAAAGAAAATTATCCTTGGAACTGGCCAGTCAAAAGAATACAGCCGAGAATGGACTTGGGCTGCTCTTGCTGGAAAATATTTCGAGATGATTATTTATCCGGTTGACAGTTCAAAAATGAATCCTACTATAAACTACTCATCGGTAGTTGAAGTTGACAACTACGCTAATGCGCAGATAAAAGTTCAGAGAAATTCTCTCACAAAAAAAGAAACTACCGATAGTTATTATATTTATGTAGGACCAAGAAACGAAAAAGAACTTAAGAAGTATAATCTTGCAGAAAACAATGTCTGGAAAATTGATAGTTCTCATCTTGATGACAGCCTGAATAGCTCAGGTTTTTTCAGCTGGCTTGAGATAATTCTTAAGTTTGGCCTTGAAAATATCTACAAACTTGTAAAGAACTGGGGCGTTTCAATTATAATTCTGACTGTTATTTTAAAACTTCTTCTTTTCCCAATTACAAAGAAAAGTCTTGAGGGAACTCAGAAAATGCAGAAATATCAGCCTAGAATGCAGGAGCTTCAGGCGAAATACAAGAGTGATCCTCAGAAGCTACAGGTGGAAACTGCTAAGCTTTACAAAGAGATTGGCTATAATCCTATGAGCGGATGTCTTCCTCTACTCTTCCAGTTCTTTATTTTGTTTGCAATGTACAACTTGTTCAACAACTATTTTGAATTCAGAGGCGCCGCGTTTATTCCGGGCTGGATTGATGATCTTTCCGCCGGCGACCACATTGGAAAGTCATTCTCTCACGGACTTCCGATTTTTGGCTGGAACACAATAAGAATTCTTCCTGTTATTTATTTGATTTCTCAACTTCTTTTCGGAAAAATAACTGGAAATGGCGGAACTACCGCAGGACAAAGCGCAGGCCAGATGAAGATGATGATGTACGGAATGCCGATTCTTTTCTTTTTCTTGTTTTACAATGCTCCGTCCGGACTTCTTCTTTATTGGACAGTAAGCAATATTTTTCAGCTTGGACAGCAGCTTGTAATCAACACAATGATGAAAAACAAGAAAGATGATAAAGCGATAAAAATAAAGAAAAACAAACGATAGTTAGGAGAAAATAAAATGACTTACGAATTTGAAGGAAAAACCGAAAAAGACGCAATTGAAAAAGCTTGCGCTGAGCTTGGACTTGAAAGCGATCAGTTTGATGTTGAGATTATTGAAACTCAGAAAAAAACTCTTTTTAAATCTGGATATGTAAAAATTCGTGTTCATACTGACGAAACTACTCCAGGCGTGAAATATGATGAAACTGAGACTGTCGAGTCTTCTACAAGACGAGCTGTTGCAAATCCTGTTCCGCAAGGAGAATTTGAGGAAAAACTTGTAACTTTTGTAAAAGAAATGATTTCTAAAATGGGATATGAAGCAGAAGTTGAAGTTATGTTCCGCGAAGAAAAGAAAATAGGCTTGAAACTTAAGTCAGATAGCTCTTCGATTCTTATCGGACGCAAGGGAAAGAACCTTGACGCTCTTCAGCTTCTTGCGAATGTTTATGCAGGACATCTTGGACATGAGGAAATCCGTGTTATTCTTGACACAGAGAATTACCGTGTGCGCCGCGAGGAAAATCTTGTTCACCTTGCTTATACAACAGCTGACAAGGTTCGTATGACAAAACATTCGATTCTTCTTGAGCCGATGAATCCTTTTGAAAGAAGGCTGATTCATACGACTCTCAATGATTTCCCGGATATTGAAACAAAAAGCGAAGGCGACGGACTTTATAAACAGGTTCGCGTTATTTACAAAGGAAATTTTTAAAATTAACAAACGGAAGGTAGTTAAATGAAAAGAAATATTTTTCTATTTTTATCAGCTTTTTTTTCATTTGCTACCCAAAGTTTTATATTTGCGGAAAGTTCTGTATCTTCTGAAATTCTGGAGAAAATAAAGTCTTCTGGAAAAACAGAAAATGTATTTTTAGGAGCAGATGATATAAAACTATCGTTAGTTCCTAATTCAGAACTTTCCGAATATGTTTTAAATAATTGGACTTCTGAAGATAATCCTCGGCTTACAACTGAGAAGCTTTTTTATCTTGATAAAAAAGATGTCGCTGCAAACTTAAGCATTGAGAAGGTTTCAAGAATTTTGCGTTCAATTTCTACAATGAAAGGCTCCGAGTATTATTCAAACCGGCATAAGAAATGGGAAGTTCTTTATCATGACGCTTATCTTGTTGATTCGCCAGAAAACAAGAATAAAATTCCTGATGATACTGAAGGCTCTGCTGATGGAAAAACTCTTTACTGCATGCAGGATGATAATTCTTTCGGAAAATGCTACTACACGCTGTCTTATCATCAGACAAAAAAAGAAGTGAGCGTTTGCTTTGATAATTTTGAACCGTTAAAATTCGGCCCTATTACTGCTGCGAAAGCTCACAATATTAAGATAAATCTTCTTGCATCTGATGAAGGAGATTATTATCTGGTTTATCTGATGGTTCAGGCTTATTATCCGAAAATTTCTCTGTTTGAGAATATGATGCTTGACTCGTTTAATGCTCGGGTTGACTCGATTTATAAATGGTTTGTGAGAGAAGCTTCAAAGTGAGTTTAATCTCTGGAGGAAAAATGAAAAAAAGTATTTTTGCGGCAATTTTTTGCTGTCTTGCAATATCGTTTGGGGGATGCAATTCTATGGACAAAGAATTAAATGCAATCAAGGGCAAAAATGGTGTTTTTGCCGTTATGGAGACATCATGCGGTAATATTCTGCTTGAGCTTTTTTATGACAAGACTCCGCTCACAGTTACAAACTTTGTGGGCCTTGCAGAGGGAACTCTTGACGCGGCTAAAGGAAAGCCTTTTTATGACGGGCTTACTTTCCACCGTGTGATTTCTGATTTTATGATTCAGGGAGGAGATCCCCGCGGAAACGGAACAGGAGGCCCTGGCTACCGTTTTGCGGATGAATTCAGAGATGATTTGAAATTTGATAAGCCAGGATATCTTGCAATGGCAAACGCAGGCCCTGGCACAAATGGTTCCCAGTTCTTTATCACTCATGTTCCAACTGACTGGCTCAATGGAAAACATACTATTTTCGGCCAAGTTGTGAATGAAGATAGCCAGAAAGTTGTTAACGCTGTCCAGCAGGGCGATAAAATTGTAAAAGTAACAATCATACGCCAGGGAGATGATGCTAATAAATTTACAGCGACACAAGCTGATTTTGACAGGCTTTCTGTTGAAGCAAGCAAAAAAGCTGAAGAAGCGAAAAAAGCAGCTATGGCCGCAAGAATCAAAGAAGTAGAAACAAAATTTCCTGGATTTAATAAAGATTCAAATGGAATTTACTACAAAACAACAAAAGAAGGCTCTGGAAGCAAGATTGGCGGAAGAAGAGCCGTTGCAGTTGAATACAAAGGCTATTTTGTCAATGGACAAGTTTTTGATCAGTCGAAGGGACGCGGGCCTCTTGAGTTTACGACTGATGGAGGACAAATGATTCCGGGCTTTGACATCATGGTTCAAGATATGAAGCTTGGTGAGAAAAGAACGATTGTTCTTCCTCCTGAGCAAGCTTACGGCGAGAACGGAATTCCAGGAGTTATTCCTGGCGGCGCGTATCTTGCATTTGATGTCGAGCTTACGAAAGTAAAAAATTAATTAATAATAAGAATTGATTTCTAAAATCCGGTTTTTGGACCGGATTTTTTTTTGATAAAAACAAAACCATCTCAAAATATACACTTCTGATAAAAAGAGGAATGTCTATGAGAAAATCAATAATCGGAAATTCCTTTGAAAAAATCCAGGACAAAAAGATATACATTACGTCAAGAGAAGAAACTAAAATCCAATAAATTTTTGAAAACTTGTTTTTTATAAATGGAAAGTAAACGTTAAATGCCATTACTGCATTCAATGGAAATAAGTATAAAAATTTGAAATTATTACGAAAAATGCTTTGATTCGAAATAAAATCTTGAAAAAGAATAATTATTCCTAAAATTCCTGAAAGAAAAAATAACAAAAAATCTATAGTCTGAATCAACCTAAAAATTGAAAAAATATAAAATTTTTTTGTTAATAAAACTAACAACTGATAGGTAGTAATAAAAATAAAAATTGAAGATAATATAATAAAAAATAAAATTTTATAAAAACTAACGGTTGGTAATATTGCTGAATTTTCTCTTGAATTTGAATCATAATAATTTTCTTGTGATGAAAAAAATTCTAACGGAATTGATTTTTGTTGAAATTTCAAATTTTTTGACAAGTTACGTGAATAACTAAAAAATGAACTATTGTTAGTTAACTGTGGAAAATAATTACTAGTATCATTTAAAATTGCAGAAATATGAGTGAATGAATTGTTTTTTTCTAAATCAAAGTCATAATCGTAGTCTGGAAGATTTTCATGCAGATTTTTCAAAAAATCAAAAATATAGGAGATTTCTAGATAAGTCAGATTGAGTATGATTTCTGAAATGCTTGCATTATTTATGTCCGACTCTTTTTCTGCAAAATCCAAAAAAGGAACTGAAATTATTTTTGCTCTGCTGCCAAAAAAATAAAATTTTATAAAAAAAAATGAATCTTCAAAGTTGTCAAAATAAGAAAAATCAACTACTTCATCAAAATCTGTATTTTTGTCATAGAAACGAAGAGCCGATTTCGAAAAAATTGATTTATCATTTTTGTAATCGATATTCACTATCGAAATTAATGCTTCTTTTGAAAGTTTTTCAGGATAAGATGATGCGGATATTTTGACTGCAAAAAGGAAAGATAAAAAAATTAATAATACACCGCGCTTTATGTTCATGTTTATATAATAAACTTAAAAAAATATCTTGTCATTATGAAAAAAATCAACCAAATGTTAGTTTGTTTAAAAGTTGTGGAAAAAGTGGAAAACTAATAAATGTTAGTTATTAGTTTTCCACAATCTTTAAACAAATTGTGGAAAAGTTTTGACTAACGATAGTTATTATAATTTTATTGTTTTAAAACCTTGTTTGTGAAAAGCGCGTAGAAAAGATGAACGCACATCACACACCAAATCAGCGGCTCGCACATAATTACGCCCCAGATTCCAACTCGCGGAATTATCAAAGCTGTGAAAATGATTTTTCCTAGCAGCTCGATTAAACTTGAGACAAGCGGAAGAATTTTTTGTCCTAATCCCTGCAGGCTGTTTCTGATTACGAAAATTGCTCCAAGCGGAAAATAGAAGAACACGGCGAACATCATGTATCTGAAAGTGTAGCTCAAAATTTCAGGATTTGAAGAGCCTGAGATGAACGCGCCTAAAGGCTTTATCGCAATCGGGATAAAAATCAGCATCGCTATGTTCCAGATTGCAGTTATCAGAAATCCGCACAGAATTCCTTTTTTGATTCTCTGAATTTTTCCCGCTCCGTAGTTCTGGGAAACATAAGTTGAAAAAGCTATTCCCAGAGTGATAAGCGGAATATTTGTCAGTGAGAAAATCTTTCTGGCGCAGTTGTGCCCGGCGATTATCGCCTCTCCGAATCCGTTTATCGCTTTTTGCAGAATTACTGTTCCTGACTGGACAAGGCTGCTCATAAACGCCATTGAAAGTCCCTGTCCTATTAAATCAGCGTAAAGCTTTTTGTCGAATTTGAATGACTTTAATGATGGAATAAGGATTTTTGCTTTTCTTAAAATGTAAAAAAGACAGAGAATTCCGGAAACACCTTGCGCAATAACTGTGGCGACTGCTGCTCCGTGGATTCCCATCTGGAAGTTTGTTATAAAGACAATGTCGAGGAAAATATTTATAAGCGAGGCCAGAATCAGGAAAAGAAGAGGAACAAAGCTGTTGCCGATTGCGCGCAGCATTCCGGAGAAAAGATTGAATGCGAACAGAACTCCGGCCCAGCTTGTGATTGCCGCAATATACGAATAACTTTCGCTGATGATTTTTGACGGAGTTCCAAGTTTTTCAAGAATATCAAAAAGAAAAAAATGGGAAAACGCCGTTATTAAGATTGTGACAGCCGCTGTTATCACAAGCGAAGATGCGACGATTTTCTTGAGCTTCTCTGTGTCATTTGCGCCAAACGCGCGCGCCGCTGTGATTGCAAGTCCGTTGCCAAATCCTACGCCGAATCCGACCAGCAGATCGTACAAGGCCGTGCATGCTCCGACAGCCGCGAGCGAGTTTTCGCCAAGAAAATGGCCGATAATTACAGTGTCGGCGGCATTGTAAAGCTGCTGAAAAATGTATGAGATAAGAAGCGGAAGCGTGAAAAAAACAATGGACTTTAATATGCTTCCATTTAATAAATCCGGATGTAAAAATGCTTTAATCATAAGGTTTTGTAAATTTAAACCATTTTGGAGCCTTGTAGTCAATCCTCCAGCGGCCGCTATAAAATCCGTTGTCATCAGCTTCCGGGATGACAAAGATAACTTTCGCAGGATTTTCTGTGTCATATTCAAAAATATTGCTTTGCCATTCTTCCTTTGCCTTGCCTGAGAAATTTACAAGCTCTTTTTCCGGCGTAAAGACTGAAAAACGGTACTTGCCAGGTTTTAAGCGAAGATGCGCCGCCATTCCGCCGAGCAGATAATATGATTTCTTGTAGTTGTTTATGACATCTGGATTTGAAATCCATTCGTATGTCGCAGAAACTTTTGCTCCGGAAACATCATTTCCGTTTTCATCCTCAATTTTCAGATAGCAGCGGATTTCATTGATTTGCTGGGAATTTTCCGGACGGTAGATAATCAGTTCCCATGGATTATGCTTCAAATCTGGAAGCTCTGAGGTCGCCGGAAAAATAAATAAAATGGAAATAAAAAGAGCTGAAATCAGAAAATGCATTGAATTTAATTGAAAAAATTTTCCGTTGGATTCCATCATTTTATGATAGCCGGACTCTTTAAAAATGCAAGATTCAAAGATTTTAGTTAGCTCAAACTAACAACTTTTCTTTTTCTGATTTTGCTGTTATCTTAATAGCACGAAACTAAAGGCTTATTTTTCGGAGGTTTATATGTCAAAAAAATATTTTGATCTGACAGGACGAGTCGCGCTTGTTACAGGATGCTCAACGGGACTTGGAGTCCAGATGGCAAAAGCTCTTGCTAGCCAGGGGGCAAAAATCGTTGCGCTAGCCCGCCGCAAGGAGAAGATTGAGTCTGTCGCAACGGAAATTGCAAAAGACTTTGGCGTTGAGACTTTTGCTGTTCAGTGCGACATTACAAATACAGAAAACGTGAACGCCGCAGTCGACGAGATTCTTTCGAAATTTGGAAGAATTGATGTTCTTATAAACAACGCGGGAACTGGGGCTGTCGCTCCGGCAGAGGATATGACCGACGCGCAGTTTGACGGAGAGCTCGCCGTTGACCTTGGAGGAACTTTCAGAGTTGCACGCGCTGTCGCCAAGAAAGCCATGATTCCTGCAAAATATGGAAGAATCATAAATATTGCTTCTATGTACGGACTTGTCGGAAACAAGGTCGCTCCGTCTTCTGCTTACCATGCGGCTAAAGGCGGAGTTGTGAACCTTACGCGCGCTCTTGCCGCGGAATGGGGCAAATATGGAATCAATGTGAACGCAATCTGCCCTGGATATTTTTACACTCCGCTCACAAAGGAAACTTTGGACAGCGATTTCTTTCAGCAGAACGCTAAAACAATGATTCCGCTCGAACGTTATGGAAATGAGGGCGAGCTTGACACTGCCGCGATTTTCCTTGCAAGCCCGGCATCAAGCTATGTAACCGGTGTGATGCTGCCTGTTGACGGCGGATACACGGCAATGTAAAAAACTAAAAAGCGGTGGATTTTTTCTGCCGCTTTTTTTATGTTGAAAACACATCAAAAAATGTGGAAAAAAAAGTTGAATTTGTGGATAAATCTTAAAAAAATGTTGAAAACTCGTTGAAAAGCGGCGACTTTTCCACATATCCAACAGTGAAATAAACAATTTTCTAACGTATTATCCACAAGTTTTCAACAATTTGTGGATTACTTTTCTAAATGGACTTACACGCTTTTATTGTGATAAAATCAATTTTATGAAAAATAAAATGACCAATGAGCTTGCCGTCTGTGGATTTGCAGCTGTAAAAGAACTTGTAAAATGCAACAGAAATAAAATCAGAAGATTTTATTATACTCGCGATAGAATGATGGATTTTAAAGATGATTTTAAGTATTTCGCACAAAATAAAGTTGCCTATAACAATATTCCTGAAGGAGAGCTTGAAAAACTCAGCGGAACGGTTCATCATCAGGGCGTTGTCGCAATGATTGAAATGCCGGAAATTCCTCATTTGAATGTAGCGACAACTGATGAGTGGCTTCATAACAAGGAATCTGCAATTCTGTTGGACAGAGTTGGCAATGCGAATAATCTTGGGGCGATTGTAAGAAGTGCAGCTTTCTTTGGATTTAAGAACATTGTAATTCCGCTCGACGAGGCTCAAAGCTCTGTTACAACCAGCTCATACCGGGTTGCGCAGGGCGGAATGGAGCATGTGAATATTTATTCAATCCGTTCTATAGAGAAGCTGCTTGTCTCAATGAAAGGCAAAATGATTAGATTCGGAACTGATGTACGCGGAAAAACTCCAGTTGAAAAAATTCCTGAGATGTGCGGAAACAAGCCTGCGTTAATCGTGCTTGGAAACGAGGAATTTGGAATTTCAAGAATTGTCCGGGAGAATTGCGATGAACTCGTCACTATTCCATGGACAGCAGAGCCCGCGCCAAAAGAAAAACAGCCGATTGAAAGTCTGAATGTCGCGCAAGCTTCAGCTATTATTTTTTACGAATGCAGAAAACTTGTTAATAGATAGAATTATTGGCATAAAAAAATGGTTCCGGCAAAAACCGGAACCATTTTTTTATCTGTTCATTTCAGACTGTTTGCCCTTTGTCTGATGAGCCTTTATGATTGAGCTGATTTCGTTGAAATCTGAAAGCGGCAAGTCGCCGTAAATTGTGTTCTTTGTAGCGCATGTCGCGTTTCCAAATTCCATTGCGATTTTCGGGTCATTGTATTTCAAAAGTCCAAAAATGACACCGGCGCAGTAAGCGTCTCCAGAACCAATTCTGTCAACAACATCAATGTCTTTGTATTGATCTTCTGTGTAGAATTTATCTTCTCTTTTTGAATACACAAGAGAGGTGAAAGAATGAACTTTCGGGCTGATTACTTCCCGTTCTGAAGACGCAATGAACTGAATGTTTGGATATTTTTTGCAGAACTGTCGGTGCATATCTTCGAGAGTTCCTGTCATTCTGAACATTCTGCGGCAGCTTTCCTCTGAGACAAAAAGAACATCTATAAACGGAAGGATTTTTTCAATTGTCTCTCTCGCAGTGTCTTCATCCCAAAGATTTGCACGGTAATTGACATCAAATGCTATTTCCGCGCCTGCGGCCTTGAAATTCTTGATAAGCTGGATCGCCAGCGTTCTTGTATTTTCACAAAGCGCAAGCGTAATTCCAGATGTATAGAACATTCTTGTTTTTCCGTAAATATCTGCAGGAATTTCCTCAGGCTTGATATTTGTTATTGAAGAATGTCTTCTGTCGTAGACAACAGTCGGTTTCCGCGGATAAGCTCCGTTCTCATAATAATAAATTCCAAGGCGAGCATCAGGAGAATCATCATAAATGATAAAATCATCTGAAACGCTTGAAAATCTGATTCTATTCTTAACAAAAGTTCCCAGCTCATTGTGAGGAAGCCTTGTTATAATTCCTGAGCGAAGGCCCAGCAAAGAAACTCCGGATGCAACATTCAGCTCCGCGCCGCCGGCGTGCTTTTCAAAAATTTCACTTCTAAAAATTCGTCCGTTCTGCGGCGGAGAAAGACGAAGCATCGTTTCGCCAAAAGTGATTAAATCAAATTTTTTATGCTGTTCCATTTAGGTAGCTCCTAATTCAAATCGGTTCTTTTATGTATTCTATCATTTTACTTTTTTATGGAATTGTAAACAAGTAGAAATAACTTTTATAATCAAGATGATTTTGGGATTTTACCGCGTTCATTTACTCTTAAATTCTGACGATAATAAAAATATGAGCGACAAGGAAAAGAAAAGCAGCAGAAAAAATTCGGGACTCGGACTTGCAATTTGGATTCTAGCTTTTTTGATTTTAATCATCATTTTTTTAGTGAAATCTGAAGATATAAAAAACAATCTGCAGAAAACTCGTTTTTTCGAACGTCTTTTTGGAAAAACGCCGTCTTTTCTGGCTCAAAATAAATCAGAAGAACTTGAAAAATCTCAAAACGAGAATTCTGAGCCAATTATTGATTTAAATAAATTAAAGAAATCTGATAACGAAGAAAAAACAATTTCTGAAAATCAAGAAAATAAAAATAATTTTATAAATCAAAAAAACTCCGCAGACGAAGAAATTCAAAATTCAGAAATAAAAGCGGACGAAAAAAAATCAGAAGAAAAATCTGATATTGAAAATAAAATTCAGAAAGCAGAAGATGTCAGACAGAAAGATGAAAAACTAAAAACGCAGGCAGAAATCAGTGAAAAAAACTCTGAAAAAATTGAGCAAAAAGCGCCTGAATCTGAAAACGAAACGAAACTCGCACAGGAAAAGCCTTTAAAATCAGAGACAAAAGAAACAGCAAAAACTGTCGCTGAAAATCAAAAAACCGCAACGGTTGCCGCAAAAATCTGCTTTGTTGCGATTGACAGTGACGGAATTGTCATCAGAAAAGAAGTTTCGAGGCAAGTTGCGAAAGATTCTCCGCTTACGGCAAGCATTAATTCGCTTTTAGCAGGGCCGACCGCGGCAGAAGTCAAAACAGGCTGCAGAACTTTGATTCCTGCGGGAACAAAATTGTATTCGGCTGTTGTAAAAAACGGAGTTGCAACTTTGAATTTTAGCGAGGAAATTAAATTCAATCCAAATGGAGTTGAAGGATATTTGGGGCAGTTCATGCAGATTGTCTACACTGCGACAAATTTCAGCACGGTTCAAAGCGTTCAGATTTTAATTGAAGGTCAAAAAATAGATTTTCTTGATGACTTGCCTTATTTTAGGATTGGAGTTCCGCTTTCAAAAGCAAGTTTTAGATAAAAAAAACCTGAAAGCGAGATTCTGTCTCCGCTCCCAGGTTTTTGACTTTTATCTATTTTAATGAAAGTGATTTTATAATGTTGTCAAAATATTTTCTGTTTGCCTGATAAACTTCAGATTTTGTTGTCAGCGAAACAAAAAAGCTTGACGGACTTTCGTAAAGAATCTTGCAATCGGTTCTGAAATCATTTGTGCTGCTGTCATAAAAAACTTGATCGATTTTTAGATTTCCGCTTTCTTCTGCCAATGTGAGTTTCCGCCAGTCAGAATAAACATGGTCGGCGCTAAGCAAAAGCCGCCGTCTAAGCTGGAGAGAATTGTCTTTGTCAAGCGCCGGAAGAGCGTTTATCATCAAAACAGAAGAATTTCCTAAAAGCCAAAGGTTTTCAGTTTTTTGCTCCCAGTTTTTATCAAGATTCACGCTCAAAGTTTTTTTATCATTTGAGAAATCAAATCCTACAGTTTTTGCTTTTTTGATTTTCAGTTTTTTTGATGATGAGGACGGAATTTGTCCTATTCCTTTGAAATCGTCGAAGGAAGTGTCAGATGAAGACGTGAGCTGGCCAGCCGTAACAATCTCAAGAACGTTTTTTCCATCTTTTTCAATATTCTTCAAATTCGTAATCGGAACAAGCGGATCATACTCGATTAAAACATCGCCTCCGAACTGCGCATAATCCTGGCTTATTTTTTCTGTCTTGGTAATATTTCCAGCCTTTTGCCTGCGGGAAGTCATTTCGTAAAGAAAATCGTGAAGATAGTTCACTAAATCTGTGTCGTCCGGTGTAATTGTTGTTGTGATTCGCTCGCCTGTAAGCTCTACGTGGTCTTGATTTTTGTCAAGCGTAAACAAGATTCCGATGTTTTTTGCAGGCTTATAATCGTTGTCCTTGCCAAATGAAGGCGCATAATATCTGACGCCGTAAGTTGAATCATCATAATAAACGATTCCAATGTAAGATTCGCGGGTAAACGACTTGTCCTCGTAAAAAACATATTGTCCGGAAACATCCGGAATTAAATAATTCACGCCCGGAAGCGCAGACAAAATTGAACAGAGAGAGAATGTGATAAATGAAAGAAGTCTTTTTTTCATAAATTTAAGCGGCGATTGAGCTTGTCGAAATCACCAGAAAATGATTGTGGTTTCGACTTAGCTCAACCACCACAAAAAGCCCGTCATTCCGAGCGAAGCGAAGAATCCCAAATACAGATATTTCGCTGCCGCTCAACATGACACAAAATAATTATGCCTGAAGTTTTGCAAGCTCATCTTTTACAAACTGAACAGCTTTTGAAGCTGCTTCCTCAGCAGGAACAAGCTCCGCTTCTTCTGCGGCACGAGGCTTGAATTCAACATTCGGAAGATTTTTATCGCCGACTGTGATTCTTAAAGGAATTCCAATAAGCTCCATGTCAGCGAATTTTACGCCTGGGCGCTCGTTGCGGTCATCAAGAAGAACCTCGATTCCGTGCGACTCGAGCTCATCATAAATCTTGTCTGCAACTTCCTTCATTTTTCCATCATATTTGATTGGAACAATGCAGACGTGGAAAGGAGCGACAGACATTGGCCAGATAATTCCCTTGTCATCATGGTTCTTTTCAATGATTGACGCGAGCGTGCGGTCAACTCCGATTCCGTAGCAGCCCATTGTCGGCTCGGCCGGCTTTCCATTCTGGGCAAGGAAAGTTACATGCATTGATTTTGTATATTTATGGCCAAGCTTGAAGATATGGCCAAGCTCATTTCCTTTTCTTGTGTAGAACGTTCCGCCGCACATTGGGCATTTGTCGCCTTCCTTTACAGTGCGGACATCAGCGTTAATATACGGAACAAAATCGCGAAGCGGCTCAACATGGTTGATGTGGTATCCATCTTTTCCGCTTCCGGCAATTGCGTCGTGCATTTGCGCAACGCCGTCTTTTACTACAGAATAGTCAACGACGAGCGGGCATTTCGCAGTTATCGGACCTACAAATCCATGCGGCGCGCCTGCGTACTCAAGAACTTCCTCTGCTTCCGCCAAGACAACTTCAGAAGCCTTCAATGTTGCGGCAAGTTTTGCTTCATTAACGTCAAGGTCAGAGCGGATAAGAACACACACGTAAGAAACTGGATAATAGTCTCCGGCAGGATCTTTCACGCGCTTCCATTTGTCAGCTCCATTTGCGCCTGTCATATCTAGAGAAGAGTTGATTACGCGGTAAATCAGCGCTTTGATGAACATTTTCGGAGATTCATCAAAGAATTTCTCCATGTCTTCGATTGAGAAAACATTTGGAGTTGCGACCATTTCAACAGGCAAGTCTGTTTTTGCCGGCTTCTCGCCTTTTTTGTTTACAGAATCATCCGGCGCGCACCAGGCTTTCTCAACGTTTGCCGCGTATCCGCATTTTTCGTTAGGGCAGATAATCAATGTGTCGTCGCCGATTGGAGACTCAACCATAAATTCCTCTGAGCCTGAACCGCCCATTGCGCCTGAGTCCGCGCGCACTGGAATTATTTTTAGACCGAGCCGCTTAAACACATTGAAATAGGCCTTTTCATAAAGTTTATATGATTTGTCAAGAGATTCGTTGTCAGCGTTCATCGTGTAGCCGTCAGCCATAATGAACTCGCGTCCACGCATCACGCCGTAACGCGGCCGGATTTCGTCGCGGTATTTTGTATTAATCTGATAAAGATTGACTGGGAGCTGCTTGTAAGAGCTTAGTCCGTCGCGGACAATCGCTGTAAAAGCTTCCTCGGCAGTCGGAGAAACGACCATGTCCTGCTCACCGCGGTTTTTCGCCTTGAGCATCTGGGGACCCATTGTTTCCCATCTGCCCGACTCTTTCCAGATGTCGCCTGGAACAATTACAGTCGGCTTAAATTCAAGAGCTTCGGCAGTTGTGTTCCATTCTTCACGGATAATTTGTTCAAGTTTATAAAGAGAGCGCACTCCCAGGGGAAGATATGTATAAAGTCCGTTTCCAAGTTTGCGTGTGATTCCAGCCCTAAGCATAAGTTTGTGGCTTGCAATTACAGCTTCCGCAGGTGCTTCGCGGAGCGTTGAGATATAAAATTTCGATGCTTTCATAATCTAAATATTTTAATGAAAAAGTTTGGTTGTTACAATTGAAAGAAAAACAAATGCGTTAGCGCTGGCAGCACCGCCGCAGGCGTTCCGAAGCGGAATGAAATGGAGCGAAGGAATGAGCGTAGCGAAGTGCGAACATAGCGACCCGCGCTTTGCGCGGGAACGCCCTTAAAAATTTACTTTTTTAGAACAAGATGACGTGGAAGTCCGTCAACCATAATCGGACTAAGCTCAGCCTGAATAAGCGGATGAATGTAATGAATCAGCTCGGGTGAAACATAATCGTCGTCCGTAATCCATTCGAGAGGAACCTTTTTCTCAACATTTGCGATTTTTGAGACGTCGGCCGTTTCTGTAATGCAGATGTAAGGATCGTCTGAAAATCTTTTTAGCGTAACAACTTTTCCAGTTTCGCCTGCAATAGCAGCTTTTACAGCCGCTCCGCCCGCGTTGTAAGCCTCTGTTATGTCAGTGCGGCTAGACATGTGCGCGGCGCATCTCTGCAATGTTGAAAGCTCAATAGCGCGTGCCTTTACTCCAAGTTCCGCTGTGATTTTGTTCGCAAGGAACTGCGCTGTTCCGGACATCTGCTTGTGGCCGAAAGAGTCAACAAACTCGACGTGCTCGGCGGCAAGCTCAAACACAAATCTTCCGTCGGCGACTTTTATTCCTTCTGAAACCGCGATAATCAGCGATTTCCCAGTGTCCAAAAGTCCTTTTACGCGTTTCATGAATTTTTCCATGTCGAAAATTTTTTCAGGAAGATAAATCAAGTCAACGCCTTCACAGTCGTCAGATTTTGCGAGCGCGGAAGCAGCCGTAAGCCAGCCAGCGTTTCTTCCCATTATCTCAACAACTGTAACTGTCGGATAATCATAAACAAGACCGTCACGGATAATTTCTTTCATTGTCGAGGCAATAAATTTCGCCGCAGAGCCGAATCCTGGCGTGTGGTCAGTGATTGCAAGATCGTTGTCGATTGTTTTCGGAACTCCGATGAATTTTATGTCGCTTCCAGTTTTTTTTGCATAAGTTGCAAGCTTCTGGATTGTGTCCATCGAGTCGTTTCCGCCGATATAAAGAAAATATTTTACATCAATTTCATCAAGAATCTCAAAAATTTTCTTGTAAGTCTCTTCGTTTGCATCATTAACATCAGGAAGTTTGTAGCGGCAAGAGCCTAAAATTGAAGAAGGCGTACGTTTAAGAAGGTCAATCGCCATAAGAGAAGTGATTGTGTCGGCTAAATCAACGTACTGTCTGTCTAAAAGGCCTTTGATTCCGTGCAGCATTCCATATACTTTCTTTATGCCTAAATCTTTTGCCGTCTTAAAAACTCCAGCAAGGCTTGAATTGATAACAGCAGTAGGACCTCCAGACTGACCAACGATAACATTTCCTTTCATATTAAGCTCCATAAATTCTATGATTTTCTTATTATATCACCAAAACATGAGAATATAAACAAAAAAAGGGAAAGACGACACCTTTTCAAAAAGGTTTCTTCTTTCCCTTGAACCTTTGTTTTTATCCAAAAATATATAAATGTTTTAAGACTGAACAGAAGTGTTCTTTACGATTACATCGTGCGCAGAGCCTTCACTGATTGTCGTTGCTGAAACAAGCGTAAGCTTTGCTTTCTCCTGTAGCTCAGGAATTGAAAGCGCGCCGCAGTTGCACATTGTGTGGACAACCTTTTTAAGAGTTGTTCCGACTCCGTCGTGCAAATGTCCTGCGTAAGGAACGTAAGAGTCAACGCCTTCCTCAAAAGCCATTGATTTCTTGCCGCCGAGGTCGTATCTCTGCCAGTTGCGAGCGCGGTTGGAACCTTCGCCCCAGTATTCCTTTACATAGTTGCCGTTTACAACGAGCTTGTTTGAAGGCGACTCGTCAAAGCGCGCAAAGTAGCGTCCGAGCATCACAAAGTCAGCTCCCATCGCGAGCGCAAGTGTAACGTGATAATCATGCACAATTCCGCCGTCAGAGCAGATTGGAACATAGATTCCAGTTTTCTTGCAGTATTCATCGCGGGCTTTTCCAACTTCGATTGTCGCAGTCGCCTGTCCACGGCCGATTCCCTTCTGTTCGCGTGTAATGCAGATTGAGCCTCCTCCGATTCCAATCTTTACAAAGTCAGCTCCTGCGTCGGCAAGGAAGTTGAATCCTTCTGCGTCAACAACGTTTCCGGCTCCGACTTTTGTTCCAGGCCATTTTTCATGGATGTCTTTCAGCGCTTTCGCCTGCCAGTAAGAGTATCCTTCTGACGAGTCAAGGACGAAGACATCGCATCCTGCCTTGAGCAGTGCCGGAACGCGCTCCATATAGTCGCGTGTGTTGATTCCTGCTCCGACAATGTAACGCTGCTTTGAGTCCAAAAGCTCGTTAGGATATTCTGTGTGTGTTGAGTAGTCCTTTCGGAAAACAAGGCTTACAAGGTTTCCGTTTGCGTCAACAATAGGAAGCTGGTTTACTTTCTTGTTCCAGATTATTTCGTTTGCTTCAGAAAGTGTGATTCCGTCTTTTCCTGTAGCCAGATCCTTGAGCGAAGTCATGTAATCGCTTACTTTTGCGCCTTCAGGGCAGTGGCCGATTCTAAAATCCTTTGATGTGATGATTCCAAGAAGCTTTCCGTGTGCGCTTCCGTCTTCTGTTACAGCAACAGTTGAATGTCCTGTCTTTGCGCTGAGCTCCACAACTTCTTCCAAAGTCTGGTCTGGACGGATATTTGAGTCAGATGTGACAAATCCGGCCTTGTAGTCCTTTACGCGGGCAACCATCGCCGCCTGGTTTTCAATTGACTGGCTTCCGTAAATAAACGAGATTCCACCTTCCTTTGCGAGCGCAATCGCCAGTTTGTCGTCTGAAACAGCCTGCATAACAGCAGAAACCATAGGAATATTCATGGTGAGAGGAGATTTTTCACCAGCTTTTTTATTAAAGCGTACAACTGGAGTCTTTAGGCTTACATTGTCAGGAATGCAATTCTCGGAAGTGTATCCGGGAACCAAAAGATACTCACCAAATGTGTGAGACGGCTCTGAAAAATAAAATGCCATGTTTTTTTCTCCCATTAAATAAAAAATTTGATAAAATAAAAAGTATAATTGGAACATTATATCAAAATTAAAAATTATATTCTATATTTTGAAAGCTTTTCATTTTATAACTTTGTTTTTACTTGCTTTTATCAAATAATATTTTCTATTTTGTGAAAATCAAATTTAAGAGTTATAATTTTATATATGGAATTATTTCAAAATGTTGCAGAATATTATGATGAGCTTTATCCGTTGTCTGAAGCCAAAAAAAAATTTTATGATGATGAATCAAAGATTTTTAAAAATCCAGTAAAATTTTTGAATATTGGATGTGGTACAGGTTCGTTTGAAATTTATCTTTCGAAGAAGGGAGCAGATGTTACAGGTCTTGAAACTTGCCAGGATTTTATTAACTCTGCAAATAGAAAAAGGCGGACGATGTTGATGTCTGTCAGATTTTTTCAGATGAGTTATTTAGAAATGTCGCGTTACCTTGGAAAAGGATTTTACAATATAATTTCAGTGCTAGACGGCCGCTTGCTTTATATTCATGATCCGACATTGCTTGCAAAATTTTTTTATGATTGCCGCACTCTTTTGGCGGAAAATGGGAAAATCATAATTGCAATTCCAAATTTTGACAAATTTACAAGCGAAACAATCGAGCTTCCGGTAAAAGAAAGTATCCGCGTGCAGCTTTTTTCAAAAATCATAACAAATCAAAATGGAGAATGCGAGATTTTCCAAAAACTTAAAAACAGCAGCGGAAAAATTATCCCGGTAATTGAAAATGTTCCAGTACAAAAAATTACAAAAGGGCAAATCAAGGAGCTTGCCCAAAAATCAGGATTCACAAAATTTGATTTTTACTCAGGATTCGACTACAGGCCGTTTTCAGAAGATTCAGATTATCTTGTCGCGGTTTTAGGATTGTAAAATTCACATTTCCGTCATCTGAGTGGAAATTGAAAGAAGCAAATTCTTGTCGCGTTCAGAAAGTTTTACGTAGTTTTTTATCAATTTTTTTGTCTGAGGTTTCTGGAGTTCCTGTAAAAAAGTATTGTTGCATTCCTGCTTTTTTTCCGTTCCCTTTTTTGAATTTCCGTCTAAAAGATATTCTATCGAAACATTTAAAACTTTTGCGATTCTGTAAGCGACATCTGCGGAAGGAATTGAATTTCTTATGATTCCAGTGGAAAGGCTTGTTAATGAAAAATTAGCTTTGTAAGCAAGTTCTTTTCGTGAAATGTTTTGAAAGTCGCGTTCTGCATCAACATTTTCCCAAAAACTCATACTTAAAACTAACACAATTGTGTCGGAATTTAGTTACTAAAAATACAAAAGTGGTCTAATATTTCATTAGATATAAAAGTATTTTATTAGCATTAGTAAATATTTTTGTGTCTTAACCAAATAAATTTTTTAAGGAGGAATTCAATATGGGATTCTCAAAAGCAAACAGTGAGAGAGATGCTGTGATGCAAATCAGTATGGTAGCAGGTGAATATTACAATAATCCTAATTCAACAGATGCTAGAAATAAATTAGCGGAAAGAATACAAGTTTACATCCAAACTGTAGCTGAGCATGGATTAAGTAATCAACATGGAGATTTTAACTTTGGCTCATACTTCAAAAAAGTATTTGGTATAGAGCCAGGTGATTCTCCTGCGGTTCGCTACAACAAAATAACGACATTCAGAATTTAACGTTCAAAAAATAGAAAAACCTGGGAATATATTGCATTTTACTCAGGTTTTGAGGATGAATAATGGAAAACGAAAAAGAAACTATAGATTTAACAGGCATAGCAAATGTGGAAGATGAAACACTGACTGTCAAAAAAGGAAAATTTGATGAATCAAATTCTTGTATTGAAATTGAAGTTCCAAATGAGTTCAAAAACTTAATAATAGAAAATGCCGAAGTAGATGGAAATAGATTGATTTTAAAAGATCCAAGATACTCAGTTAAAGATGGAAATTTGGTTATTGATTGTAATGTGAAGTAAAAGCCAATTTCAGCAACAATCGAAATTCTTCGGTTGTTGCTGCGGAGATTAAATTATGGATATACAACTACTATCAGGAATCGTAAATCGTATAATAAAATTTTTATCTTTAAGCATGATTATATTTTGTGGAATTTTTAGACTTGTTTTCGATGAGTATAATCAAATGTCACTTTATATAAATCTATGTTCAATTATTTTTCCTATTGTATCACTTCTTTTAGATTTATTTTTACCCATTTGTTTCAATGATATTAATGACATTCAGTTCTGTACTCCTCTTGTGTTTGAGATTGCATATGAAGAGGACTATCACTTCAATACTATTGAAGAGATGGTTGTAACATTGCCTGAAGCAGTGGCTATTTGGATATCCATTTTCAATATATTTATTTCTTATAACAAAATTGAAGTAATAAATATTGTTGCAGGTATAGTATATTTTTATGCCTTGTGCGGTCTTTTCGCTAGTTTAATAAACTTTTGTGACATATATTTTTTTAAAAAACTAATATTATTTTCTACATTAATTTTCATAGCCGACAGTGTTGCTGCCGTTGTTCTTTTGGTTGTATTTAAAAACATTGGGAGACTAGAAGTTTGATAGTTAGTATTATATGCTATATTTTAACAACTTTCTGTGGTGTTTTCATAGCATTTTTAAGAAGCAACGATTGGGATATTTTGTTTCTAAGCAGGGGACAAATTATTATCTCAGTCATAAATTTTATTTTGTATGTTCTACTTAATGAATGGTCTTGGCGCTTTGGGACTATAATCAGATTAAATTTAACCGCTTTAATTTTAATTTCAATCGTGCAAACCTTATACGCAGCTGTCCTAATTGCAACAACATGCGATATTGTGGCTATAATAAACATTATTTTGGCAATATTAAGCCTAGTTGTGACAATAGTGAATCTTTATGATAGAGCAAGGAAAGCAGATCCAGATATGCCTTTTGCTTTATCGTTAAGTTGGTTTATAAAATATACAATCAGAATTTTTATTATATGTTTTATTTTCATGCTTATTATTATGAAAATATATTCTTAAATTCTTTTAACTTTTTTACATTTTTATCAGCTTAGCCTTTAGATTTTCAGAATTGAATTTATTTCTTTGAGCTCAAAATGAAAATGTCATAAAAATCATGCAAGGAATTGTCGTTATATTTCTTGCAAAAATTGTATCGATTTTTTCAGCAAGTATGTTTTCGAGTCGATACGAAAAAAGTTCGTAATTATCATGTTCCTGTGACAAGACTTTTGAAGAATATCCCGGCGGAACTAAAATTATGTATCTGAACGAAACTTGGTCTGAATATAAAGCACACTTTCATGGTTTAAAACCGTTTTTGTGCAGTAAAGCTGCATTACATAAAGTTCGTCAAAAATAACTTCTGGAAAAGAATAAACACTGTATTTGACTTTTGAATGAAAGACATTAGGCGATAGACATTGTCTTTTATTTTACGAGATTGCTTCTGGTCAGCTCGCAATGAGCGACTTTTTTATTAAAATCACAAAAAAATGAGAGAGTTTTTAGTCAATCTTCCATCTTCCGTTTTCTTTATAAAATCTAGTTCCTGGAATTTCAAGAATTCTTCCATCTTCACTTTGCATTCGTATTATTGAACGTAATGGATTTACATCTGTGATTCTAAAAGTTGTATTATCGTAAAAGATGCGGAGGCCTTCACTTGGAAGATTTTTTCTTGCTTCTGAGTAGCATTTGCACTCGTAGCTCAGGCAGCACAAAAGACGGCCGCACTGCCCGCTTATTTTTGTCGAATTGAGCGAAAGATTCTGCTCCTTTGCCATTTTGATTGAAACCGGCGGCAGTCTGTCTCCCATCACATGGCAGCAATATGGCCGGCCGCAAACACCGAGTCCGCCTGTTATTCTGCTTTCATCACGCACGCCGATTTGTCTCAGTTCAATTCTCATTCTAAAAACGCTGACCAAATCTTTTACAAGCTCACGGAAGTCAACCCGGTTGTCACTTGAGAAAAAGAAAAGCGCCTTTGATTCCTCGAGTAAAAAATGAACTGCGACAAGCTTCATGTCAAGATTATGAGCTGCGACTTTTTCCCGGAAGATTTTAAAGGCTCCCTCTTCTTGCTCTGAAAGCTCCTCGAATTTTTTCATATCAGCATCAGTCGCTTTGCGTTCAATTGTTATCAGCTCGTTTTTTTTGATTGCAACAGGATGATTCACTTTTCCGAGAACTAATGCCAAATCTTTTCCGTAGCGAGTCGGAATAATAACGTGGTCTTTTTGCTTTAATTCCTTGATATTTTTCGGAAGAACTGCGTAGACAATTTCGCAGGAATATTCAAGTTTCGTGCTGTAAAGATTTTCAGGATAGATAAATTCATCATCAGAATCATCTTTATGCTTGCTGTCTTTATCTTCAAGCTCTGACAAGCTTTCCTCGTCTTCATTTATATCTTGTTCAAAAATATCGCTCATTTTTGTAAAGCTCCTTTATAAGTTAAAATCGTGGTTTTCATTCCGTTCAAACCCATTTTCGAAAGCTGGTTTTTAAGTTTTTCTGAAACTTCCGTTTCCCGGAAATCAACTATATCTATTCAACCAGCAAATCAAGAATCAGCCCCTGAATTTCTTCAACTCGCGCCAGCAAATTTAAATTCTTCCGATGCGTAAAAAGCATTTCGCTCGCGAGCTGATTCAATTTCTTGTCAATAACTTCTATCTGATAAAGCGAATTTATGACACGGCCGTTTCTAAGACGTTTCTGCGGCCGCGTTCTTACGAAATTATAATTCGTTTTTACGATATATTTCATGAACTGGCTAACTTTTTTTCTGAATTTTTCCAGATTTTCCGCGCTCTGGAAAGATTTTAGCTCTTCGCCGGCGGAATCCATTGCGTCTTTTAAAAAATTCACCGCTTCCTGAGTTTCCATTCCGGCGATTTCGGCAGGAAGCCCTTCAGAAACAAGCTCCGAGCTTTGCTGAAGCTTCTGGAAAACGTTTTTAAAAGATGATTTTTGATTTTTTTCCGTCTTTTTAGATTCTTGCAAAGCTTTTTGCTGCGCCATTGCGTTCTGCGAGGCGAGCATTTGAAGCGATTGGTTTGATGAAATATTCTGCGCAGAATTTATCGAATTAATTTCAGCCATTAATTGCCTTGCTTTTGATTGAAAGCTCCTCGGAATAAAGCTTTGAAGCCTGGATAAATTCTTCTTCTTTTCTCAAGGCAATGCAATGTCCGTGGAAAATCACATTTTCTTCAATCTCAAGATTTTTTGTGTAGATATCGCCGATTACAGCTGAAGATGATAAAAGTTTGATTCCGTTCGGAGCATAGATGTCGCCGACAACAATTCCGCCGACAACGCTTGAAAGCGCGTTGATGTTTCCGTTTATTCTCGCTTTGTTTCCGACAATCACATTTCCGGTTGAGTCAAGATTCCCATCAATGTCTCCGTCTACGCGTATAAATCCGTTGGCCTTTATGTCGCCAGAAACAGCAGAGCCCGCTCCGATTATTGTGTTGATTGAAATATCATCAGTTAGAAACGCCATATTACTTTGTCATTTTTACATTTACATATTTGATTGGATCAACAACGTCGGAACCAATATGAATCTCGTAATGGAGATGAGGTCCTGTTGAAATTCCTGTGTTTCCTATTGTTCCAATCACATCGCGCTGCGAAACAAACTGGCCTTTTTTTACGTAAACTGTGTTCATATGGCAGTAGCGTGTATAAATTCCGTGTTTGTGCTTGATTATTACGTAGTTACCAAATCCAGAGTCATAAGTTACAGTTACAACCTGCCCGTTCGCAGTAGCAAGAACAGGATCGCCTGAGCGCCAGGTTGAAATATCAAGTCCCTTGTGAATGTACCAGTTTCCAGTGATTGGATGCGTTGTCTGTCCGAAAGGCTGGGAAATATGTCCGATTCCGCCTTTTACCGGCCAGATGTTTGGAATGTCGGCAAAAAGTGTCTCCTGGCTTTCGAGCATTTTTCCAATCTGTTCAATTGGCTGGATTGTGCTTTCAAGATATGAAGAGAGCTGGCGCATATCGCTTGCTTCTTTTGTGGAGCCGGCGACTGTATTCTGCGTGTCAAAAAGTGAATTCAAGTCGCTGTCAGATGAAGACGACTTTGAGATTGTTGAAGACTGGCTGATTCCGAGCAGTGAAAGAGTCTGCGACAGCGATGACTTAAATCTTTTCGCCGTTTGAAGAACGTTGTTGTTCTCATCGCGCAGCTCGTCAAAGCTTGCAAGAAGCTCGCGGTTCTCTTTCATTGAACGGCTGAGCTCCTCTGAGATTCCTGCGTCATGCTTCTTGAAATATACAAACGACGAAACAATTCCAACCAAAAGAACACAGCCGAGAACCAAAGCAAAAATATTCGTTCTGAAGTTGATAACTTTTCCCTGCGAATGAGGGACAATCATTATTGTAAGTTTGCTGTCGCAAACATGGAAAATCTTAACAAAAAAACTGCCGATAGAACTTAATCCACGGCGAAGAACATTTAAGAGAGAAGCAACGGCATTTTTTTCAAGTTTTTTATAATGTCTTGTTTTTGCCAATTTCTTTTTACCTCAAATTTTATCTAGATATAGAATCTAAATATTGATTTTACCATAGCAGATTGACAGTTGTCAAAGGGAGTTTAGAAAGGCTTGGAAATCCATCTTTTTAATTTTTTGATTCAAAAAATCTGTCCACTAAATTTGACATCTGATATTTTCTCTGTTATCTTATATATCGTCAAAAACCAATCTTTTGGTTACTCTGATTTTCAATCTGCATATTTATCGGATTTGAGTCAGCGTATTTCGTTTATCATTTCTTTTTGGAAGTAAGCCATGAAATTTTTTGATACTCACGCCCACATCGGGCTCATATATGAGGACCCGATTGAACAGGTACGCGTTGTTCAGCAGGCTAAGCAGGCCGGAGTAAAACGCATTGTAAGCATTAATAACAGTCTTCTTGATTTTAAGAAAGTCTATGCGACTTTAAAAGCAATGCCGGGCGTTTATCACGCAATCGGAGTTGCTCCTATGGAAGTAACTCATCCGGGAAAAGACTGGCAGCAGACAATTATTGACGGACTTAAGCTGCCGAACATCGTTGCTGTCGGCGAAACCGGGCTTGACTATTATAAGCAGTTCGGCGACAAGCGCTCGCAGACTGAGCTTTTTATCACTCAGCTTGAGATTGCAAAAAAATATGACAAGCCGGTGATTATTCAGAACCGAGACGCGGGAAACGAAGTTTTCAATATCTTGAAAGAAAGGATTCCTCCGGCCGGCGCAATTCTCCATTGTTACGGCGAGAACGCGGCTTATGCGAAGCGCTGCCTTGACGCTGGCTTGAATGTGTATTTTTCTTTTGCGGGAAACCTGACTTATCGCAACGCGCGGAATTTGCATGAAACTGTCCTGAACATTCCTCACGATAGAATTTTGATTGAGACTGAAAGCCCGTTCATGATTCCGGCGGAATACAGGGAGCGCAAGCGCACAATGCCGGCTTATCTGCCGTCGACTGCGAAATTTCTTGCGGAAATGCTCGAAATGCCGCTCGAAGACCTGGCGAAAATTCTTTGGACTAACAGCTGCAAGGCGTTCAATTTGCCTGAGGAATGATGAGCGGCTTATATCATCCTGTAAAAATTGGAAGTCTCTCGCTTGACGGAAACATTTTCCTCGCTCCGATGGCCGATGTTTCCGATGCGAGCTACCGTTCAATATGCGCTGACTGCGGAGCTGACTTTGCCTACACAGAGCTTATCAGCTCCGAAGCGCTTGTCCGCGACAACAAAAAAACTTTTGACATGATGGTCCGCGCGCCCAACGAAAAGGCTTACGCTGTCCAGATTTTCGGCTCGGATGCAAACACAATGGCGCGGGCGGCTCAAGTTGTCCTTGAAAGAACTTCCTGCGAGCTTCTAGACATAAACTGCGGATGTCCAGTTCCGAAAGTCACAAAAACAGGAGCCGGAAGCGTTTTGACGCGCGAGCCTGAAAAACTTTATGAAATCACAAAGGCCGTAGCTGATTCTGTGAGAAATTTCAGCGGAAAGCGGAAAGATAAAAACGGAAATCCTGTTGAATATTCTCCGATTCCTGTCACGGTAAAAATCAGAACTGGCTGGGATAAAAATCATCTTACATACAAAGAATGCGCCGAAGCTGCGATTGAGGCTGGAGCCGCTGCAATTGCGATGCACGGACGGACCGCGGTGCAAGGATACGAAGGAAACGCGGACTGGAACACAATTTCCGACTTGGTTCAGTTTGTCGGCGGAAAAATTCCAGTGATTGGAAACGGAGATATAAAGACGCCGGAAGATGCGAAAAATATGCTTGAGCAGACAAAATGCGACGCTGTGATGGTTGCGCGCGGCGCGAGAGGAAATCCGTTTATCTTCACAAAAATAAAAGAATATCTTACAACGGGAAAAATCCCTGAAATTCCGCTTGAGAAAAGCATTGAGGCTGGATTTAAGGAGCTCGATTTGCTTGTCCAGGCTTTCGGCGAATTTGGAGCTTGCATGAAAATGCGCGGAAGATTCAGCAATTATATGAAAGGATTTGACGGAGCAAAAGAGTTCCGCCAGAAAATTATCCAGGCAAAAAGCGTTGAAGATTACAGAAATCTTTTCGCGCCTTTTTTGCCTTGAATCTAAAAATATTTACGCGCCAATTTCTCCGTTTGTCGCGGCAATAATCGAGTCGATGTTTCTGATTATTGAGCGCGCGATTTCAGGCTTGTTCATTGTGTAGATATGAATTCCCCGCACGCCGTTTGAAATCAAGTCGATAATCTGGTCAGTCGCGTATGCGATTCCTGCCTGCCTCATAGCGTCAGGCGAGTCGCGGAAACGGTCGCAGATTGAAAGAAGCTTGCGTGGAATATAAGCGTTTGACAAGTCAACCATCCTGCTTACCTGGTTCGCATTTGTAATCGGCATAATTCCGGCCAGAACCGGCACATGGATTCCGGCTGACTGAAGCCTGTAAAGAAATGAATAAAGCATATCGTTGTCAAAGAACATCTGTGTTGTCAAAAAATCAACTCCGGCATCAACTTTGTGCTTAAGATTCTCAATATCTTCGTCGCGGTTCTTGCTTTCAGGATGTCCTTCCGGGTAGCACGCGCCGCCAACGCAGAATCCGTTTTCTTTTAGAAGCGGAACCAAATCAGATGCGTGTTTCATTCCGCTCGGAAAGAGGTTTTCATCTTCCGCGGCATTTTTCGGCTTGTCTCCGCGCAGAGCAAGAACGTTCTCGATTTTTTTAGATTTTAGCTCTGAAATTGTTTTTTCCAGCTGTTCTTTTGACGAGCGCACGCAGGACAAATGGGCAAGAGCAGTTGTGTCAGCATTTTCAATAACAGACGCAAGTTCTGCGGTGCTTGTCTGGGTCGAGCCGCCGGCGCCGTAAGTTATGCTTATAAAATCAGGATGGAGAGAAACAAGCTCCAGAGCCGTTGACTTTACAGATTCAAATCCTTCGGCTTTTTTCGGAGGAAAAATTTCAAGTGAAAGCGTGACTTTTTTAGAATTCAGTTTGTCAATAATTTTCATATTACCTACTAATTATATCGAAAAAGAAGAAAAGTGGAAGTCATTCTTCCTTTCCGTTGAGTTCCCTAAGCTTGCCTTCGTCCAGCTTTATAAAAAGATTTTTCTCATTTGACGGAAGAACCAAGCCTTTCGGACCGTTTTTCGCTCGCCGCAAATGTTTTACTTGCGTGTAATACAAATCCGCGCTTCCGTTTTTACGCGCTTTTGAGTAATAAACCGCAAGATTTCCCGCATAAAGCATAATTTCAAGAGGAATCGTCTTGCCCGGGCGGTTCTTTACAAAAACGTAGCCGCCGGAATAATCCCGCACGTGGAACCACATATCCTGGCCCTTTACGTAATGGCGCAAAAGCTCGTCGTTTTCAGCCGCGTCACGCCCGACAAGAATGTACCAGCCGTCGATTTCGAAATCCAGCCCCGGATGTGATTTTTTTTCCTGCTGCTTCGGTTTCTGCGCCTTCCGCAAAATCTGCTCAAGCTTCACAGGATTTTTTTCGGCTGTTAGTTTTTCATATTCCTTGTCGAGATTTTCAATAGATTTTTTCGCCTGCGAAATATCAAATTCCAAGTCTTCAAGTCCGCTTGTCTGCTTTTTGTAAAGCTCGTAAAAATCCGCCGCGTTTTCCTGCGCAGATTTTTTAGGATCAATTTTGATTCGGACTTTGTTTCCAGTTTCGTAATCTTCGCATTCAAGAAAATTTGATTTTCCGTCAATCAAATGTGCAAAAGAAAGAATCAAATCGCCCTGGTGTTTGTACTGGCCGGCGTTCAGAAAAGACTTGCGTTTTTCTTCAAGACGCTCAAGCGCGGCTGCCTGGCGGCTTTTATGTGAGTTGTACCATTTTTCAGCCTGCTCAAGCAAAGATTCAAGAGAGGAATTCTCCGCGCTTTCTGAATAAAAAATGTCAACTTTCTGGTTAAAGCTCAAATTTGGAAAATCCGGATGTTTTTCCGCGTAATTTTGTGCAATTTCATCAAAAGTTCTGACCGGAAATTTTTTCTCAAGATTCTTGATTTCCGCTTCGTTCAAGACTTTTTCTTCCGGAAGAACAAGCTTTTCGCCTTTCATCTCGCCTTTTGCAGGCCGCCTGAAAAAGCTGTCGAGAATCAAATCGTCTTTGTCGCAAAGAAAAATGTTCGCCGCGTTTGACCAGAGCCGCACGTAAAGCGAGTAAAATTCATCCTCGTCATTTTGATTTGCCTTCGTTTTTTTCGCCGCGTGAGTCTGGGCTTGCGGCATTACGTAGATTGCTCCGGCTTTCTCAAGCTCAAATTTTACAATCCGCTGCTTTGAAATCTGCCTTACAGATTTTATCCTCGCGCCTTTGATTTTTGACTTTAGCATTTCGTTGAACCTGAGCGGCTTTTCATTTTTTGTGATTTTCCGCCGTGTTTCGTTTATTCTGCACGAGCCCGCTGCAAGCGAGATAAAAACAGTTTTTGCGCTTCCCGGCTTAAAAGTGTAAAGCGCAAGCGAGTCGAAATTCGGCTGGACAACATCCTGAACAAATGTTCCTGCCAAATCAAGCTCGCTTAAAATTAAGTCAATTTCGTTGCAATTTAGAGACATTTTATCTTCTTTTAATTATTTTTTTCCAGCTCAGACAATTTTTTCTGAAGCTCAATTGTTTTCTGCGTCTGCTTTTGAAGCCGCTGCGCCAGCATTTTTGAAAGGAAAATTCCATAATGCGGATTTTTCCGGATCATTGAAAGGAACGCGCCTTTCGGAATTTTTATCAGGCGGCAGTTTCCAACCGCAAGAACAGTCGCGCTTCGCCGGTCGTTCAAAAGAAAAGCCATTTCGCCGATGAACATATCGTTCGGCGTAAGAACAGAGACAAGCTTTCGTCCGGCATAAACAGCAAAACGTCCGCTTACAATAAAAAACAAGTCGTTTGAAACTTCATTTTCGCGGCAGACAAGCTGCTTGTCGGTAAGATTTATTACTTCTGACTCTTTCATCACAACTGGAACGCTGTTTGTCGTGTTGCGGAGATTTTCAATGTCAAAAGAAACTTCGTTCCCAATCTCGTTGAATTTCAAGTTGTTGACAAGGCTTGATGATAAATTAATTCCGCGCCCGTGGAGAGCTGAATCCTCAGCATTTCCTTTCGCAAGCTGAGTCCGCCAGTCAAATCCTAGCCCGTCGTCGCGGATTGCAAAATGGCTTACGTTTTTTCCGATTTCGTAGGCGATGTGAATTCTTCTGTTCTTGAATTCAGGCAAAGCCGCTTTTTTTTGAATCAGCTCCAGCATTTCTCCGCCGCGGTTCATCCAGTCTGATTTCTCATCGTAAGAAATTTCAAGATTTCCGTGCTCAAGCGCGTTCGTCAAAAGCTCCATCAAAGCCATCTGAAGGCTGAATCTTCCGTCCTCGCTGATTCTGTTCGTGTTGTAAAGATAACTCACCAGAAAATTTGTGTAGAACTGAATGTCAACCGGATCATTGCTGCAGATGAACGAGCCGACTTCCTGCCCGCCGATTGTGTCCTGCAGGCCGCGGTTCAGCAAAAACTGCTGGTTCTGATAAAGAATTCTCAAAAGCCTTGAAAAATGGCGGATAAAATCAGGAAGAGTAAGCGCAATGATTATATTCACATTTTTTGTTTCAATAATTTCCTGAATCTGCTTGTGATTTTCGCAGATTACAATAATTCCGCCGTAATGGAGCCACGGATCGCCGTCAATTTCAGAAAGGATTCTCTTGCAGTCAATATCTTTCGAGTTAAAATCCAGAACTTTAATTTCCGGAAGCTCATAATCAATAAAATTGATAATTTTCTCAGTGTTGGAAAAAATATTCGCCTCAAAATAAGCGGAATATTTTATGCACGCGTCCTTAATTGTATAAATTGCTTCAGAATTTGAAGTTGCGGCAAGAATTTTTTTCATAAGCATATTATCACAGAAATTTTAAAAATATTTAATAGGAATAAGTATTTATGATATGATAAAAAACATGAAAAAAATTTTTTTTACTTTTTTGTTTTTATTTTCGCTCGCAGGAATTTTTGCGGCAGAAGATGTTTCAGATTCAACTTTGAATATTGGAATTGCATTTCCATACATGAACCATGACTATAAAATCAGCGGAGAAGATTCTATAACGCTTTTTGGAACAGGAATCGACTTTAATTACCGTCATCACAACGAAGGATATTCATTCGGTTTTTTTATGAATGCGAACATTTTTTTCCCGCTTTACAAAACCGTAAATCTTTCTGATCAAACTACAAAATCAAAGAATCTTTCAGATTATGACTACTTTTTTGGAGTTGACGCTCTGGCAGGTGTTTACAAAGTTTTTTTCAGCTCAAAAGATATAACAGTTCCTGTTGGAATTGGAATTCATATGGACGGATACACAAGCAAGCTTTCAGAAAATTCGTATTCAATAAAGGAAAACGCCTACACAATGGGAATTGGCGGCTGGACAAACTATGAAATAAACTTGAGCGACAAGATTGGAGCTTACGCCGGCATAAAAATTATCTACGATTTTTACTACAAAATTAAAAACAGCGGCGTCTCAAACGAAAGCAGCTCAGGAAACTGCAACGCCTGGTCAGTTGTTCCGGCAGTCGGAGCCGCCATTCGTTTTTAGCAGCTCCGGCAAAATATTTTATTTCTTCGGGAATTTAGCTTCAAATTCCTCGAGAACTTTCTCAGGAGCCGGCTTTGCGTCGATGTCCACAAGATTTCCCTTGGCCTTGTAGAAATCAATGAGCGGAGCTGTTGACTTGCGGTAAACTTCAAGGCGGTGCTTAATTGACTCCGGCTTGTCGTCGTCGCGTGTGTAAAGCTCGCCGCCGCATTTGTCGCATTTTCCGGCAACTTTCGGCGGGTTGTTCTTGATATGGTACATCTGGCCGCAGTCCTTGCAGCAGATTCTTCCGCCAAGGCGGTCGACTACGGCTGTGTCCTCAATGTCAAAGTTTACGGCCGCGTCGATTTTCGCGAAAGTCTCAAGAGCTTCTGCCTGTGGAATTGTACGCGGAAATCCGTCAAGAATGTAGCCGTTCTTTGTGTCGTCCTTTGAAAGCCTGTCTTTTACAAGACCGATTGTGATTTCATCGCTAACCAAGCCGCCAGCGTCAATAATTGCCTTCGCTTTTTTTCCAAGCTCTGTTCCGTTTTTAATGTTCTCGCGGAAAATATCGCCTGTTGAAATATGCGGAATCTTATAAGCAGCCGCAACCTGTTTTGCGAGAGTTCCTTTTCCAGCTCCCGGTGGTCCTAAGAAAATGAAGTTCATCTTATGCTCCTTTTTATTCATTATGCTGATTTCCAGCACTTGTTTCATATTTTGGTCGTTTCCCAACTTTTAGTTGCAAGCGCTTTTATTTTATCATAGAAACCGTGAGAAACTCAATTTCTGTTTTCCAGCTGAACAGATTTTTTTGCGCGGAAACGGAAAGGAGATTCTTGATTTTCTCAAGATCCTCGCCGCCGAGCGCGTTGTATAAAGCCGAGCCGTAGCTTGAAGTTTTAGGATCGAACCATTTTGCAATTTCCGCGTTCGTGATTCTGCGTTTTTCTTCCACAACTTTGCTCGCGTTTTTCACATCGAAATTGTATTTTTTAAAGCTTTCAGAAATTGAGTCCGCGTCCCAGGCGAAAAGCGGATTTTCCTCGTCGCCGAAGAATTCGTTTTCCGCAAGCTGCATTTTCTTCATCATCACGTCAAAATTTTCCTCGACATTTGAGTGAAGAAGAACTTGGTTCAAAATCAAGTCGCCGATTCTCTGTCCGTTGCGCGGAATCCGCTGAGAAATCACAACTTTAAAATCTTTTGACAAAAGGCCGTCAATTTTTGCGATTTCAGAAAGCGAGTAAGCCAAAACATCTGCGGAATCTTGCGTTGTGAACGGGTCGCGGAAAAAAATTCTGTCAAAAACAATGTCACGCTTTGAAAAATCTTCCAGAATCTGCCGGAAAGTCTGTGAATCAAGATAATTTTCAGAAGTCTGCGGACGTGTCACTAAAACCGGCCGGTCCAAATCATCGAGCGTGCGTCCGTACTGCTCCATGATTTCTTTTCCGCGCCCCGTGCGGCAGATGCCTGCCGTTATTCCCTCCGGAGTTCTCCGGCTTACTTCCCAGAGCAGGAGTCCGTCGTCGGCGTTCCAGACGAGCGAGCGTGTGTGCCGCTCAAGCTTCGCAAGGTTTATCATCGCGTCGCGCACGGAAAGCAGAATCTCGGCGCGGTTTGTATCAAGACGGCTTTGCCATGACTTGTCCGCGCGGTCAAGAGCCGATTCCTTGCGCTCGTTTTTCGGGCTGAAAGTCAGGCTCTCGGTCTTTACAGTTTCGTTCTGCTTGAAATTCTTGTTTATCCACCATTCGCCGATTGGATTTGAATAGTCGTCCGCAAAATGAGGAAGCGGATGCATTCCGCAGCTCGCGCCAGTCGCAGGCTTTTCAGGCTCGATTCCCTCAAGGATTGTAGAAATCTGCATTTCACGGCGGCTTAAAACTTCCTCACGGATTTTTGCCTCGTAGCCCTGGTTTGTAGGCGTGTAGAAAACCCGCCCGACAAGCTCCGTCGGCAAATATTGCTGGGCAACCCAGTGGTCGCGGTATGCATGCGGATACAAATATCCGTCTCCGTGCCCGAAGCCTTCGGCGTCACGCGAAGAGTCGCGCAAATGGTTCGGAACTTCCGCATCCTGCTTTTCAACAGAGGCGAGCGCGTCAAAAAACGCCATTGACGAGTTTGACTTAGGGCACGTGGAAAGATAAAGCGCAGCGTGGGCAAGAAAATACCTTCCTTCCGGAAGCCCCACGCGGTCAAAAGCCTCTGCGCAGCTTTCTACTATGGAAACTGCTGAAGGATCGGCGAGCCCTGTGTCCTCGCAGGCAGAAATAAGCATTCTGCGGAAGATAAAATGCGGATCTTCTCCGGCGCGCACCATGCGGGCAAGCCAGTACATCGCCGCGTCCGGATCGCGTCCGCGCAAAGACTTTATGAAGGCTGAGATTATGTCATAATGATAGTCGCCGTCGCGGTCGTACAAAACGACTTTTTTCTGAATTGATTCCTCTGCCGTTTCCTTTGAGATATAAATTGTGCTTCCGTAAGGAGGAACTGGAATCCGCGCGTTAGGGTCCCATTTCTCAGGAGTTGTTTCGACGGCAAGCTCAAGCGCGTTCAATAGCGAACGGCAGTCTCCGTTCGCAGTGTCAACAAGATGCTCAAGCGCACCTTTCTCAAACTCCACGTTCCAGTGGCCGTAGCCGCGCTCCACGTCGGTCAAAGCCATTTTCGCGGCTTTCATCAGATCGTCGTGGGTCAGAGGCTTTAGCTGGAAGACACGGCTGCGGCTTACAAGGGCCTTGTTCACCTCAAAAAAAGGATTTTCAGTTGTCGCGCCAATTAAAATGATTGTGCCGTTTTCAACCCAGGGCAAAAGAGCGTCCTGCTGCGCCTTGTTCCATCTGTGCACTTCGTCCACAAAAAGAATTGTGCGGCGGTTGTAGAGCTTATAAAAATCATCTGCCTTTTTGATTGCGTCGCGTATGTCGGCAACGCCGGTCAAGACTGCGTTCAGCGTTATGAAATTTGACTTTGTGTGGTTCGCGATTACGCGCGCGAGGGTTGTCTTTCCGGTTCCTGGCGGGCCGTAGAAAATCACCGAGGAAAGCTGGTCTGCCGCAATCGCGCGGCGCAAAAGCCTTCCCTTGCCGACAATGTGATCCTGCCCGATGTACTCGTCAAGATTCCGCGGCCTCATCCGCGCTGCAAGCGGCTGCTTCTGCGATTTTACGCTGTCAAAAAGATCGTTCATTTATTGCCGGTTCCACTCGCCTTCGAGTGGATAGTATCCCCAAAGTCCAACATTATTAAGTGATGCAGAAGTGCTAGAAGATGAGCCATCAAATTCTGTTGAAGCAAAAATTGATGTTCCATATTCACTTTTACTAGGATCAACGACAAGCAAAGAGTCAATTACATAATATGAAGAAAGTGCAGAAGCTGCGTTGTTTAAAAAATCTTGAGTTGCGCTTTGTGGTAAATCATTCGATATTAAAACGTGCTGAATTCCTTCGTCTGTTCCTAAAATCATATAATCTTTTGAAAATCCAATTGAAAGAATATCATCACTGTTTGTGTAGAGCGCGACCCAATTACTTCCATCTGTTGAGTAAAAAATATTGCTTCCTACGGCAGTATAGGCATGTGTTGCTTCATTTTCCTCTGTTTCATTTGATGTAGTTGCGCGATATGGAGAAAGGATAACGTTCCCATTCAGTGATGTTGCGCTTTTTACGCTTGAAATAGAACTTCCAAATGCAATCGTATAGCTGCTGTTGTCAAGTTCAGTCCAGCTGCTTGAGCTTCCCGAGGTATCAGAAGAAAGTTCATATGTGAGACTTCCATATTTGAAAAAAGCTTTTCTGTTTGCTTCTTTTGGAGTGTTTGTGCAAAATACATAGAAATCTATAAGACTTGAGTAAGCAACGGAATAAATCGCCTGCCACGATGAACCGTCGTATCTCCAGAGAGTGCGTGTGCTTGGAACATTGTAGCCGTCGTCGTTGTCTTCAAAAAGGAGTGTGCAAGCATAAAGATATGATTTGTCTGCTGCTAAATCGTATATGATTCCAGATAAATAAGTCGGTATTTCAACCCAGCTTTTTGTAGTTGCAGATTTTGGTTGATAATAAATTTTTCCGTTAGCTGCGAAAATATTTTCTTTGTATCTTACAATAGAAAGAATTGGGCCGCTTATTCTTGCGTCATCAAGCTCTACTTCGTTTCTAATATCTGAAAAAATTGGATCATCGCATGAGGAAAAAGAGAAAAGAAAAACTGAAATAATTATGCTAAAAATAAATTTAAGATTTTTTTTCATTTTCTTAACTCCTAGAAATGGTATCGTGCAGAAATGCCGGCAGAACCAAATATTCCGTAGTCATTTTTGCTTGAATCTGAATACCATTGCGGCATGTACATAAAATTTGATTCAACGCCAAAAGACCAGCTTGCTGTTGCTCTATAAAAAAATCCAATTTGTGGTTCGATTATAAGTCCTGGAAAATAAGTATTGCTCAAATAGTTTTCCATTGCCGCTCCAACTGCTAAAGTGATCGGAAGCTCAAATCTTCCCCACGTCGGCTGGAAAGTAAAATCAAGCATAAGAGGAATATAAGTAAAAATATTTTCTCCGATTGTCGGATTGTAGCCAAATTTTACGTTAAGACCAAAGGCGAACCAGCTTGTTATGAAACGATGATATCCAAGCGCGCCAGCGCCGCCAAGCGACATTTTTCCATCACGATATAATGGAAAAGAACCGCCGAAATTTAGCGGAGCGGTTGCCATCAAATCAATTTTAATGAACTGGTCGCCAGGCTCGTTGTATCTAAAAGTCGGTTTTGAAACAACTTCTTTTTTATCATCATTGTTTTCGTTGTCGCCATCAATATTGTCTTCAGCGTTATCTTCTGCAAACAAAAGAGAAGATGCCAGGAAAAGCGCGCAAAAAAGCGTTAAAAAACGTTTCATAAATCCTCTTGCTCGGACTTTAAAGTCATTTTGAAATAGATAGTAATTTTACGGAAAATAGAGTATATTTTCAATCACTATAGATAAAAACAAATTCCGATGGAAGTTACAAAAGAGGTTCAAAAATGAGTGCCCAGATTATCGATGGAAAACAGATTGCCCTTGACGTGCGCGCCGGAGTCGCAGAAAAAGTCGCCGCCCTCAAAGCGAAAGGTGTTACACCGTGCCTTGCAGTTGTGCTTGTAGGCGAGAATCCCGCGTCAGTTTCTTACGTAACAGGAAAAAGAAAGGCTCTGGCCGAGGCCGGAATGCTGGACAAGTCTGTGGAGCTTCCGGAAAGCACAAGCGAGGAGGAGCTTCTCTCTCTTATCGATAAGCTTAACAAGGACGATTCTGTGCACGGAATCTTAGTCCAGCTTCCTCTTCCAAAGCATATTGATGAAGACAAGGTGATTATGGCGATTTCGCCTGAAAAAGATGTTGACGGCTTCCATCCTGTGAATGTCGGAAACCTCGTTATCGGCAAAAAAGCGTTTCTGCCTTGCACTCCGCATGGAATCATTGTTCTTCTTAAAAAAATGGGAATTGAAACTTCTGGAAAGCACGCCGTTGTAATCGGCCGCTCGAACATTGTCGGAAAGCCGGTCGCGCTTCTTCTTGCGCGCCGCGACGTGAACTGCACGGTGACAATCTGCCATACAGGAACAAAGAACCTCGCTGAATTTACCCGCCAGGCAGACATCATAATCGCGGCTTCAGGCCATCCGCACACAGTGACCGCGGACATGGTTAAAGACGGCGCCGTTGTGATTGATGTCGGAGTAAACAGGATTCCTGACGCGACAAAGAAAAAAGGCTACAGGCTTATCGGCGACTGCGACTTTGACACAATCAAGGAAAAAGCAAGCTACATCACCCCGGTTCCAGGCGGAGTCGGCCCTATGACAATCGCAATGCTGATGTACAACACGCTGGAAGCGGCGGAAAACAAGCTGAATTAAATGATTGACATCCAGAATACTGCCGACACGCGCGAAGTTCCTTTGCAGAAAGTCGGCGTAAAGAACGTAAAATATCCTCTTCAGGTGCTCGACAAGGCTAACAGAAAGCAGAACACGACTGCGAGCGTGAATCTTTTTGTGAATCTGCCGCATAACTTCAAAGGCACGCATATGAGCCGCTTTATTCAGGTTTTCCACAAGTACCATAAGGATATTTCGATGAACAACTTTCTCGAAATGCTTGAGGAGATCCGCACAAAGCTTGACGCAGAGCGCGCTTTCGGGCGCGTGGCTTTTCCGTATTTTATCGAGAAGCTTTCTCCGGTCACAAAGTCGCCCGGAATGATGGAGTATATGTGCACATACGAGGGCGAAAGCGCAAAGTCAAAGGATGATGAAAAACCTGAGCAGAAATTCTTTATTTCCGTAAAGGTTCCGATTGCGACGCTCTGTCCGTGCTCAAAGGCGATTTCTGACTACGGAGCGCATAACCAGCGTGGGTTTGTGAAAGTCAAGCTTTTGTACTCTAAATTTTTCTGGATTGAAGATGTTATCAAGATGATAGAGGACTGCGCCTCGACTCCGCTTTATTCAGTCTTAAAGCGCGCCGACGAGAAGTTTGTTACGGAACACGCTTACGACAATCCGCGGTTTGTGGAGGATGTTGTGCGCGAAGTCTATCTCGGCCTTAAAAAATTCGGCTTTACTTGGTTCAGCGTGGAGGCGGAGACGGAGGAAAGCATCCACTTTCACAACGCCTATGCGTACACCGAGTACAACGGAGAAACGGACTAAAAACGCGTTAAGGATAGCTAGGTGAAAAATTCTCTCTTTACGTTTTTGCGCCATCAGTGACGCAATTTTTTTTACTTGTACAAGTGCTTTTCTGCGTTAGGGATAGCAGCACCGCCGCAGGCGTTCCGGAGCGAGTGAAGCGAGCGCAGGAATGAAGCGCTTGGCGCGGAAGTGCGAATAGCCCGACCCGAAAATCCATCCTTGGATTTTCGGGAAACGCCCAGTTTTTTAAAAGCAGACGAAATTTTCTGCGTATCCAATGACCGCCACGGACGGCGGACAAAAGCAAAAAAATCCTAGAGAAACAAAGTTTCTCGTGCGACAGGATGTCGGGAAACGCCCATTTTCCAAAATCTATTTTATTTCAACAACCTTTCCGTCTGTACGGCCGAAAATCTCCTCTTCGTACATGCATTCGGCTTTTGCCGGCGGAACGTTGTATTTTCCTTTCTGCATTGCGCGGAAATAGAACTCGACGCTTTTCTGTCCGCGGTAAAAATTGTTCCAGAAAAATCTGTATTCGTCCTTGAAGATTCCAGAATACGAAATGCTCCAGTCTTTTGATGCGGAAGATGCCGCGCTGTCCGTGGTTCGGAATGCGCTGTTCAGGATTTCACATCCGGCTGGAACCGGAACTCTTAGCGCCGTGAACTCAAGCCGCTTTGTAGACGAAATGAAAACTTTTTCCTTGTAGAGCTTTCCTTCCTCAAGAACGCCGCCCTCCACTTTTTCGCCGGTCTGCGCGTCGGTTATTTCAGTGTAGACGGAGATTCCCTCGTCGCGCGCAGTTTGCTGCTCAACTGGAAGCGCGTACTCAAGGCTCATCGTGTAGAAAAGTTTTCCTTTGCCTTCGCGCGAAATTTCAAGCGGAATCTCAGAATCTTTTGGAAGAGAAGATGCCGCCTCGGAAGAAAATTCGATTGTCTTTTCCGCCGTGTTTCCGGCCGCGTCAATTCCCTTGAACTCCGAAGCGAGAATCTCGTTTCCGCCGAGAAGAACTTTCGCGTTCAGGTCGCTTTCCTCAAAATTGTTCGCCTTTATGTAAGTGTCAAGCGCGACAAGAACCCGGCAGGTTGCCGCAGTTGAACGCCAGTAGCCTTTTCCGGCCTTCTGCATTTTTAGAAGCTCGTAGACAATGCGCGGATTTAAGTCGCTGTCCTTGTCGAACTTTGTGCAAAGTTCAAGCAGGAGCGCGTAGTTTTCGCTGTCGGAATTCAGGAAGCACCAGAAGCCGCCGTCCGACTGGATTTCGATTCCGCGCGTTGTGAGCGTCGTGAACTTTCTGATTTGAGAAAGGATTTCCTCCGCTTTTTTGATTTCGCCTTTTTCCACGCAGGCGAGCGCGCAGAACTCAAGCGCGGGAATATTTTTTTCGCCGTAGGATTTTTCGGCAAGAGATTCAACTTCGCCCGTCTTAACATTTTTTCCAAAAAGCGCCTGGATATAAAGCGCGTAGGCTCTTGCGTAGGAATTGAGATTTTCCTTCGCCGACTCTTTTTCAATGAACGAAAGAAGCTTGCCTTCCTTTATTTTTCCGCTCTGGATTCCGTTTTCCTTTGCAAGATGAAGAATCTCCGCAACGCGAAGCGAAACGTAAAGAGAGCTTTGCCTTCCCCACGTGCTTTCAGGCCAGTAAGGGAAGCCTCCGTCCGCGTTCTGAACGGCCGCCCACGAAGCGATTTCTTTTTGCGCAGTTTCGGCAGGATTTTCAACCTCGCTTTCCAGGGCGAAGATTTTTATGTATTTTCCAAAGCTCACCAGCGGAAGAACCGCCGCCGTCCGCTGCTCCATGCAGCCGTAAGGATAATGGAAAACGTAGTCAACCGCGTCGCGGAGAACTCCGAGCCTTGTTGAGTCAAGCTGAATGTAGAAATTTCCGCTGTTGTCGTCGGCATCTGACGGAAGCACGAGCTTTTCAGTTTTCGAGCTCTCGCCGTCAAGAATCTGTCCGCTCGAGGCGACTTTCTCAAAAATATACGGCTTTTCTATTTCGAGCGGGAAGTAAACTTTTTCATTCAGAACTTCGCTTTTGAGCGTGAACTCGAGCGTAATCCAGCCGGATTTTTCCGCCTCAATCTTAAACGCGGCTTTTTTTGTCGAGTTCGCGCCGATTTCAACCTGCAGGGAAGTCTCCGTGCCAAGCTCTGCTTTTCCAGCTTTTTTCGCGTTCGCATATTCACCGGATTTTTCTTTCACAGCGTCCGCGATTCCTTCAATTATTTTGAGCGAGACTTTCGCGTCTATTTTTGAGTCTGAAATATTTGTGAGCGTAACTCCGGCCTCGCTTTCGTCGTTGAGCCTTAGAACCTGCGGAATCGCCTTCCGCATGGAAAGAGGATTTGCGGCCTTCAGCTCTTCCTCGGCCTTCGCGAAGCTGTCCTTGTAAACGCCAACAACCGTGATCCTGTAAGTTGTGATATTGTCAGGCAGCGTGAACTCGTACTCGGCGTTGCCCTGCGCGTCCGTTGTGAGGAACGGAACAAAAGCCGCGGTTGAGGCAAAGTTTGAGCGTATGTTGAACTTGTCCGTGTCTGAAGAGCTGGCCTCATCTTTCAGCATTTCCGGCATTGCGGACATTGGAGCTGCGAGCGCCATTTCAGAATCCGCCGCGAAGTTCATCGCTGACTTCATCATTCTTGTGCGCCAGAATTTGTATCCGCGGACGTAGAAATCTCCGCGCTCAAGAAGCTTCCGCGAGTCGCCGCCAGCAGCCTTGTCCGGGAACAAATCCTCGTTGTAGAAAATGTCCGCAAGATTCTGCACGTGGAAATCCGTCAGGTCAAGAACGCCGCGGTCTTCCACAACAAGCGCGAGCTCCGCGTTTTCAAGCGGCTTTCCATTTTTTTGCGCGCTCATTTTTATCTTCACTTTTCCGCCCGGCCGGTAGGAAGTCTTGTTCTGCTCGATTTTCACATCAAAAGACTTTGCCGAAGCCGACACGTGAATCTCCACGTCCGCGCTGTAGGCCTTGCTTTCGTCAGGATTTTCCGCCGTGGAATAAGTTGAAACGTGCGCGTAGACAACCGGGACAAAATCTTCCGTGAGCGGAATTTCAAGAATCTTTGTGTTTCCGTCAAGTTCAAGAATTTCCTCTCTGATGATTGAGTCGCGCTCAAGCGTAAAAAGATAAGTTCCCTTCGCAAGCGGGCTTTGAAGCAGAAGTCTCGCAGTTTCTCCGGCCTCGTAAAGCTCCTTGTCGGTTTCAAGCGTCAGCGGATTTTCATTGTTCCGCGGATTAAAATAAGACGAGCCGCTCACGTAGAAATTTTTTTGTGTAAGAACTTCGTTTCCGTTTTTGTCCGTTGACGAAAGAGAAATCCTGTAGCTTCCGCCATCCTTGCACGTGAACGAGAAATTTCCGCTTTCTGCCGCCGCAGTCTCTTTTTCTTCTATTTTCTTGAACTCGCTTTTCCAGCTGTTCGACACAGTTCCGTCAGGATTTAAGGTTTGAGTGTTTTTCCATTCCTCTTTTTCAAGAAGAATTTTCACCGGATTTTTATCGTCTGAAGAGCCGACTTTTTTTTCTTCCGGCGAAAGGCGTACAAATTCAAAGCTGATTTTTTCGTTCGTCCTGGAAAAATATCCGCCGAGCTTTTTTACGCCGATGTAGTAAAGCGAAGGATTTACAATCGCGCCTGCCCTTGCGCTCACGCTCTGGTTCGACTCGTCCTGAACGATGAATTCCGCGCTGTATTTGTACGGCACAAGAGATTTTTCTTTTTCAGCAGTTTTTACGGAAGATGAGGCTTTTCCTTCCGCGTTCAGGCTTTTCTCTCCGTCCTGCCCGCCGTCTTCCGCAACGTTTTCGCTTCCGCCGTAGCCATAATAATACGGAAGCTCCGGGCCAAAGTCGTAGTCCGCGTATTTTTGATTTTGAGGGCGGAATCTTTGAGCTTCCTTTTGCCAGCGAACTGAATATCTGCCGCCGGAAAGCGCGCCGCCTCCAAGATATTCCGCCGAAAGCTCCGCAGTGATTCTGTCGCCTGCAAAATAAGGCGTTTCATTTCCAATTTCTGCAAAAGCCTGAAACTTGAGTTTTTCAAAAAACTGGACAGAAATTCTTTGCGAACATTCGCCCGCGCCTTCTCCAAGTTCCACGTAAAGATAATAGTTTCCTGGCTTCAAGTCGTTGGGAATTTTGATTTCGCCTGCGGCGGTTCCGTTTTCGTTGAAGGTTACTTTTGTCTCCGCGATTTTCTTTTCCGGCCAGTTTTGCTTTAACAAAGCGGTTTTTTCTCCGGACAAATGCGGAACTGAATATTTGCCGTTTTCAAGAAGACGCGCGACCGCCTTGAATTTTATCGTCTCGCCGGGCTTGAACAAATCCGACTGCGTAAAGACAGAAGAAATCATGTTTTTAGAATTTTCCGCGCCGCCGAACAAGCTTCCGATGTTTTCCGGAATGTAGAAAAGACAGTCATCCGCCGTTGTGATTTTAAAGCAGAAAGTCCGCCCGTAATTTTTTTCAGAGTTTTCAAAATCGTCCGGGGAAAGCGCGATTTCCGCGATTCCGTTTTTGTCCGTGAAGGCAGTTTTTTCGTGCCCGCGGCTTTTGAAAAATGAACTTGAGTCTTTTTCTTTCAGAATTGAATAATCGTCAGGATAATCCGCGTTGTATTTTTGAACCTGCGCACCTGAAACAGGAAGTCCGGTCTTTACATTTGTAACGCGCACAACGACCTTGTTAAGCGAGGCGCGCACAGTCGCGGCAATGTCAGTGAACTGCAAAATTTCTGCGTGGAGCCCTTCCGTGTCGCCGTCGTTTTTTAAGTCGGCGCCGAGCCCTTCAAGATTCACCTTGCTTCTAAAAAGCAGCGCACCTTTGTAAAGTCCGCCTAGATTTTCAAGAAAAGGCTTTAAGTCAACAAGCTCGCGCTTTTCCTTGTTTTTCTCGCCCTTCTTAATTTCAGTTCTTGCGCTTTTCAGCTTCGGCGCGTTTCCGTCCGGGCCTGAAATCGGGACGATTTCGTACCAGCCGCCTTTTATGTTCTGATGAGAAAATTCAATTTTCGGATTTTCAGTCGCGCTGTAAACTGCAAGTCCCTGGTTGTGGAAAAGAGCAAAATCCTCCGCGTCCGGAACAACGACCTTGCAAGTTTTTTCCTCGCCGAGCGTGCGCCCGTAAATGTCAAAGATATTTTCTCCGAGCGTGATATTGAACTTTTCTCCCGCTTCGGCCGGAAGATTCTTGATTCTAAGCGCGTTGCCGAAAATCTCGATGTTCTCCTCCGTGATTTTATATTTTTCCTTTGAATTTTTATCTTTTAAGTCGGTTGAAATATTTTCCGCAAGAGATTTTTCGCTTCCTTCTTTTAACGGCGCGCTAAAAACTGCGTAGGGCGGATAAGACGTAAAGCTTTTCAGCGTGAACGGCACAATCGTGTGGAAAGTCTGCCTTGTTTCAACTTCCGTCGCCCTAAGATTTTTTCCGGCGGCCGCTCCTTTTTCAAGCGTAACTTCGACAACGGAATTTTCCGCCGGCGGCTCTTCAAGTTCAATCAGAACTGAATTTTTCTCATCTGAGTCCTTTAAGTTCTTCGCGCTGAATTTCAGGTTTTTCTTTCCGTCGCTCACCAGAATGTGATTTTTTACAGATGAAGCGTCGACTTCCGCGTTGAAATACAAAACGATTTTTCTTGCCGCCTCAAGTGGAACGCTTGAATAATCAATGTACGCGTTTGAATCTTTTTCCTGGAAAATCCTGAGCGAAGTAAGCTTTAAGTCCTCCGTGTGAAAATGAAAAACTGTCTGTCCGCTAAGTTTTTCTCCGTCAGAAGATAAAAGCTCCGGCGAGACTTTGAGCGTGTAGTCTTTCTGCGGCAAGGCCTTTTCCGAACTCACAAAGCTAAGGACGCTTGTTCCGTACCATCGCCACGAGCCTTTCAGCTCCGGTTCGATTTTTGCCGCGCTGCTTTTTGAAGAAACTTCGCCGAGTTTTTTTAGCGCTACGGCCGGCTTTGAAAATTCAATCTGAATCTCAGGATATTCCATTTTTGAAGGAAGCTCGCCCTCTGGCGTTACGTTCGCAACGTAGAAATCCGTGCTTCTCTCCGTTTCAATTTTTGCTTTCTCCGCAGTTTTCTGCGAGGATTTTTGCGCCTGGGAATTTTTTGACGAAGCGCAAGAGCCAATAAAAGATGACAAAATCAAAACAGACATAACTCTAAAAAAATTTTGTTTCATGAACATAAAATCTCCCACGATTATTTTATTCATTTTTTTTCGTTAGAAAACAAACAGAATTTTCTCTCTTCACCTTGCGCCGCCGTCCGTGGCGGCAGTTGTTAATTCCGGGTGGTACTCAAAGTGCATGTTGTCAAAAATCACCCAGTTGCCGCCCCAGATAAAGCCGTTGTCCTCAAAAATTTTTATGACTTTTTCACCTGGAGTCCAGCGGCTTTCAAGCGGCGTAAGTATCCATTTGTCGCCGCGCTTGTCTTTTTCCCAGCTCCAATAAATCGCCTTTCCGTAAAGGCGGCGCGGAAGCACATCAATGCTGATTCCGTATGAGTGGAAGGATTTCCTGCTTGTTCCAGCAATCTGCCGCCAGTAGTATGCGTCAGCGGATTTTAGCTCATTCACAAATGTCTTTGTTTTTTCATCGTTTTCCGCTTCTTTCAGGATTTCCTCTTCAACTTTTTTAACTTGCGGCAGAATTCTTTCGTGGATTCTTGTCCTTTTTCCTAGGAAAGTTGTCTGGACAATGTGGTTCTCGATTGTTCTCTGTGAGGAGGCTGAATAGATAAAGTCAAAGAAGAACATCGGAGTTCCGCCCTGCGTGCGGCGGCTTGAGCTTGATCCGAACTGCGTTATTCTTGCAATTTCTTCCTCGCTGTATGTTTCCGGGGCGCGGAGATTGTTCTGATACTTGTACTGGAGAGGCCAGAAATTTTCTTTATGGTTAAGCTCCTCTTCGGGAAGCATTCTTCCGTCCGCCCAGTAAAACGTCGCTGTCCTTTTTCCGTTTTTATGAGTTTCCAGGAACTCAGCGCTGCGGTTTTCAAAGATATTCGCCGTCAAATCGATTTTCCAGTCCATTTTCTCAATGTCAAAACTAGGCCTAAATTCAACTGACGGATAGCATTTTGCAAGCGCGGAGAGATTTTTCGGAACACAGAGCCTTTCAAGCGAAGGAGAGAGACGATATGGAAGTTTCTTCTCCGTCTTTGCCTGCGCAAGAATTTTATTTGAGAAAACTGATAAAACTGCAAGCAGAACTGCAAGGCTTGAAGATGTCTTTTTCATGGGCGAATGTTCCAAAACCGGAGATGATAAGGTTCTGATTTCCTAAAATATTTCTTTGACCTTTTTCTTGAACTGGTTTCCACGGTCAAATTCGTTCCTGAACATTCCAAAGCTTGTGGCTCCTGGCGAGAACACGACAACCTGCGTTTTTTCTTTTTTGCCGGCCTTGCTGTCTGTTCCTGTGTCTTGCTGGGAGACAATGTCTTTTTTTAGCTCAAGAAGCATTTGCTCAAGGTTCTTGAAAGGGCCTTTGTAGCTGATTTTTCTTTTGGAGAAATCCGAGATAATCTTGTCAGTCGCGCTACCTTCAAGAAGATAAACCGCGCACGGAACAATATTTTTCCCGTTGTCCTCAACCGCGCAGGCAATAGGGGACAAGTCCAGCCCCTTGTCAGTTCCGCCTGAAAGCAGGATAACCGGCTCTCCAAACGCCTGCGTAGCTTCCGCCGCCGCCTCTGGGACTGTTGCCGCGGAGTCATTGTAGAATCTGAAAACCGTGCCGTTTGACTTGTACTCGTGGAAGAACTCGAGCCTGTGCTCAATTCCGTTCCAGCGTCCGAGAACATCAATAATCCGTTCCGCCGAGACTCCCATGAGTCGCAGAACCAGCGCGGCGTTCAGGACATTTGCGCGCATATGCTTTCCAGGAACAATCAGGTCTTTTAAGATTGTCTCTGTTGTCTTTTCCATGGCATTTCCCTTGTTTCCAGGGATTTTGTCTAGAATATCATAGTTAAGCCGCGCAATTCCGCATCCTTTTTTATCCTGCCACACGCCCACAACGTTTTCCGGAAGAGGCTTTTTGCTGTAGCGAAGAACAGTAGCCTTGCATTCCTTTGCAAAAATATCGCCCCAGTTTTCAATCAAGGTTCCGCCGTCTGCCGCAGGATCGGAGTCAAAGTCGAAAATGGCGAAGTCGCTCTTTGTTTGGTCTGCGTAAATCAGTTTCTTGTCGTTTACATACGCAATCATTGAATGGTAGAAATTCTGATGGTCTGGAACAATTTTTGTGATTATTGAAATCTTAGGCTTTAGGAGCTTTCTTCCGCGCAAGTCTGCGAGCTGCCAGCTTGAAAGCTCCAGCACGACAGGCGTTGTTCCGTCAGTTTTTTCAAGGAAAGTAAGAGGAGAAACTGTGATATTGCCGCCGAGGAACGCGTTGAACCCGGACTGCTTTAGCCCGTAGTAGATTGCGCTCACAGTTGACGACTTGCCTTTTGAGCCGGTCACTGCGATTATTGGAGCTTTTGAGAAATGCAGGAAAAGCGACAGGTCGGTCTCAATCGCCTTTGCAGCGGCAAGGTACTTGTTTCCGTCGTATTTTACGCCGGGGTTCTTGATTACGCAGTCAGCACCTGAAAAGTCTGCTATGTCGTGTCCGCCGAGCTTGTATGAAAGGTGGCTTGTGTCAAGCTCAGAATCGTTTGAAAGAGAGTCGATTGTGGGGCGCAGGTCGTCGGCTGTTTTCATGTCTGTGGCTATTACAAACGCTCCGTGTTTCAGGAAAAATCTTACGCTCGCCTCTCCGCCTCCGTTAAGGCCAAGCCCCATGACTGTAACGTGTTTTCCTTTTATGTCGCTCAGCGATTTAAAACAGCAGCCTGCCGGATAAAAGTGCGGAACTGGCGGCAGCGGTTCTTTTGTTTCCATGTTCGTTTCTCCTTTTTCTTCTGGGCGTCGCGCCGCTACAATTCCTAATGCGTTTTATCCGCTTTTTTAAGTGAGCTGCGTTAGCTTGCGAATAAGTTTATTTTTCTTAACGTGATGTCTTGAGTTTTCTTGTCGATTCAAATCTTGCGACGGCTTCGTTTATCAAAAGCTCCGTCAAATCTCTAAAGCTGAGTCCGAATTTTCCGCACATCTTAGGGAACATTGAAATCTGCGTGAATCCCGGAAGAGTGTTTATTTCATTAAGATAAAGCTTGTCGGTGTCCCTGTCGATAAAAAAGTCCACGCGCGAAAGTCCGCAGAGGTCAAGCGCGGAATAGGCTTTTTTCGCAAGCAAGCGGACTTCCTCAAGTCGCTCTTCTGAGAGCGCGGCCGGAATCAAAAGGTCTGCTCCATCCGGATCGTTGTATTTCGCGTCATAGTCGTAGAACAGATGCTTGGGCGCAATCTCGCCAGGTCCGTATGCGGTGAGCTTCTCAAAGTCATTCTTGCCGTTGTAAGTCGTAGGGTTTCCTGTTACAGAGCACTCGATTTCGCGCGCGTTTATAGCCTTCTCAATCAGGATTTTGTCGTCCCACTCAAAAGCTTCTTTTACAGCGTCTTTCAAGATTTCAAGATTTTCTGCCTTGCCTGCCCCGTCTGAGCTTCCGGCTGAGCACGGCTTAACAAAGACCGGAAATCCAAGCTCTTTTTGAGCTTTTGAAAGAATTTCCTGATATTTTTCTGAGTCACAGAAATCTGAGCGGCGCATACAGATTCCAGGCACAACAGGAATCCCGGCCTGTGCCAGCGCGGACTTTGTTTTTTCCTTGTCCATTGTGATTGCGCTTGCGAGAGTCGAGCATCCAACGTAAGGAATGTCCATCATCTCAAAAAGTCCCTGGATTGTGCCATCCTCGCCGTATGTTCCGTGCAGGGCCGGAAAAGCTACATCGCAGGAAATGATTTTTCCGCCCGCGCCGCCGATTAGAAATGTGTTTTTCTGTCCGCCGCCAGGAATTATAAAGACTTCGTTCTCTTTCTTTTCCTTGATTTCAAAATGGGCGTGCTCGTCCGCCTTTATTCTTTCAAGCTCGGAGTCTTCTTGGAAGTACCATTTTCCCTCTTTTGTGATTCCGATCAGAATAAGCTCGTGCTTTTTTGTGTTGATGTTGCGCGCGATTGCTGAAGCCGAGACCAGCGAGATCTCATGTTCGCCTGATTTTCCGCCGTAGATTAATGCGATTATCATTTTTGTACCTTCTTTGTGCTTGTTTTTACTGACTTTGTGATTTTACTTGTCAGCAGATGCTTTTAATTCTTTAAGCGCTTTCTTCGCCTCGGAAATCTCGTCGTAAGGATGCGGTCCGTCCTTGTAGATAATTGAATTCTCGTGCGCTTTTCCAAGCAACAGAACAATATCGTTCTTGCCCGCCATTTTGAACGCCTCTCGGATTGCTTTCGGACGGTCAGGAATTATGAACAAATCTTTTCCAAGGACCTTCCCTGCTTTTTCCGCGCCCGCCGCAATCATCTTTAAAAGCTCAACAGGATCTTCGCCTCTCGGATCCTCGTCTGCAAGAATAACAATATCGCAGAACTTCGCGGCAATTTCGCCCTGTAGTGGACGTTTCTTTAAGTCGCGCTCGCCTCCTGAGCCGAAAAGACAAATCATCTTGCCTGAGCAGCGTCTTCTAAGCGGAGGAAAAATCGTCT
>CAZIFO010000012.1:0-84795 GCA_964538245.1 uncultured Treponema sp.
CAAAGTTTTCTTCATTTTTGAAGCTCCTTTAACTCAAATGATGTAGCCTTGTATACTTTTAAGTATCATACATCTAAGGTCTTTTGTCAATTAAAATTAAAACGAATTTTTTAGTTAGCATTCTGCGCTTTATCTTCAATAAATATGTCTCCGGCGAAAATTTCAATGTCAGAAATTTCAGGAAAATTTTTTTTGATATTTTTCTTGAGAAGCTCTTCTCCTCTATAAAAATCAGTTGCCTCGTTGTCTTGAAAAACTGCGTCCTCAGAAAGCCCGACATATAAAGTTTTATCCTTTAAAATGCAAAATTCAAGTGAAGTTGAAAGCGAGAACAATGGACGCACGCGGTGAATTTCAGGTCCGAGCAGGAGTTCAGAAATATAACTTTCAATTTCGCTCTGAGATTCATTTTTTGGAATGTATCTGACTTCTTTTTCGATTTTTTCGCTCCCGACCTGCTGGAAATACATTACACGCCGCGATTTTCCAGCGTGAACTGCCGCAAAATGAACAACGTGAGGAACAATCAGCACGGCGAGAACTACGATGACGGCGATTTTATGTTTTATGATGAATTTTTTTACATTTTCTAAAACTGGAAGGACATTTTTTTTGCTCTGAACCATATTTTCTCCTTTTTTTAGCCACGGAGGGCGGAATTATAAAGCACAAAAAGATTTTTAAAAGCGTTAGGGATAGTAGCACCGCCGCAGGCGTTCGGAAGCGACCGGAGGGAAGCGGACGAATGGAGCGGAAGCGGAAGTGCGGATAGCCCGGCCTGCCGCAAGGCAGGAAACGCCCAGAAAAAAAATCATTTTGAATCTGTGAATCCTCTTGAACGCTCAAAATGAGTTACAAAAGCGGTCAGCCCGTTGAAAATTCCGAGCGAGAGTTTTTGAAGATACGAGCTGTCGTTGAGATTTTTCGCCTCGGCCTCGTTTGTTAAAAAGCCAAGCTCGATTAAGACGGCCGGCATGTTTGAGTTGCGGACGACGAACCATTCCTCGGCCTTGATTCCGCGTGCTGTGGAAAGCTTTCCGACTTGTGCCGTCATTCCGTCCATTATGAACTTTGCAATCAAAATGCTTTCGGTTGTGTATTCTTCCTCCATCATTGAATTCATGACGGTGAAAAGATTTGAGTCAACGTCGCCTGTTTTCTCTAGGACTGTGCGGCGATAGCCCGGAGACAAATACCACACTTCGTAACCGGAAGCCTTTTTGTCGAGCGAGGAATTTACGTGGACAGAAATGTAAAGAATCGCCTCCTTGTCCTTGAGCTTTACGGAATTTGCAATTTCTGTGCGCTCGGAAAGAGTAAGGAATTTGTCCGTGCTGCGCGTCATCATTATGTTTTTGTCCGGATACGCGGACTTTAGCTTTGAATAAAGCATTTTTCCAACGGAGAGATTTATGTCTTTTTCTTTGATTGTGACCTTCTTGCCGTTGATTGTGTGCGTGTCCATTGCGCCGGGATCTTTTCCGCCGTGGCCCGGATCAATCAAAATTGCGCCGATTTTATAGCCGCTTTCTGAAACTTCCGTGCTGAAAAACTTTAGCGCGGAATCCATAAAATCCTTTGAGACTAAAACCTGGCCGTTTTTTAGCTCAGGTGAAGTGACTGCGGCGAGCTTATTGTAGTCCTGCAAGACAAATCCGTCGCCGGCGCGGAAAGAAATCTGGTGGCCGTTTTTTTCCATGATTCCAGATGAGCTTAAAGTGTCCCAGTAAAGCGTGATTCCGTTTTTTCCGGCCTCGGCGTTCAAGTCCAAATTGTTTGAAGAAGATGAAACTGACGACTGCGCGCTCAAAAAAGAAAGAGAAAAAGCTATTAAAAAGAAAGAAAATATTTTTTTCATTTATAAAATCCTTTCTGAAAGGTTCGTGCCGCTTTTTGAGTTAAGCGTTAGGGATAGTAGCCGCGCGGAACGCGTTGGCGGAGCGAAGAGAAACGAAGCGGAGGCAATGGAGCGCGGCTAGCGCGGAACGGCGGATAGCCCGGCGGCGAAAGCCGCAACGCCCAATTGTTTCTAGCTCCTGCTTTTTTACTCCACGCAGTCGGCAATGTAAAGCGCGCCCTGGATTCCGCCCCGCAAGACAGCCTGCCAGAATTTTTCTCCGTCAAGAGATTTATGGCCTGGACAGATTTTATCAAATTTTTCCAAAGTTTTGCGCAGCGTGCAGTGGTTCCAGTCCTGAACAGAGTCGGCAATCGGAGCAAGAACTTCAGGAATGTGCTCCGAGACATTTTCGCCGGCAGGAATTACAGTTCCTTTTCCAAGCGTTGTTGAAATTCCGTTTTCTGCTGGCGCGAAAGTGAACGCTGACGGCGGAAAGCCCTCCTCGTCTTTTTCTGAAACTCCGGAGAGGAATTTTTCTGTCTCAGAATTGTTTTTCTCAAGGCGCAGCGTAATCGAGCTTACAGCGTTTTCAGCGGCGTTGTAGGAAAGAGCGCGGCTGTCGGCTACGGCGATTATGTTTCCGCATTTTTCGACATTGTTCCGCGGGAAGTCAACCTTGTCGCCTTCTTTTACACGGGGAAGGACATCGCGCACAAAGGCAAGGCTCTTAGCCTCCTCAAGTCCGTAGATTTTTGAGACTTTGCCCGGAATTGAAAGCCAGGCCCGCTCCGCGCTGTAACGGAGGCTTTTCAGCTCGTAAATCTGGAAAGGCTGGATTTTGTCTTTTACAGAGCTGTGCGGCTGCCACGGAAGCGGAACGCGGTTCATGATAAGATTCATAGGTTTCCGGCCAAGAGCGACTTCCATCGCGATTTCTGTAAGATTCATTCCGCTTGAGTAAGGGTAAGTCCAGCCGCTCATGTAGCCGCCTGAAAGACGCGCGGCGATTTCTCCAATCATCGGACCGTTCTTTGTGTATTTGATGTCGGCCTTCGCGACTCCGCATGTAAGGCCCAGAGCCTGGATTCCAAGCGCGAATGTCGCGATAAGCTCGTTCTTTTTCTTTGCGTCGATTGCAGTCGGAAGAGAATGTCCCATCTCGATAAAATACGGAGGATAGAAGATGTGGCGGTCGGCGAATCCTGTGATTGTGAGCGTTCCGTTGTAGACAACAGAGTCAATGCTGTATTCAGAGCCTTCCATGTAATCCTCAAAAATCGCGCGGCCGGTTCTGGAATTCTTAACAGCGTTTGAAACAGAAATCTCAAGCTCGTCCTGGCTGCGTACAAGCCGGCAGCCGCGTCCGCCCATGTTGTCGCATGGCTTTACCACCTTCGGAAACTCAATATCGCCTTTTTCAGCTGATTTTTTCAATGAGTCAAAATTGTCCTTGTCAACCTGATGGAATTTTGGAGAAGGAACTCCGGCCTTTTCAAAGCACGCGCGCATTCTTGTCTTGTCGCTCGCGTTCAGGCAGGCCTCAAAGGAATGGACTGATTTTATTCCTAAATTCTGCGCGACATAGGCGACGCTCGCAGAGAAGTCAGTTCCGGCTGTAAAAACAGCCGCGATTTTATTGTCATCGTCGTTCTCTGAATTTATCTTTTCAGCAAGCGCGAGCAGAGCTTTTCTGTCCTTCAAGTCAACAGGATAAAAAGTGTCGGCAAGAGGAACACAGACAGCGTTTGGATTCGCATCAACGACAACCGACTCATATCCAAGTTTTTTGCAGGCGAGAATTGAAGGCTTTTGCATCAGTCCCGCGCCAAGTATCATTATCTTTTTCATTTTATCTCCATATCTAGCCAGAAATTTTAATTTTTTACTTCCAAGTCTTTTTCTTTACGGCAGTAAACTTCAAATGTGTCTCCAAGCCCGAAGAAATGGCTTGCCCCGGAATAAAGCGCCCACGAAAGGCTTGCCGGCTTTTTCTTTCCGGCAAGCTGCGGAAATCGCTCTGGATGATGGCCGGTTGAGACAATCTTTACAACCTTGAATCCGTACCGCCTTAGAATCGAAGCGGCCCGTCCCGGCTCCCAGAGAGAATAATGGTCGGCTGGAGAATGCTCGAAGAAGCTCTGTGTGTTGAACCGGCCGGAAACTCCGGACGCTGAAGGAGTTGAAAAAGCGAAAACTCCGCCGATTTTCAAGATTTTTGAGACAGCGCGGAGAACAGAGTCAAGGTTCTGGAAATGCTCGATTACATACCACATTGTGACGGCGTCGAAATTCTTGACGCCGAACTCGGTTGAAGGATCAAACGCCGGGAATTTTGCGACAGCGGCAGGATAATGGAGAGTGTTCTGCACGTAGTCAACAGCCTCCTGGGAAGCGTCGGTTCCGAAAACCTGCCAGCCGGCGTCCGCGGCCGCATCAAGATAAGGCCCAAACGCGCAGCCGATGTCAAGGACTGACGGCGTAATAACCTTGTGGGAGCCGCGGTAAACATAGTCAACAATCGAAGTGCGGCGTATGCACTGCGATTTTATCTGCTTAAAATCCTCAAGATATGTTTTTCCGTACTGCTTCTTGTAGTCCGCAAAGAAATAGTCCTCGCCATATTTTGTGTCCTCGCTGTCGAGCGTCCAGGACATATAAAGCATTCCGCAGTTTTTGCATCTTCTGAACGTATGCCGGCTTGTGCGCGCGGCGATCGGATCTGTGAAAGGCTCGTGCCCGGCCTGGCAGACAGGGCAGTAGAACCTTCTTCCCTTTGCAAGAATCTTTACAAAGTCGCCGAGTCCTTTTCTCTCCTCTTTTCCGTCCTGATTTTTAAGAGCGACAGGAGAATCAGGATAAAGCGAAGGAACATCGCTCAAAAATGCAATGATATTTTCCTTGCTGATGTCCTGTGAAGGAAGGCATTCAAAGTTATATTTCTGGGCAAGCTGGACATGAAGCTGGGTTGTTCCAAGAAGAAGAACTCCGCAGCCGGCCGCAAGCGCCTCGAAAGCAGTGAATCCGTAATGCGTGATTACAACGTCATATTTGTAAAGCTGCTCGCGCAAGTTGTGCACAGGCAGCAGAAAAGTCACATTCTTTCTATATTCTTCAGGAATTCTGTTTATTGCGTTTGCGTCAGTTGAAATAGCAGTTATTTTGATTTCAGCTCCGCTTTCGCACAACGCGTTTACGGTCGGGACAACAAGGTCGGCTGGATCCTCGCCGCCGACGGTTACAAGGATCGATTTTATATCTTCAAATTCTTGAGGACGTTTTTCCGTACGCACATTTTTCGGAAGCGTGATATAACTTGGATCTGTTATGTTCGCAGGCCGCTGGAGCCCGTAAGACGGAATTATATCTAAAAGGCAGTCGCAAAGGTCGCCGTTAAGCGACCCCTCGTCAATCGCCGTGACAGGAGCCGCCGCCGTAAGCCTTAGAGCAAGCTCCCGGTCAAGAGTGAACGCGTCGGTAAGAATCATCGCGTAGTCGCCTTTTTGCGGAAGCTCGCGCACAATCTGGCTTTCAGAAAGACCGTTTTCCTTTGCCTCCGACAAAAGCTCTTCAAGCTCCGGCAAGCCCGCATCCTCAGGAATGTAGACATCGGCCCCGGTTTCAAGAGCGACAGAAAGACATCGGCGCAAATGCCCGGTTCCCTTTCCTTTCTTTACACACGGAACGCAAAGGACAGGATTCTGGATGCACGAATCTTCAAGCGCTGAGACAATCTGCTCCGCCGTATAAGGCTCGGCGACAGGATTCTCGTTTGAAAAGCTGTTCCCGGAAATTTTCTTGACAATTGCAAGCGCGCGGCGATAGTCAGACTTTGTGTCGATTGTCGTGCGGTACTTTGGAAAGCTCCATTCTTTCGGGGACGGAAGCATAATGCTGGTGAAATTTTCAGGATGATGATAAAGGCTCGGCCCCACATGCTCATGGTCATAAGGATCTGAAGTCAGCTCTTTCGCCTTTAAAAGCGAGTGCGCATTGAAAATTTCAATTCCGGAGCCGTGCGGCAAATTCTGGTAAGTTATGTAGTCGCAGTTTGAAGTCTCGCTCCGGCGCATAAACTGCTCAAGAAGAAATGAAGCCGCCTCGTAGAACAAGAACGGATTATCGGCAGTCGCGCGGACAACAACATCAGCGCCAGTTTTTTCAATCAAAAGGCAGTAGCGCTCAAGAACATCCTCAAGAGGCCCCTCAAAAAGCTTAAAATCATTCCGCTCACAAATCGGAAGAAGCGAATCATAAGAATCTTTGTCCGTAAGAACCCAGTATTCATCCGCCTTGACTTTTTTCATTGAAGACAAAGTCCAGTCCAAGACCGTTTTTCCTCCGAGAGGAAGCAAAGCTTTTCCCGGAAGCCTAGTTGAAGAAAGTCTGCACTGAACGCCAACTATTGTTTTCATTTTTCACTCCAGTTTTCAACGAGATCAATAACATCTCTTTTGAAGCTATATTTATTTTTATCGACCCACTGGCGCGCTTCCTTGAACTGCCTTTTAGCCTCAAAAAATCCGCAGGAAGAACTTCTTAAAAAGGGAAAAAAGGAAGAGCGCGGAATCGAACCGTGATCATCATAAAAACGCGGAACAAGATTCTTCAGATAAAATCTGTTTGAATTCTGGCTCGGCGTTGTGTCAAGCACAGGAAAATTTCCAATATAATTAAGGCAAAAAGCCGTTGAAAGAATTATTTTATTTCCCCAGAGCCACGCGCGGAACGATAAATCCAAATTCTGCCAGTAAGGCTGCGTTATAGTGTAGTCAAATCCTCCGGCTCCGATGAATTTTTCTCTATTATATAATCCAATATAATCAAAAGGCATTAAATCTGGAAGTCCGTCAGAAACCACGGAAGTCGCCGCAAGGCGCATCGTTCCCTTGTGAATTTCAGGCGAATAAAGAATCGGAAAAGACATTTCATCTGACAAAAGGCGCGGCGCAATGCAAAACGCCCCGAAATCCTCCAGGCTTTTTGAAAGCGTCGGCGAAAGAATTTCGTGCGAAAAATCAAGAGAGTCGCGCAGAACAAGAAAAAAATCCGACGTAACTTCTCCAGCCGCAATGTTCACAAGCTCGCCGTCGGTCGTTTTTTCAAGCGGAACGATGTATTTTACAAACGGATAGCGGCTGGCAAAACCTTCAAGATTATAGTTTCCAGAATCAGACTCGATAGAAATTATTTCAGAAAATCCGCATTTCACAAGATTTTCAACGGCCTGCGCGCGGAACTGGCTCCAGCCTCCGTTCAAGATAACCGCAGCGATATTCATCCGCGTGTTTGGAACAGCTTCAGTGCCTCCGAGGACAAGCATGTCAATCTGATGTTCATTAAAAATTGAAGGTATAGTGCTCATCACAAGCCTTGCAAAGCCCCAGGTACTTTTTGTCAATTTGATTTTTTAAATTCTCGTCAAATTTCCGCCAAATTTCTTCAAGATTTTCATCAAACGCGTTTCCTAAAATTTTATTTTTTTGGCTGAACTGATTTACGCACTCAGGAACGCTTCCATCGCACAAAACCGTCATGTCGCGCCGAAGTTTCCAGCAAGGATTCCGCTCAAGCGGCGACAAGTCCGCAGGTTTTTCTTGAGAAAGCAAGCCGCAGAAACTGTTGTATTTCTGAATTATAAATTTTCCGCGTGATGGAGAATCCGGAGATTTCCAAAAACGGTAAAAAGTTTCAAGCTCGCTTTCATTCGCCTTCATTCTGACAAACTGCGGATAAACATTTCCAGAAAAATATTTTTCGAGGATTTGAACTGCAAGCAAAGCTTTGTCAAAATCATTCTCATCGCAGCCGTGAATTTTTGCGTAAAGATTTTTGTCCGCTGCGTCAAGAAGAACAATCCAGCTGATTCTATCTTTTGATTCCGGCAGATTTGAAATTTGCTCCGCAAGATTTTCCGTAAGCAAAGTTCCGTCAGTTTCAATCAAAATGGAAAAATTTCGATATTTGAGCGTCTCAGAAACAAAATCAAAAAACTTTCTATTTAAAAGCGGCTCGCCGAACGCGCTCAAAGAAACAATGGCTTTTTCAGAAAATCCAGATATTTTTTCAAGAAGATTCTTAAAACATGAAAAATCCATATCTTGTTTCATCGCAGAATTTTCCGCCATTTTTAGAACTGGCTCATAAGAAAGGCTGTGATTATATTTTGCTGAAATCTGAATATTGTAAAAAGCCGGAACAGTTTTTAAGACATTTTCAGAAGACGAAGCGTCGTCGCAAAGTTTTATCAAGTCAAGATTTGAAAAATCAAAATTTTCCGCGGAAGTTTTTTCGATATTGAAAAGCGATTCGCAGCTTTCAAAGTTGATTTTAGAGCTGCATTCAAATTCAAGGCGCAAAAGCCGGTAATCTTTTTCGGCGATTACGGTTTCTATTTCAAACGAATTAATGTCAAGGCTTAAAAGAGAAAATATAGCGTCGCGGCTCATTTTTTCGTCAGCTTTTTCTTTGTGCGAGGATTCAATTATCGAAGAAAGAATTCCTGCCGCGCCTTTGTCAAGCGTTTCCGGGGCAAGCCCGTAAGGATAACCGTCAGCAAAAGTGTATTCCGCCTGATATTTTTCGTGGGCCGAGCAAATTTCATTCGTCAGGCCGTTATTTAAGAAAGGCGTGTCAGCGTATGAAATCACCGCATAATCAGCTTTTTGCTCCTGGAGAATTTTAGAAATCTGAGAAATAAACGAGCCTTTTGTCCAGTTTTCTTTTGAAACAGCTTCAAAATCAGCTCCGGAGAAAGATTTTATAAGATTTTTGATTTTCTCATGGTTTTCAGATGAAGTGAAAACCAAAGTTTTTTCCCGGCCCGGAACATTTTTTGACCATTCAAGCGCAAGTTCGAACGCAGACTTATTTCCAAAGGCTTTTTCAAATGCGTGCTCTGAAAGTTCAGCCGCATACAGAATCACAACGCTTTTCATACATTCTACAATAATACTAGACTTTTGAATCAGATTCAACTTCATAAATTGAATCTGAATGCAGCCACGAAACGCCAGAAATCTAATTAAAATTTTTTATAAAAAAATTTATGAATTTTTCAAAATCTCCGCGCTTCCGTTTTCAAATTTTATCTTGAAATCACAATTTTCAAGCGTGCTTAAGCGATGGGCAATTGAAATTATTGTAATCTGCCCTTTCAACTTTAAAATTGTGTTTGTTATCTGCCGTTCTGTTTCATTGTCCAACGCGCTTGTAGCCTCGTCAAGAACAAGCACATTCGGCTCATTATACAAAGCCCTTGCAATTCCAATGCGCTGCTTCTGGCCTCCAGAAAGTTTTGCCCCCTGATCGCCGCAGCCTGTAAATTCCTTATTTTCCAAAGTCTGAACAAAATCATAAAGCTCAGCCATTTTCAGAACTTTTTCAATCTTTTTGTCATCAATATTTTCAGGAGCTACGCCGAAAGCAATATTTTCGCGGATTGAGCCGTCAACAAGATAAATATTCTGCGGAACATACGCGATATTAGAAAGCCAGCCGCTGACATTATCATAAATATTCTTGCCGTCAACAAGAATCTGGCCTTTCGTAGGAGGAAGCAAGCCAAGCAGAATATCTACAAAAGTTGTTTTTCCAGAACCGCTCGGCCCGACAATTCCGATAAATTTTCCTTTCGGAATATCAAAATTAAGATTATTAAGAACATATTTATTTTTTGACGGATAAGAGAAACAAAGATTCCTGACAGAAATGTTCTTTGAAAAATTCATTTTCCCAGAAGATTTTGAGGAAAGATTGCTTTCATCTTCCGCCTTTAATTTCTTTACGGCCATAATATCATCAAACATTTCGTTAAAAAGCGGCATTTTGAATTTTATCTGATTAAAAAGTCCGATGATTTGATTCATGCAAGGCATAAGCCGAACTGCAGCTAGCGCAAGAACGCCTAAAACCGGAATCAAGTCCATAGGATTTGTTTTTAGCAGCATTTTCAGCGCAATAAGAAGAAGGATTCCGCCGATTGTAACAAGCTCAATTATGCTTTTCGGGAACCTGTTGATAAAAAGAAAATTCTTCTGGCTGTTAGAATATTCTGAATAGCTTTTATCAAATTGCCCCACAAAAAACTGCTCGCGCTGCATGACTTTAGTCTCTTTTACAGAACGGAAGCCCTGGTTAACCCATTTTCTGATTTTTACAAGGCATTTATTTTGAATTTCCCCATAGCGCCCAATCTTTTTTCTAAAAAAATTCAATAAGACGAGAATGACCGGCCCCATTACAAAAACAATGCAGGTCGCCGTAATCCAGTCCATCAAAAGCAAGGCAAGCCAAATTATCAGAATCGTAATTAAATTAGTAATTATTACAAGAGTATTTATCAAAATATCTGAAAAAATAATTGCTCCGCCAGTATCGATGTTTCTTTGTATAACGGAGATATTCGTATTCACATGATACAAATAAGGCTTGTTCATATAATATTTATAGAGACGCTTCGTATAATCAGACTGGTTTTTGATTGAAAATGCGATTTGGAGCTTTCCCTGAAAAAGAACAAGCGCGTTTTTTACAATATAGAAAATGAACAAACAAATTGAAGCAAAAAAAATCAGCGCACGGTGACTATTGATTCCAAAAAAGCCGACGAATTTTGCAATTTCTTGATGATGTTTAAGAAAGTCTGGATCGCCAATAATTGTAATCAGCGGATAAAGAAGCCCAATTCCAAGAGCCTCAAAAGCCGCTATGAAAACCATCATTATAATCAGAAGCCAGCAAATTTTCATTTGCTTAGGAGTAAGAACCTTAAATATTTTGAGAAATGAACGCATTTTTTAATATTACATTATTTTTTTAATCTATAAAACTCCAATTTTGAACACATTTTTTGCATCATAAGACAAATTAAAATTTTACAATATTTTGTATTTCTTATTTTATTCTTCCATAAAATATTGCCCATAAATCCATTTTTTTCCTAATTTATTAATGAACATTAAAAATCACAGCGATTACATTCAAATAAACAACAACAATATAAAGTGGAATTGCAAGCTGCAGAGAAAAAAGATTATTGTAATTATTTTTTTCAAAACGTGATGAACGCAATTTTGAAGGACTGAAAGACATAAGAAGAAGCGGCAAAACTGGGATAAAATATCTTCCTTGAACGCCATACACATTTAATTTGGCAGTGTTTGCATAAAAAACTAACATTCCTGCAAATATAGACAAAGACAAAAGCAAAGCTATAATAATGCTTAAAATTTTCAATGATTTATTTATACCGATATTTGTTATATCGGCGGCAGAATAGTACAATAAAACAAAATAAAAAATCACACAAAAAACGGAAACGTTCCACTCTCTTACACCAAGAACCAGCCCGACAAAACTTCCAAAAAGTTCTGTGAACTGAGTTGAAATTGTATAAATAAATCTAAACAAGGCATCAAAAGGATGAAGCAAAACATTAGGTTTTGTGCGGATAAAACCGATCTCCTTATCATCATATACATAAAAGTTAAAATTTTTTAATATATAAATAACGCCAATAAGAAGTAAAGCCAACACAACAATTGAAATAACGATTAAGGCATATTTTTTATTTGCAAACAAAGCTTTTAATTGCTTTTCAAATAAAAGGATGTAAAACAATCCAAGCGGCATATAAATATGAGCTTTAGCCGGAAAAAGAAGAACAAGACAAATAACTGACAAAACAAAATCCGAAATTTTTCTTTCTCTATAGAAACTAAAGAAAAACAACACATACGCAAACGCAAGCGCATAAATCGTTCCATCATAAGTAAAATGGCACATTTGCTGAATCAAGCCAACATTTAATCCTAAAAAATAGAGCAAAGAATTAGTGCATTTTGTTTTTGAAAATGCAAACGCAATAATGGAAGAATTCCATAAAAGAGCGAGAAAACAAGTGAAATAATACAACACAAATTGATTCGTGTTCAAAAAACGGCAAAGCAAAACTCCGATAATATGCGGAATAAAATAAATAATTCGTTGCTCACTAACGACAGGGCTCCAAATCGTTATATACTCAGTATCTTCCGGGAACTTAAATATTTTTGAAAAAGCATTTGAATAGTAACCAGCATAATCATCTAAATAACCAAGATCCTTTATATGTGGGTAAAGTGAATCATTCCGTATTTTTTCCGGATAAATCTGATTGTCACAAGCACGAAGACTAACATTTCCCGCGCCTGCACTTTTTCCTTCTAACTGATTTATGAAATAATTTACAGAGTTAAAGTGAACTTTTTCATCAGGAATGTTAAAAGCCGGCCAAATACAAATACAGCCAATTCCGAGCAAAGCAACCGTAAAAAAATATTTCAGCGAGAAACTCTTTACATACAAATTTAAGCATTTGAATACAGCAAATATTAACAAAATAAAAATAATAAAACAAAAGCAAAACAGAATTTTTGTCTTTGCAGGAAGCCCATACTGCTCCGTTTGAAAAATTTCTCCATCTCGTAAATACGAAATATTTTTTTTACAAACGAGCTTTATAGATTCTATGTTTACAGGTTCGGCAAAATATAAAGCCAAAACAGCTTTTCCTTCTCCACGACGGCTTATTTTCTTTGCACAAAGAGGCGATTTTCCATTAACCGCAATATTTTCAGAAAAATCTGACTCAGAAATATCTCCAGAAAACAGAAAAGGAATATGAAGTCGGACCATTGCATCAGTTTTTATACTGAAAGAAAAATTTATTTCTGTTTCAGCCTGAACACTTTCAAATTCATCTACATCAAAATTCAAATCAGAATATATCTGATGATTTTTTATCTCTTCGAATATGACCCATCCGAAAAAAACTGAAAAAAATAAAAACAGTATAAAAACAATTTTCTTATTAAGAAAATTAAATAAACGCATAAGTTCAGCTCCAATAAAAAATAATTTTGTAAAATCAAGAACAAATAATAAAAACTAGAAAGAAGTATGCCTTATTATTTTCATTCCGCTCATTTTTCTCACATTTGTTAGATAAATAGAATCAGGCTTTATTCCATTTTTCCATAAAACATAGGACAACGAGCACTGATCTCTGGAACTGTAATTTTCGATAAACCACCACCATTCATTCATCAGTTTTATGACACGCTCTTCATTATGCCGACGATAAATTATATTATTCTCATTTAAGCCGTAATTTTCAGGAAAATTTTCTTTCAATAGAAATTCCTTCATTTTCTTTACAGGTTCAGGATCGGCACGTTTTTCAATTCCGCATACCTCAAACAGAACTCTATCAATTTCTTTGTATATGCAATTAAGAAACGGATGCTGAGGAATTAAAATAGGAGATTTTTTAGATTTCAATTCTAGTTCTGTAAAAAAATCATTTGTATTTATAAAAATATTCGCATCAATATAAACCGATTCTTCATAATCAGGAAAAAGTTCATGAGGATGCATTTTGTACCATCTGTTAGTTCTGGTGGCATCTTTTTCAAAATGTTCAATTTTTTTTATCTTCCAGCCGCCATAATTCTTAAAATTCGATACTCCACCCTGAGTATTATCAGTAAAACAAATATAATCCCATTCTGGATTTAAATATCTATACAAAGGCAGCTCGTCATAATTGTTAACTATGCAAGTATAAACAACTTTCGATTTTTTTACTCGCTCATAATTATGAACATAATCTAACTGAACTAAAAATGCGTCTTTTTGAATTGAGAATTTCTCTTCAATATCATTTTTTAAGCCATTAACAGTTTTAGAATTTCTAATAACTCTGTTTATATATTCTTTTATTTTATCTTTTAACATATTTTTATCTCACAGCTTATACAAAACACTATCTTCATTTTAAACAGTACGATTATTTTTTTCAACATCTTGCTCTCAAAAAAAATGTATAGTATATATATATATATATATATGGAAAGCATTGCTTTTTAAGCAAATTTATTTATAATAAGAAGCATGCTTTTTAACTCTGTTCAGTTTCTAATCTTTTTTCCAATAGTTTTTCTTTGTTATTTTTTTTGTTCTCTTGTTATAAAGAAAAATATTGTCACACAGACGGTTCTCCTTGCGTTCAGCCTTTATTTTTATGCATGCTGGAAAGCTGAATATTTAATTTTAATTCTTATCTCAATCGTAATAACATATCTCAGCGGAATTTTAATGCAGGCAAAACCAAACAGAAAGGGCCTGATTTTAGTCTTTTCGCTGGTTTCTAATCTTGCGATTCTTTTCTTTTTTAAGTATTACAATTTCTTTGCTGACACCGTAAACTATTTTGTTGCTCATAATGGAAAAAATCCTTTAATTCCAACAATCAATGTTCTGCTTCCTGTCGGAATTTCATTTTACACGTTTCAGGCACTCGGCTATTCGATTGATGTGTACAGGGGAAAAGTCAAAGCGGAAAAGAACTTTATTACTTACGCTTTGTTCGTAACGTTTTTTCCGCAGCTTGTCGCCGGCCCGATTGAACGGACAGAAAATCTTCTTCCGCAATTTAAAGTTGACTATGATTTTGATTATGACAGAATAACATCAGGAATAAAGCTTGCAGCATGGGGATTTTTTGAAAAAATTGTTATTGCGGACAGGCTTGCTATTTATGTCAACGGAATTTTCAATAATCTTGAAACTGCGACAGGGGCATCTCTTATTTTGGCGTCGTTTATGTTTGCTTTCCAGGTTCTTTGTGATTTTTCAGGATATTCTGACATAGCGATCGGAGTCGCAAGAATTTTGGGATTCAATCTTATGCGCAACTTTAAACGGCCATTTTTTGCAAAATCAATCAGCGATGTGTGGACACGGTGGCATATAAGCCTTTCATCATGGTTTCGAGATTATCTATATTTTCCGCTTGGCGGAAGCAGATGCTCAAAAGCCAGGCATTGCTTCAACATTATGGTTGTAATGGCTGTAAGCGGATTTTGGCACGGAGCTGCATGGCATTATGTTGTCTGGGGATTGATGCATGGATTTTTCCAGGTTATAGGATTGCTTACATCTCCATTTAGAAAAGCTGCTTTAGTTTTTTGCCATTTAGGAACATATGACAAAAGCATAAAAAGCGGAATCAGAATAAAACGCGGATGGCAGTTTGTTCAAATTTTCATAACATTTTCACTTTTTGTCATTGCCGCGGCTGTTTTCCGCGCAAATTCGATGGGCGATTACTGGGCGATTCTAAAAAAAGTCACTTTGGTTCCATCCGAAATTGTTAATTTTGCAAAAGATTCCAACACTCTTGGATTTCAGACTTCTATAAAAAATCTTTTTCTATTAAGAGAAAATGTCAGCGGATACGGTGTCAAAAATTGCTTGATTGCGTTGTTTTTATGCTTTTTTCTGCTTAGCGTTGACTTCATAACAAGAAAAGAGCGTGGATATGATATTATAAAACGGCAGCCGCTTGTTGTCCGCTGGATTTGCTATTATCTTCTGACATTCGCGATTATTTTCCTTTCAGTAAGCGGAAAGTCGCAGTTCGTTTATTTTCAGTTCTAAAAACTTCAAAAAGGATTTTACTTTCAATGAAAACTATGGAAATAACATATGCGGATTTTCTAAAAAAAAATGCCGCAGAAAATTCTGATTCAATAGCATTATGCTCAGATAAAAAAAAATACACCTACGCTGAACTTGATAAAATAACAGACGCGTTTGCTGCGGAGCTCGTAAAAAACGGATTAAAAAAAAATGACCATATTGCGCTTTGGTCTTATAATTCGTCACAATGGGTTATTTCATTTCTTTCAATTTTAAAAGCAGGCGGAATTGCAGTTCTTATGAATTACAGCCTGCCCTATCAGGAACTGGCTGAGCTTGTATCTTTTACCGACTCGCTATTTCTACTATATGGAAACAACCGCCCGCTCAGCAAAGATCCTGACTCTGCTATAAAACTTGCTAAAATTTCAAAAATCGACGAAAAAAAACTCATAAACATAAATGAAATTGATTTTAAGTCGTATTTAAAAAAAGATATTGATGCATCAAAAATCATCGAGAATAAAAAAAACGACGATCCGCACAGGACTGCAGTTATAATTTTTACAACTGGAACCACAGCAATGCCTAAGGCTGTGCAGCTTTCGCAGTTCAGCATAATAAATGACGCGCTTGGCTACGGAGATATGTTTACAAAGAGAATGGGCAATTCGTTGTGCAACACGCTTCCTTTGTTCCATAGCTTCGGGCTCATGGTTGCGACTCTTTATCTGCTGAAAGCGAGAGCAGTTTATCTTCATGAATTGATAAAGGCAGATGTAATCATAAATACCATAGATGAATATAAAACATCAGATTTGTCAGGTGTTGGCGCAGTTTATTCATCACTTATAGAACATCCGGAATTTGACATAAAAATCATTCCGAATGTCCGCCTTTGCTTAATCGGCGGAAGCGTTTCAACTCCGGTTTTTATGATGCGTCTTGAAGAAAAATTTTCACATGCAGTATTTCTCAACGGCTACGGCCAAACTGAAGCATCTCCGGCAATATCGCAGTCAAGCCCGGAAGATTCAATTGAAAAAAGAGCTTCGAGCGTAGGCAAGCCATTGCACGGTTGCCAGGTACGCATTTGGTCAAAGGAAAAAGGATTTTTGAAATCAGGCGAAACCGGAGAAATTGTCGCGAAAGGCTATCTTCTTATGAACGGCTATTACAAGCTGCCTAAAGAAAAACAGTCAATTGATTCGGATGGCTGGCTTCACACTGGAGATTTAGGATTTTTGGATGAAGAAAATTATCTGCACATAACAGACCGGATAAAAGACATAATAATTAAAAACGGCGAAAATATTTCTCCAGCTGAAATAGAGAAAAAAATAATTGAAAATCCAGCCATAAAAGAAGTGAAAGTCATGGGAGCGCCGCATCCAGTGTCCGGTGAATCAATTGAAGCCTGCCTTGTTCCACAAACAGGACGTTCCATCGATGAAAACGCCCTTATCTCAGAATTGAACCTCAAGATTTCCAGGTTCAAGATTCCATCGCACTTTTTTGTCTTTGACTCTTTTCCATGTCTTGGAAATGGAAAGCTAGATCAAAAAACACTAAAGAAGCAAATGCTTTCAAGGCTCAGCGAGATTTCTGCTGGGAAAAAATTAAAGGAAGGATTTTGTCTTTCCAAAGTAAAAATCTTGAGCACTGAAATTAACATCGAACCTGTTTGTGCAATGGCCTTAAGCATTCTCGATAAAATAAGCTTCTCAGAACAGAAAAAGCATCAGATAATTGATTCAATACGTTCGCTGTTAAGAGACAGAATCAACAATCCTCTTTTTGACATTGGAAATATAAGCATCAAATTTATTCTGCTGGATAAAGCCCTGCGCTTAGAATTTTCAGATGACGGTGAAAGATATTTTTCAGAACAGAACAATTCTGCTGAAACAGCAAAGCTAATTCTTAACACAGTTGACAGTTTTTGCATTTCATCCGACGAAAAAGGAAAAAGCTCATATTGCCTTAACTACAATTACGATGAAACATTCAATGCCAATAAATATCTTTGTGAAAATGTTCCAGATATAATTTTAATTTAGCAGATGATTTTTTAAATTTCTTGACAAGAATGATTTCTAACTGGGATAATATCAACTATTTAGGATTTTTTGCAAATGCAATTTTTTAGCAATGTTTTTCTATATTTTGCCTTGCCGCTTATCATTTTAGTTTCATTTTTTTTTCATTCAAAAATTAAAATTTTAAAATGTTTTATTTTCATCGCAAATATCGTTTTTTATTTATGGGCAGGTGAAAAAGCTTTTTTTCTTCTATTAATATATGCACCGCTTGTATTTATACTTGCAAAATGGAATCAAAAATATCATCATAAGACAATCCTTTTAATTTCAATCATAGTTTCTATTATTCCGCTTTTATTTGTAAAATATGGTGGATTTTTTTACAAAAAATCAATTTTATTTCCTCTTGGAATTTCATTTTATACATTTCAGTCAATTTCACTTATAGCGGATTGCTTTACCGGAAAAATAAATAAAAAACTTTCATTTATAGATTCATTTTTATTTTTAACATTTTTTATCACAATTTCTTCAGGCCCAATAACAAGATATAATAATTTTTATGAAATTTTTGAAAAAAATATTTTTAGTTTAAAAAATTTGAATGATGGAATTCACCGCTTTATTTTTGGACTTGGAAAAAAAATGATTCTCGCAAATAATATTATGCTTCTTGCAAATTATTACTTTGATGCGGCTTCACAAGGAGAATCACTTTCCGTGCTTGGATTTTTTTTAGGTTCCGTTGCATATTCTTTTCAGCTCTATTTTGATTTTTCAGGTTATACGGATATGGCCATTGGAACAGCTTTAATGATGGGACTAAAACTTCCTGAAAATTTCAATTATCCGTATTGTGCAAATTCAATTCAGGATTTTTGGAAAAGGTGGCACATGTCACTTACAAAATGGTTTACAGACTATATCTATATTCCTCTCGGCGGAAACAGGGTTTCTAAAACTAGGCATATTTTTAATCTTTTTGCGGTCTGGATTTTAACTGGAATTTGGCATGGTTCTACATTGAATTTTATTCTTTGGGGAACTGGATACTTTTTACTTCAAACTGCTGAAAAATATATCAATTTTTTCAAAAGACTTGTAAACATAAAAATCATAAATAGAATTTATACACTTTTTTTCATCAATATTTTGTGGATAGTTTTCAGGAGTGAGAATATCAGGGTTCTTTCAGTTTATTTTAAAAGAATGATAGGAATTGGAACATCAGCATTTTTTCCAGATGAATATACAATACGTTTTCTCCCGCTAATTGCCATCTGTATAATTTGCTCTCTGCCTATTTCAAAAATATTACATTCAAAAAATGAAATTACAAAAGCCCAAAAATTTGTTGAAAAAATATATCATTTTGTAAAAGAAATTTTTATGCTCGGAATTTTATTTCTATCATTTTGTGAAATTCAAAGCTCTGGATTTTCGCCATTTATTTATGGAAAATTTTAGGAAACCATATGAAAAAAAATCACATAAATTTTATGCCTATTATATTTTTTTGTTTCTTGATTTCTCTCAGCTCTTTTTGTTTTTTTCACGAAGCAAAAAGAATCATAAACCATATAAGGCACTCGAATGAGACATTAGAAGAAATGACAGCTTATATTGACTCAAGATTAAGCTGGTCTACTTTTAACAAAGATATTATGTCTAAATTTGCAATCAGAACAAATTTCTTTCTTACTGGAACTTTTTCTTCAAATCAAGTTATTGCGGGCAAAAACAATTGGCTATTTTATGCAAATAATATTGATGGAAATCCAATTGGAATTTACGAAGGTAAAAACATATATACGGACGAAGAAATTCAAAACGCAATTAGAAGTGTGAAAGATGTGAGCGAAATTCTAAAAAGAAGAAATATAAATTTCTCCATAATGTTTGCACCAGACAAAGAGAATATTTATTTTGAATACATGCCGTTAAAATACAAATTTTCTGAACAAAACTGCGCTGACAAACTTCTTGAGGAAATTGAAAAAGAAGGTGTTTCGGTTATCAAAATCAAAGAAAAGCTGCAAAAAAATAAAGAGAAATTTGTTCTCTATTATCCGCATGATACGCACTGGACTACAAGCGGCTCTTTTTTCGCGGCGCAGGCTTTTTTTGATTTTTACAAAATTTCTTCTAAAAATTTTGATGAAATTTCTCTATCACAAAACTACTCATCAAAACAAGAAGCGGATCTGGAAAATCTTATAGGATTAAAAGGACTTATAAAAAATGATTTTATTATAGAAACTCCAAGATATTTTCCAATTCCTATTTCTGAAGAACAAAAGCAAGCTTTTTTTACAAACAATCAGGCAAAATCTGAAAAAACGCTTCTGATAATCGGAGATTCGTTTAGAAGAGCATTGCCGCTTCATTTTACAGATTATTTTAAGAATGTTTACGTGATCCACAGAGATTTTTATAAAAAAGGCATGCTAGAAAAAATAAAGCCTGACTATGTAATTGCAGAATACGTTGAGCGTTATGCAATTCAGTCAGGCAATCTTGAAAATCTGATGTTTTAATAACAAAGCTTTTTAAAACTGGAAATAAATGAATTCACTTTTTCCCTGCGTTCCAAGAAATAAAATTGCAAATGTGATTGCATAATAAAGAAGCCAGCGTATAAACCATTTCTGTCGGTCTATAATAGCGACGCCGTCTTCTTTCCTAGTCATCAAATCGACAACAAAAAGAACCATAATCAAAGCGACAGCACCAATCATGTGCTTTACTCCATATCCGCTTATGCTCTCATTAAGAAGGAACAAACCTTTCACAGCCCGCACATATTTTCCGGAAAAAATAGTCTTGCATGCTTCCGCAATCTCACTTGGAACCTGAGAGAATTTTTCAAGGATTTCAAGAGCATCTCCCATAGTGTTGGCACGGAAAAACATCCATGCGAAGCAGACAAGCGCGAATGTTATAATGACCTGGACAATCTGCCAACCACGTTTTGCACGTACGCCAGACTTAGAATTTTTGTCTTCCACAAGGACTTTCGCTTTCAAGCCTAGTTTTGAGCGGAGTTTCAATGTTACAAGCCCAATAATCTGATAAATTCCATGAAGGCTTCCCCAGACAATGTAATGCCAGGCGGCTCCATGCCAAGCACCGCTGACAAAGAACGTCAGGAAAATATTAAAATAGTGCCTGGCTTTTGAACAACGGTTTCCGCCCAGCGGAATATAAAGATAGTCGCGCAGCCAAGTTGAAAGAGAAATATGCCATCTTCGCCAGAATTCAGGAATTGACTTTGAAAAATAAGGACGGCGGAAGTTCTTCATCAATTTAAAACCAAGAACCTGCGCAACGCCGATCGCGATATCAGAATATCCGGAAAAATCGCAGAAAATTTGAAAAGCGAAAAGAACAGTCGCAAGCGCAAGCGAAGAGCCTGTCGAACCTGAAACATTGTTATAAATTCCGTTGACATAAATAGCAAGTCTGTCAGCCACAACAACTTTCTTAAAGTATCCCCAGGCGGCGAGCTTCAATCCGTCTGTAATACGTTTGTAGTCAATTTTATAGTCTTTTTTAAACTGCGGAAGAAGGCTCTCTGTTCTTTCAATAGGACCAGCGACAAGCTGCGGAAAAAAAGTCACGAACAAAGCGTAAGTAATAAAATTCCGTTCGGCTTGAATTTTTTTGTGATAAACATCAATCGAATATCCAAGCGCCTGGAAAGTATAAAAAGAAATTCCAACGGGCAAAAGCACATCAAATTTAGGAATTTTCAGTTCATGGCCGAATAAAGTTGATGCGAAATAAATTGAGTCGATAAAAAAATTATAATATTTAAAGAAGAAAAGAATCGCAAGATTTGAAACAAGGCTTAGTGTAAGCACAAGTCCCTTGTGATTTTCATATTTTTCCATGAAAATGCCGGAAAAATAAGTTATGACGACAGAAATAAGAATTAACGCCAGATACGACGGATTCCAGCAGGCGTAAAAGAAAAGGCTCGCCGCAAGCAACAGAATCTGGCTTACAATATTCTTGTTAATCTTGCTTGTACAAAAAAAGTAAGCGATGCACACAATCGGGAAGAACAAACAGAATTCAACGCTATTAAATAACATAATTCCACCTATCTAAATAATCAAGAAAAAAGTTTCGACTTTTTCCTGACTTTTCTACGTGCTTCCGCAATGAAATGAAAAAGCACAGTTTATATACAAGTCTGCAACGCAGACTCATCAAGACAAAAAATCGAAGTCAGCTAAGACGGAATTTTTATCTTAATCTATCGGTTTTTAAACCAATTCATAGATATTCAAGTTTTTCGAGATCACTTTTTAGAACACGCATGAAGGCTTCTTTTCCCAATGCATTCATATGATGTCCATCCACAAAATAGTTATAATTATATGAAAAAAAATCATTTCGTGAATAGTCCAGCCATCTTATATTTGAATAGTCAGAAAGAATTTCGCTTTTAAATTTTTCAAAAACAGGGAAAAAACCGTCAGCTTCATACAATTTATTTGTTCCGTCAGGAATAGGAGTCGTAAGAATAATGGGACGTAAATCATTTTTGTAGCATAAGTCTATAATTTTTTCCAAAAGTTTTTTATTGTAAATTAGTCCATCATTTCCACTTCTTGTAAAGCCAACATCAAAAGTTCGCTTTGCCGCAGAAAATTCCTCCTGCTGTTTTTCCTCTGAGAAATCAGACAACTTCGTAATATTATTTTTTTCTTTAGTTTCCGGAATGGGCTTTGGCTGTATAATTTTTTCCTTAATTATTTTTTTCATTGATTTTAAAGAATCTTTTGTTGTAAAAACCGGCAAATATCTGTATTTCACAAAATTTACAAGGTTCCAGCCTGGAAGAAATTTCGGTTTTAAAAATTGATAATATCTTTTGTTAAGATATTCCATTGATTCTTCTTGAGGGACTCCGTCAATCTCAAAATATGAGCAAAGAATAACAACTGGACTTCCCTTCTCAATTTTTTTTATATACTGGCGCATTATTTCATAATCAAAAATCAAGGGCTGAGTCGGTTTAGAAAAGGAGAACTTTACCAGATTCCTTAAATTTTCATTTTGGCTTTCATTCCAATATTTGTAATCAATAGCACCTCCATGAGATGAACCTGTATTTGCAAACTGGATATTTTCAGGAACAGAGAAAAATTTACTTACGCTGTTTTCATCATCTACTGCATATTTTACGTATCTGTAAAAACATGACAAAATTATAAAAGGCAAGGAAATTAGAAGAAATTTTACAAAAAGTTTCCGAATGAACATTATTATAGAATAATATAAAAAAAACAGATACTCAATAATTTTACTTTTTGAAACAGTTTATTATAAATTCACGAATCATGAACAAATTAAAATAATTTTATTAAAAAAAATTGTTGGAGACAAAAAATATAAAATGAGAGCGTAAAACAGCACAGAAAAAGGAACAGATTTAATGTGTAAACAGACGATAAAAAAAGCAAGGCGGTAAGCACATTGGAAGAAAACGGCAACCATTCAGCAAAGAATTCAAGACAAAAGTTGCACTCGAAGCACTGCTGGAGGAATCCACGGTTCAGGAAACTGAAGCAAAGCATGGAGTTCATCCGAACCAGATCTCACAGTGGAAAGCATAGACGACTGCAGGCATGGCTGACATTTTTGAAAGACCGAACAAGAAGTCAGAGGAAGCTCGAAAACAGGAAGATGAAAAGGACATCCTTCTGAAAATTATCGGTGAACAGAAAGTCGAAATCGACTTTCTAAAAAAAGTACAGGCAGATATACGGCTGCGATCCAATCTTGTAGAGCCCGCTTACGAGGCCCCGGCCATTTCAAAGCAGTGCGAACTGCCTGGGATTTCCAGGAGCCGGTATTATTACGGGCCGCGTTCCGAACAGGATGAAAAAAATTTCAATCTGCTTGTGCAAATTAAAGAAGTCCTGACTGAGCATCCGTATTACGGTTACTGCATGGGCTGGCGCGAAATAAATAAACGCGGCGGAGACACGACAGAAGCAACTGTACGCCGCGTAATGCAAAGATTTGGAGCCGGAGCGATATTTCCTTTCAAAGGCCTGCAGATATCACAAGAAGTATCCGTATCTTCTTAAATACAAGGCAATCAGATATCCGAATCAGGCATGGTCAACGGATATCACTTACATAAAACTGCTGGCTGGCAATGTTTATCTGATGGCGGTAATCGATGGGTTCTCAAGGAAGGTCCTGGGCTGGCGCGTGTTCAACACAATGAACGCGATGCGGTATGCAAGCCTTCTGAGGGAAAAATTCGAGGAAGACGGCTGCCCTGCAATCTTTAACACAAACCAGGGAAGTCAGTTCACATCTGATGTTCATCAAAGTTCTTGAAGACTACGGAATCCAGATCAGCATGGACGGGAAAGTATAAATGCTTCCAGCACAATGAGCTGGAAAGAAAACAGGCTGCATAATTTTTTACACCTTAAACCTGTAAAAATTTTGTGTTGACTAAATAGCGCATTTTATAGTTTCCTGATGTATTATCGGTCCCTGGCACGGCACCGGCTTAAGCTATCTTATTTATGGACTTTATTTCTGCTTTTTTATAATTCTTGAAAGAATGTATGACAATTACAAGAAACAACGTTCAAAAGCAGGCAATCCAATAAAAGGAAATTTTCTTACAGAAAAAATTCTGCCGCACATCTACGCGATTATAGTTATTGCAATCGGAATGATGATTTTCCGGTCAATTTCAACAAAAAACGCTTTACGACTAGGCCTTTCACTTTTTGGACTCAGCAGCAACACAATTTATTCGCCTTCAGATTTGCTTTATCTAACGCAATATGCTATTATATCTTTTGTGAGAGCGTTTTTTTAGTGTGCCTGTTGTTTCCGGGGCTGAAAGCAAACTTAAAGCAAAAAATACTACCGCATATACAATAATAAGCGGGATTTCTGTTTTGGTCTTGCTTATAATTTCCCTTTCTTTTGTCGTAGGAAGCACTTACACAGCTTTTATTTATTTTAATTTCTAGAGATTGCAATGTTTGTTTTTACAGCTCAAATGAAGAAATTTTTCTATAAAGTTTCTATTTTCATTTCTTTATTGTTTTTTATAATATGTCTTACAAACTATATTTCAGATCCAGCCAATTTGTTTCACGAAATATCAGACAAAATGGTCGAAGAGCTTCTTAATGGAGATTCATTATATCCAACATCTTCTAATTTCAATGCAAGACTTTTAAAGAAGAAATTTATTGATAACTGCCCCAAAAATTTGGACACAATTTCTGTTGGGCCTAGTTTTGCAAATACATTGACCGCACAATATGCAAACTCTTCAAATTATTATAACTTTTCTGTTCCTGGCGGTGATTTTAATGATATTCTAGCGACACTAGCAATAATAAAAAATGAAAAGGTTCAATTTAAAAGAATAATCATTTCGCTTGACACAATTTATTTTGATAAAAGATTTTTAGATACCAATCCATTATCCCTAGAGTATAGAAATTACACAAATGAAATGCTGGATCAGCTTTACAATGACAAAAATCACAGAATTAAAAATGCTCCGCGAAATAAGAATAAAAAACTACTACTTTTGAAAGAACTTTTCTCTCCAATTTATTTCAGAAGCTCAGTTGAATTTATATGTGAAAAAAAATTTGATGTGTTTACTCGCTGGCATGTACTCAATGGAAATGAAAATGAGGAGACAATAGATAGCAGTTTTTTTATCGACAAAACAGGAAGCAATGTTTATTTTCCTCATGCGCAGAATAACAGTCTGTCAAGGGTTTTAAAAAATTCATTTAGTTATAATTTTAACTCATTCATTACAAAAAATGCTCATGCTGATCCTTTTTATGTAGAAACTTTCAACAAGCTTATTAGCGCTTTACATTCAGACGGCAAAAAAATTGAAATCTTCATAACTCCATTGCCGCCGGCTCTATATCAGCGCTTGAATCGAAATGAATATCCTCTTTTTACAGAAACAGAGGAAATTGCCCAGAATTTAAAGAACGAATTTCAAGATATAAAAATTTTTGGAAATTATAATCCTGAAATCGGCGGATTTACAAATGATGATTTTATAGATGAGCGCCATTTAAAAGCACCTAGCTATCAAAAGCTTTTTCAAACAAATTAACAATAGGTATTTTCCGGGAATATTTTTTCCAGAGCAAAGAAAGGATTATAGTAACAATAAAATTCAAGATTATAAATCCGAAAATAATAAATGAACTCAAATTTTTATGCGATATAACGGCAAATGTCTCAAATTTAAATTGCAGTTTTGAAGAATGCAGCAAGTAATGTATAAGATAGATTTCCATAGAAAGCGAACCAAAAAACTGAAAAATCTTCGTTCGAAATAAAAACGATAAGCAACCTTTTTCAAAAGAAATAACAAAAATAAAAAATGAAAATACGAGACAATCCAATGCTTCTTTATTATTAATCTTTTTTGATGAAAAATTAATAATAAAAGGAATAAAGAACAAAACAATTTCAAATAAAGTTACAATGTAATTTCTAAAATGATTTTTTTCCGTAACTTTTTCATTTGACAATTGATTCTTGTCTATTTCTTTTGACTTTATATTAAGGAAAATTCCTGCTGTGAAAATCCCAAAAAGATATTCAAAAATCCTTACAAAAGGATGAACATAAAATAATTCAACAAAAGAATTTTCTCCAGTTATTTTTATAAGCAAAGATTTTATGCATTCAAAAATTACAAGGACTAAAAAACAAATAATAATCCCAGCAAAAGCTTTTATATTTGAAAGTTTTATTTTTAATAAAAAATGCAAAATAAATGGCGTGACAAGATAAATTAAAAAAATGCAGCTTATAAACCAAGCAGCTCCATTTCCTGCAAGAGCATAGCCAGGAACAAGAGTCTGCACCATTAGAGACGTAAGAATAAATTTTATTCCGCTCTGGCAAAAACGATGTATCAAATGGAGAAAAGTATGATCACTAAATGACTGGACTGCGAATTGAATTAAAAGCGCTATGACATTCGTAAAAAAATAGAGCGGATAAATTTTCTTTATGCGTTTTTTTTCAAATTCTAAATAAGTTTCTTTCGTAACCGTTTGAAATTTTTTCGAATATCCAAGATAAACACAAAAACCTGAAAGAACAAAAAAAGCAGTTACAGCAATGCCTCCTAGAGGAGCAGTAAAATTTGAAAGCCAAGCCAAACTCTCATCAAGTACAAATGTAGAGTTATGGCAAAGAAAAACAAACACAGCAAGCACAAATCTAAAGCCATTAAGACTTTCAATATTCTTTTTCATTTTATTTTATTTCTCCAACACTTGAAGCTCTCTTAAATCAGAAATGACTTTGTCTGTAAAAATCAAAGCACCATTTTCAATAAGATGAGAAGGATCACCAAAATATTCAAAATGCTCAGAAAAATCAGGATTATGTGAATAATCAAGCCACAGGACTTCAGGATAATTTTTTTTGATAAAATTTTTCACTTCCACGATATTATCAACAAGCGTTTTATTTTCATCAATAAAATAATTTAAGGTTGATGAAAAAGGCGTCGTAATAATAACAGGTTTTATATCTCTGTCAGTACACAAGCGGATAATTTCTTTTAACAATCCTTCGTTATATTGTATTCCCTCTTCACCTTTCCTATCAAATCGTCTAAAAATTCCCTCAGCGGCTTCCTTCGATTCCTTTTCCTGTTTTTCTACAGTCCAAGTCTTAAAAGAATTTCTTATTTCAATATTTTTATATTCATTGTTTGCATTCTTCTTTTTATTTAGAAAAGGAATTACAAGCTGATTTTTTATAGTTTTAAAAGGGCTGCTAGATGCAAAAATAGGAAAATATTTTAGTTTTAAATATTTCCCAAAAGATGAATCAGGAAGCAAATTCCGCTTTAAAAATTGATAGTACTTTTTCTCTGTTTCTTGATAATTTTTTTCAGTCGGAATAGCATCAATTTCGAACCAGCTCACAACAATCATCAAAACAGATTTTTTTTGCATATTATTTATATATTGTTTTGCAATTCTATAATCAAAATCAAGCGGCTGAAGCGGAAGAGCAAAATTAAAAGCATTTAGCTCAGGATGTTTAGAATAATCAAATGAATATTTACCATGGGAAGAACCTAAATTTGCCAATTCTATTTCTTGAGGAACATTAAAAAATTTGGAGACATCTGAATCACCATGTTCAAATTCAGCCTTTTCATAAAAAAAATTCAATATCAAAAAGGGAAAAAAAAGAGCAAATAAAAAAAATAATATTTTACAAGTCGCTTTCATATGCAGTTACTATTTTAACAATTTAAATTTTTTTAGATCAGAAATTATTTCATCTGTAAAAATCAAAGCACCGTCATAATTCAAATGGAACGGATCCATAAAAAATTCAGGCTTATCAGAAAGATTTTTATCATAAGAATAATCCATCCATTTCACATCTGGATATTTTTTATGCAAATCATTTTTAAATTTGCTGATTGCCTCTATAAATCCAGGTTCCGACGGATAACACTCAAGAAAAGTTTTTGTCATAGGAGTAGAAACAACAACAGGAACAAAGTCATTTTCTCTACAGATTTCAATAATGTCAGAAACTAAATTTTCATTATAATCAAGGCCTTTTTCTCCAAACCGCGGGAATGGTTCAAAACATCGTTTAAATTCAGATTTTGAGATAGAAACTTGTTCTTCATGAGAGTTATCAGAAAATCTTTTTATCTGATGTTCAGAAATATCAGAGTCTTTAGACTTATCAAAAAATTTTGAATAATATTTCCATATAGTCTTAAATGGATGCCCGGCAGCCAAGACAGGGAAAAATTTCAATTTTATGTACTTTGAAAAAGATTTATCAGGAAGATTTTTTAAATCTATAAATTGATAATATTTTTTCTCAACATTCGCAACCGTTTCACTTGACGGAATGCTATCATATTCAATCATTCCAACTATAATCAGTACGATTGCATTTTTAGAAAGTTTATCTTTAAATTGAACAAGAACACTCTTATCAAATTCCAAATATTGTTGCAAAAGAGCAAAATTGTAAGCATTTAATTCCGGATAATTTTTGTAGTCAAATGAAAATTTTCCAAGAGAAGAACCCAAATTCACGAGATTTATATTTGACGGAACCTCACGAAATTTTGTTAAATCAGAATCGCCTTGTGAATATTCAGCTTTTATATACAATCCATTTATAAGCAAAAACGGCAGAAGAACCATAAAAACGGAAAAGAAAAATTTCAGAAACTTGTTCATAAAACTATTTTACATTATACTAATAAAATAAGTATGTCAATTTATGCTATCCGGAGATTTTGATTTAATCATGAAAAATTTAGAAATCAAAAACTTGAAAACTAACTTTTGTTTAATTTATCTTTTTTTTTATTTTTTAATTGCATTTGCATTTCATCTAATTTTTGCACAGCCTTTCAATGATGATTTTTTTTTCCAGGAGAAAGCTGCTTCTGCAACTCTTTTTGATTTTCTAAAAGAAAGATATTCAACATGGACAAGCCGCTTGCTGATTGAAACAGTTCTTTTTCTTTTATTTAGAATAAATCTTATATTTTGGAAATTTTTTGATTCGCTTATATTGACAGGGATTATTTATTACATAATCAAGCTTTCTATTCCAGAACAAAATAAAAATTTAGCTTTTACAGCAATTCTTTATTTTCTTCTAGTTCCATTGAAAATGTTTAATTCTGCTGGCTGGCTGGCAACAACAACAAATTATCTCTGGCCTTTTTTTACATTCATGCCATTTCTGCTCATTTCTAAGAAAATTATTGAAAGAAGAAAAGTAAACAGCGCGTTTAAAATTGTTTCTATTCTTCTTTTGTTTTTCGCAGTAAGCAAAGAAGAAATTTTAGCCTTATGCATTGGATTTTCAATTTTTTTATTTATTGTTTACGGCCACAAAGGAAAAATTGAAAAAAAAGATGTTGCTTTTTTTACAGCTGCATTGTTAATTTCACTCCTTTCGCTTGTTTTTATAATAACTTGTCCTGGAAATAAAGAGCGAACCATTGTCTCTATCAGAGAGTATTTTCCAGAGTGGAAAAATATTTCTTTTTTTCAAAAATGCCATATGGGTTTTCTTTCAATATTTTCATATTTTTTTGGTATACGTGAAATTAATTTTCTTTTAGTTCCGCTTCTTTGTGTTATGACATTTAAAGCTTACAAAAAACATGAGAAAAAAGATTTTATCATAACTATAGTTTTGAATATTTTTATTCTCATTTGTTATGGGCTTAAATTTCTTTCAATTATCGCACACAGATTTCAGATAAGCTTTCTTGATTTTTCTTTGTTTCAAAATAAATTTATAGCAGGAATGGGTGACTTTTCATCCATAGAGATTGCCGTGGAAACAATAATCTTTGCAATCGTTGCGCTTGCGCTTATCACGGAGATTTACAGGCTATCAAAAAACCGAGAGTCAGGTATTTTCAATTGCATCACAATATTCGGAGGTTTTTGCTCAGCATTCATTTTAAGCTTCTCCCCTACAGTTTATGCAAGCGGAATAAGGACATTTTTCTATTTTACAATTGCGATTATAATCACAACGCTCAGGCTTGGATTCGAAAACTCGAAATTTGGACTAATAAAATAACTAATGTCAATTTTCAGCTATTTTTTACAGTCATATGTCTCGAATCAAACAAGCGTGTTTTTTGAATAAAAAGTCAACCTATATTTTTTCCAGAGAAATGAAAGAAGCAAAGTTAAAAAGAAATTGAATACAGGAATTGCAAATATCCAAAAATATTCAATTTTTTTAATTAGAACCGCAACAGGAAATTTTGCTTCTAGGATCAACAGAACATAATGTATCAAATAAATTTCCATTGAAAACGAACCTAAAAAAATGAAAGTCTTTCTTTTGAATAAATGACTTAGGAAACCTTTTTCAAATGAAACGACAAAAATAAAAAGTGAATAAAAAAGACAACAGAAAACTTCTAGATTAAATTTTCCTCCCCACCAATTAAAGCAAGGCGGAAGCATAAAAAACACGATTTCTAAAAAAGAAAATAATTTTCTTGAAGATTTTTCATTATCTGTATTATTTTTATCACAAACATTAGTAAAAATAATAGAAATAAATATTCCGATCATATATTCTGGCAACCTGACAAAAGGATTTGTATAAAAAATTTCACGAATAATATTTGAATTTTCTGGATATACTTCTTGCAACAGAGCACATAGTTTTTCAAACAAAAAAACTATTAAAATAAAAAACAATGCATAACCAAGAGCTTTTTTATTGGACACTTTTCTTTTTGAAATAAAATGTAAAACAAACGGAGTAATCAGATAGATCCAAGAAATGCTACTTATAAACCATGCGGCACCATTGCCATCAAGAATATGATTTGGGAAATAAATTTGTATCATAAATGCACAGGAAATATACTCAAACATATGTGAAAAAAATCTATAAATAAGATGCAAAAAACTAAAATCATGTAATGAACTCATTACAAATTGAAAAATAAAAACAATAATCATTGTTACAAAATACAAAGGGTAAATTTTTATTATGCGTTTTTTCAAGAAATCAAAATATGATTCTTTTGTTAGTTTTGAAAATTTACAGCCATACCCTAAATAAATGCAAAAACCACTTAAAATGAAAAAAGCAGTTACCGCGACACCGCCCAAATGTGAATATTTTGTAAAAAACAGTTTTAATTTTTCATTGTCGGAAAAGTTATAAAAGCTATTATGAGCGAAAAAAACAAACAAAGATAAAACAAAACGGAAGCCATTTAAACATTTTATGGATTTTGACATATGACATTTTTTCCTATAACATCTATAATGTTTTGATATTCATTTACGAATTATTAATTATATTTAAGGAATATCAAACATTCAATAACAGAAAAGACTAAACAGGAACAAAAAAATGATTAGCATTGCACTCGCAACATATAATGGAGAAAAATATTTAAAAGAACAGATAGATTCAATTTTAAATCAGACTTATAAAGATATTGAAATTGTGATTTGTGATGATTGCTCAAAAGACGGAACACGCACAATTTTATCAGAACTTTCAAAAACTGATTCTAGAATAAAAGTTTATCTTAATGAACACAATCTTGGATTTAAGAAAAATTTTGAAAAAGCCATTTCTCTTTGCAACGGAGAATTTACGGCTTTAAGTGACCAAGATGATATTTGGGAATCTTGGAAACTTGAAAAATCTTTGAAAGCGCTCGACGGATACGATATTGTCTGCACAAATTCTAAAATTATAGACGACGATGGAAATGACGCAGGCTACACAATGAAAGATTCTGTCGGTTACAAATTTATTCCAAAAGACAAAGATTTACTTTTTAAGCATCTTTTACATGCAAATTTTGTGCAAGGCTCAACACTTCTTTCACGGACAGATTTTTTAAAAAGCTGCCTGCCGATCCCTGATGATTTTGAATATCATGACTGGTGGTTTGCCTTTAATGCGCTGCAAAAGAACGGAATAAATTATCTTGAAGACTGTTCTATACGCTACAGGCAGCATCAAAGCCAGGTCACAACAAATAAAGATAATAAATTTTCGGAAGAAATCGGAAACAGTTTTAAAACGCGGGATGCTAAATGGTTTTCAGATTTTTATAAAAACAATTTAAAAAAAATAAATTTCGGAAAAACGGTTTTGAAAAATTCCGAAAGGCTTTCCCTTTCTGAAAATCAAAAAAAATATATTGAAAGCACAATCAAATATTTTGAACATATGCAAAACAAGGATTTTTATACGTTCAGATATTATGTAAAAAACTATGTGGCAATTTTTCTAGATAAAAATCTAGCAAAACGAATTTTCCGGATTTCAAAACGCCTTTTAGGTCTTTTTAGATGGAAAATTACATCCGCTAAAAAAGTCGCAATAATGTTAAAAGAGCTAGAAAAAAATGGACAAAACAAATAATAAACTCTTGGTTTCAATTTTAATGCCGACTTATAATCACGAAAAATTCATTGCACAGGCAATTGAATCAGCCTTTTCTCAGAAAACTGAGTATTCCTGGGAACTTCTCATTAATGATGATTGTTCTACAGATAAAACCTTGGAAATTGCAAGAAAATACCAGGAAAAAAATCCTGATAAAATAAAAATTTTCACGCATGAAAAAAACCAGGGGCTTCTAAAAAGCTACAAATGCTTGCTCGAAAATGCTTCAGGAAAATATTTTGCAATTCTTGAAAGCGATGACATTTGGTCAGATTCATCAAAACTTCAGAAACAAGTTTCTTTTCTTGAATCACATGATGACTACGGACTTTGCTGCAGCGACTATTACACAATTGATGAAAACGGAGAAAAAACAGGTGAAGCCGTAAAAGATTTTGACGCTGGCCTAAACGGAGAATGGTACGACGCATTGATGAATTTTGCCTCAATTGGCGCGCTTACTCTTGTCATAAGGAAATCTGTTTATGATAAATATTGCAATATAGATGATTATATAGAAAGAAATTTTCAGACATTTGACAGAGCAACTTGGCTTTCTGTCTCAAAGCATTCAAAATGTTTTTTTATCCACGAAAAATTGGCTTCCTACCGGGTGATGAACTCTTCAATAAGCAATTCTGGAAAATTTCAAAAAGCTCTGAGCTTTGCAAATTCAATCATGGACATTCACGAGTATATAATCCAAAAAGAAGGCCTTGGAAACACAACGCGTGCAAAATTTGACGAAGAAAAGCAGATTTGGTTCATAAATCTTTCAATAAATCATAGAAATTATGAAGAATTTAAAAAGCATGCAAAAATGCTAAAAGGAAAATCTGCTAAATGCAAAATAATCCATAATTTTCCACGTTTCGCATGGATTTTCTATGAATTAAAACATCCAGTTCCACGGCATTTGAAAAAATGATTTTTATAGAACAATATTTTCCATTTTGCTATAATTTTTTAGCATGAAGCTTATTGATGGAAAATTCATCAAATTTCTTGCTGTCGGTGTCGCAAACACGATTGTCGGAGCAGGAATAATGTTTATTTTATACAACATTTTTCATTGCTCGTACTGGATGAGTTCAGTTTTTAATTATGTTTGCGGCGGAATTTTAAGTTATTTTTTAAACAAATATTTTACGTTTCAGAACAAGCAGAAAAGCGCGAAGCAAATTCTTTTTTTTATCATAAATCTTGCGCTTTGCTATTTAATCGCTTACGTTGGAGCAAAAAATCTGATGATGTTTATTCTGAAAAATCAAAGCGTGAAAATTCAGGAAAACTGCGCGATGCTCGCCGGAATGTGTATTTACACGCTTTTAAATTATTTTGGCCAGCGGCTGGTGGTTTTTAAAAATAAAAGTGATGAAAAAAATCCAGGAGATGAAAAATGAGCAAGCCTTATCTTTCTGTCGTTGTTCCTTGCTTTAATGAAGAAGAGGCAATTCCTATCTTTTATAAAGAATGTGAAAGAATTTTCTCCGAGAACAAAATTAAAGAAAAGAAAATCGAATATATTTTTGTTGATGACGGATCTTCTGACAAAACTTTAGAAATAATAAAACAGCTCCGGGAAAATGACGAGCGAGTGCATTTCATATCTTTCAGCAGAAATTTTGGAAAAGAGGCAGCTCTTTACGCAGGACTTTCAAAAGCTTCCGGCCAATTTATTTCTGTGATGGATGTTGATTTGCAGGATCCGCCGAGCCTGATACCACAAATGCTAAATGCAATTCAAGATGAAGGCTTCGACTGCGCAGCGACAAGACGCGTAACTAGAAAAAACGAGCCGCCGGTAAGATCGTTCTTTGCACGTCTTTTTTATAAAATAATGGGGAAACTGAGCAATGTAGAAGTTGTAGACGGCGCAAGAGATTTCCGGGTTATGACAGAAAAATACAAAAACGCAGTTTTATCACTAAGCGAAAGGAACCGTTTTACAAAAGGAATTTTTCCATGGATCGGTTTCAAGACAAAATGGTTTGCTTATGAAAATATTGAAAGAAGCGCAGGAAAAACAAAATGGAATTTCTGGAAGCTTTTCTTGTATTCAATTGACGGAATAATCGGATTTTCAACAAAGCCGCTTGCTTTTGCGGCATTTCTTGGAATTTTCGCAATTTTTCTGGCTTTCATATTTATCGTTTTCCTAATCATAAGAAAACTAGCCTTCGGAGATCCGGTTCAGGGCTGGGCGTCGCTTGTCTGCATAATAATTTTTATTGGAGGAATTCAACTTTTTACAATAGGAATTTTAGGGCTTTATCTTTCAAAGATTTACACTGAAGTGAAGAGAAGACCGATTTATATAGCCAGAGAGGAAGAATAATGCATTTAGAATCAAAGAAGATATTAAAATATGGAATTCTTTCTCTGATTGCCTTATTTTTAATTGTTTCACTTCCTTTTATACGTTCGTTTTTTATCACGAATATCGTTGAAAATTTGATGAACCGGAAGCTGCGCGATTTTTCCCATTGGGACAACATTCTTCAGCACAGCATTTATCTTTGCATATATTTTCTTGCTGTTGTTTATTTTCTTTGCTTCACAAAGCTCGGAAAATCAATCTTTGATGGAATCAAATTCAAATTCGCCGAAATTTTCAAAAATCCAAAGACAAAAAGCTCGCTCTTGATTCTGGCTGGAATTTTCGCTGTCGCTTTTTTTGCGCTGATTCATGCGAACTACGACTACGCCGACGATTTAAGGCGCAGCTACACAGGTGAGCGTTCATGGATTGGCTCTTCAAGATATATTTCTGAAATTCTTTCAGTTTTTATTCACACAAACATCAAGATAAACGACATCACACCGTTAACACAGATCTGGGCAGTTTTTTTTATCACATTAGCTTCTTTTTTTTCCGTTTACAGTTTTTCAGATGGAAATGTCACGTTAAAAGCTTTAATTCCTGCAAGTTTTATAGGATTAAGTCCGTTTTTTATCGCGAATCTCGCCTACAAATTTGACTCACCTTACATGGCAATGGCGATTTTGTTCGGAATTCTTCCTTTTTTGTTTTATGAAGATGAGAAAACTTACATTTTTATGTCGTTTTTCAGCTTAATTGGCGCTTGCATTTCTTATCAGGCGGGAACTTCAATTTACATTGTATTTACAGCAGTTTTTGCGCTTTTAAAATGGAACAGAAATGATGATTTAAAGTCTGTTTTCAGATTTGTCGGAATATCGGTTCTATGCTTTGTCGTTTCTCTTTTTATTTTCAAATTTTTCTTTTTAAATACAAAATCAGACATTGACACGGTAAATTTTAACAATCTGGCTCAGGCGCAAAATATTTTTTCAGCATTTTCTTCAAATCTAAAAAATTATCTAAAGGCAATTTTTGATTATTCTGGAAATTTATGGATAAAATTTTTTCTAGCGATTGACTTTCTGCTTTTTATTTTTGTTTCTGTTTCAAGTTCAAAAAGAAACAAGGCCGCATCTCTTACGCTTTCTATTTTTGTGCTTGCGTTTATAATTGTTTTTTCTTTCGGCGCATATTTAATTCTTGCTGTAGCATTGATTCATGCGCGCGCCTTCATGGGATTTACGGCTGTAATCGCTGCAGTTTCCATATTTAACTTTCTAAATTCAAAAGGCAAGCTCAAGACAATTTCTTTTATCTGCGCGCTGCTTCTTTTTCATGGATTCATTGTTTACGACACAGTTTTTGGAAATGTCATGGCAAAGCAAAAAAATTACGAAAATTTTAGAACGACAGTTTTGCTTTCCGATTTGAACGAAATAATAAATCCGTATGAAAAAAATACATTTTACATCCGCGAAATGCCAGGCTGGGGAGAAAATTCACACACAGAAAGAAAAAATTATAATATTCCTTTTGTAAATCTCTCGCCTGCCCTTTCGCATTATCTTCTAAATAATTACAACATGGATTTTGACGTTTTGTCTGAAGATTATTTTGAAGTGCTTCCAAAAGAAACTCAGGAAATGCTTTTAAATCTTCCGGTCATAAAAGACACTTATTATCATAAAATTTCCGGCGCAGGCAATATTTATTACATTTATCTAAAACATCCAGAAAAAAGGTGAAAATATGAATTTTCTTTATGATTTAACAGCAACACAGCCTTCTCCAGAAAGCAAATTCCACGGAGGCGGAGCTTACGGCGAAGTTTTGTTTTTTAAGATTGTCGAGCTTGTTTATGAAAAAAAACTTTTCGCCAGCACGAAACTTTTCTGCTATTTTGATAAAAAATCTTATTTAAATCCGGCAATCATAAAAGCCTGCGAAGTAAATAGGATTTCCTTGATTGATATAAATAAAAAATCTGTAAAAGAAATCATCAAAGAATTCAAAATCGACAGAATGTATTCGGCAATGCTGAATTTGAATCAGAATCTTCCGCTCGGTGAAATTCAGTTTTACACAACTGTCCATGGACTTAGAACTCTTGAAATGCCTTTTGACAAAGTAATGATTGAGTATGCAAAGAATTTTAAAGAAAAAATAAAATTCTATCTTTTCATGGGACCGGCAAAAAAAATTTATCTTAAAAAGCTTTATAGAATAAACGGAAGGCTTGTTACAGACAGCAGGATAAATGTTATAACGATTTCAAGACATTCCTGGGCAAGCATAAAATCTTTTTTTCCGGAAACGGGAAAAAAGAATATCCCGGTTTTTTCATCTCCTAATTTTGATCAGCTTGACAATTATTCAAAATACAGTGATTCTGACTTTTCATCAGGAAAAAAAGCGTCCGATTTCTTTGCAGAATATGATTTAACAAAGAACAAATATTTTTTAATCACAAGCGCGGCAAGATGGTCGAAAAACGCATTAAGAGCGGTTCAGGCTTTTGACTCATTTTTTTCAGATAAAAACAACAGTGATTTTAAAGTCGTTTTAACCGGCGTCACAAACAAAAAAATCTTTACAAAGAAGCTTGTAAACAAAAAAAATTTTGTTTTTTTGGATTACATAGACAGAGACAAACTTCTTGAACTTTCGAAAAACCAGTACGCTTTTATTTATCCTAGCCTAAATGAAGGTTTCGGATATCCGCCAGTAACAGCGATGAAGTACGGAAAACCTGTCGCTGCGAGCGGCACAAGCTCGATTCCTGAAGTTTGCGGAGACGCTGCGATTTATTTTGATCCTTATTCTGTAAGCGAAATAAAGAACAGAATTTTACAGCTTCTTGACAAAGATATTTATGAAGAATACTCAAAAAAATCACTTGCAAGGTACGAAATTGTCTCTAAGAAACAAAAGGCCGACTTGCAGTCTCTAGCGGAATATCTTCTTAAAATGTAACTTATTGTAAATTCGTTTTTTTTAATATAAATTGATGAAACTATGTTCACAGCACTTTATAATCTAATTATTTTTCCTCTTAATGAGCTACTTGAATTTTTTTATGAGTTTATATATGAAGCGACTTATATGCCCCCTTTTGCAATTATCGGGCTAAGTTTTGTCGTGACTTTATGTACGCTTCCGCTTTATATGGTCGCTGAAAAATGGCAGGACAAAGAGCGCGAAACGCAGGCGAAGCTAAAGCCCGGAATCCAGAGAATAAAAAAATTCTTCAAAGGCGACGAGCAATATATGATTCTGAACACTTTTTACAGGCAGAATCATTACAGCCCGATTATGGCTTTGCGCTCTTCGTTCAGCCTTTTGATTCAAATTCCTTTTTTTCTTGCGGCATATCATTTTCTTTCTGATTTAGGAAGCTTAAACGGAATTCCATTTCTTTTCATAAAAGATTTAGGCAAGCCGGACGAAACTTTTCATATCGGTGCTCTGGCGATAAACGTTCTTCCTATTGCAATGACAATAATAAATTGCTGTTCAGGATTCATTTACTCAAAAGGCCATCCGCTACGGGAAAAAATCCAGATTTACGCATTCGCGGCGATTTTCCTTGTCATTCTATACAATTCGCCTGCGGGACTTGTCGTCTACTGGACGATGAACAACATTCTTTCTCTTGTGAAAAATATCTTTTACAAACTAAAAAATCCAAAGAAAGTTCTTTATATCATTCTTTGCATCTTCGCTGTGTTCTGCATAATTTCTCCATTTAAATTTCTTTACTTTGCAAAAAGCGGATTTAAAAAGATTATTTTTGTATTTGGACTACTTATTCCTTTTGTTCCATTTATTTTAATAAAGATTTCAAAAATAGTTGACAATTCATTCAAAATCCTTGAAAAAAATAAAAATTTACGCTGCGGAATTTTCGTTTCCTCAGCTTTTGCTCTTGCTCTTCTTGCAGGACTTGCAATTCCTTCTATTATTATGGAAAGCGAGCCTAATAACTATTGCTACGTTGACGGATATAAATCGCCGTTCGTTTTTTTGTTCTCGACATTTTTCCAGGCTTTAGGATTTTTTGTCTTATGGCCAACTTGTTTTTATGCGCTTTTTTCTGTAAGAATAAAGAAAATTCTTGCGATTCTTTTTTCAGCCGGAGCTTTTGCTGCAGTTGTAAACACATTTGTTTTTGGCGGGCATTACGGACCTGTTGAAGCCTGGCTTGAATTTATGCAGCCGCAAGTCTTTACGCCTGCGTTAAAAGAAATAATCATAAATGCAGCAGTTTTGATTTTGATTTTTGCAGCCGTTGTTTTTTTGCTTTTGAAGTTTCCAAAAGTTGCAAATTCATTCTTAATAATTTTGATTTTATCACTTGGCGCGGTTTCATTTAGAAATTCAGCTTTGATTCAAAAAGCTTTTTCAAATTTGCCGGAACCGACTTATACAAATAAGCTTGATCCTATTTTTTCTCTTTCAAAAACACAAAAAAATGTTCTTGTTCTAATGCAGGACAGGCTTTTTAATCCATATCTTCCTTATGTTTTTGATGAAATTCCAGAGCTCAAAGAAAAATTCGACGGATTTACAAACTATCCGAACACAGTTTCAATGGGAAAACTTACAATGATTGGAACGCCGGGACTTTTTGGCGGATATGACTACACGCCGTACAGAATGAATGAGCGTGCAAAAGAAGAACCTGAAAAGACATTGCAGGATAAGCACAACGAGGCACTTTTGACGCTTCCGCTAATTTTCACGGCGAACGGATTTAAAGCCCAGGTTGCAAATCTTCCATATGAAAATTATCTTGAGCAGCCAGAAAGCAATATGTATTTGAAAAATCCGGATCTTACTAGAAATGGAATTGAAGTTGAATCCAACTCTGATCCTGCGGAAAATCCTTACATTGTAAAATACAAAGGCCATGAAGAAATTCAGCACAACAGAGTCCTTGGAACTTACACAAACTATTGGTACGCTCACCACGGAATGGAAAAAGAGCCTTACATCAGTTCTCAAATTTTCAGAAACTTTATTTGGTTCGCGTTTTTCAAGATGGTTTCACCAGTTTTGCGAGGAGGCGTTTATCACAACGATTACTGGCTTTCATACAACAAATGGGATGATTCAGCGAAATTTGTTGATAATTATTCTGTAATAGATTATCTTCCGGAACTGACTAAAATCGATGACGGAAAAGGCTCTCTGGTTCTTCTTGATAACGAAGCGACTCACGAGCCGACTTTGCTTCAGGCTCCGGAATATGATTTTAGAAAGCCAAGTGAAATTACAAACCTCGGAAACAGTCCGCTAAAAAACGAGGCGGCGTTCAGCACTACCTGCGGAGTTTTTAAACGTCTCGGAGAATTTTTTGATTATCTCAAAGAAAACGGAGTTTATGACAACACGAGAATAATAATTGTCTCTGACCATGGAAAATACGACGGAACGCAAGCAATTGCGAATCTTCCTGTATTGAAAGGAAAAACATTCCAATCAGCAAATTTTGTCGCTTCCCTTCTTGTAAAAGATTTCAACGAACATGGCGAAATAAAAAATGATTTTACTTTTATGACAAACGCGGACACACCGTTCCTTGCAACAAGGAATCTTATTGAAAACGCGGAGCATCCTTTTACGCACAAATCGCTTGAAGTCAAAAACAAAGATGACTATACTATCCTGAACACAGCAGAAGCGCAGAGCACAAGAATCAGGAAAGAGAAAACTTTCGCAGTTGCGCCGGATGAATGGTACACTGTAAAAGATGATGTTTATAAAAGCGAAAACTGGGGACCTTTTTATAAATGACAGTATTTTCTGTTCTTTACAGTATAATTTTTGCACATATTGTTCTGGTTGTTGAAAGAATAAAAAAATTCTTCAAGAACGGCGAACAATATGGAATTCTTCCAATATTTTATAAGAAGAATAAATGGCATCCGATTATGACGCTGAGCTCAAGCTTTAAGATTCTACTATTTTTTTTAGCCGCTTGTCTTGCTTTACGTTATGGCGACGTAAAGAAAATCCAGGCAATTTTTTGTTTTCTATATATTTTTTTCCTGATATTTTTGATTTCATTCACAGCTTTTAAAGTTTTTTCGCTTATAAATATTTCAAAAGACAACTTATTTATGCCTTATCACAGCAAGAGCAATTATACTTTTACAGCATCACCCAATTCGTGGTATAATAAAAATAACAATATTTTTGACAAAAATTGAGAAAAGATAAATTAAAACAATAAGAATTTGGAGAAAATCATGACAGAACTTGAATTTGATTATCTTATGGCGCTTCGCCGGAATGAAGACAAACTTTCCTTTTCAAAGGACACAATTCTTGCCTGCGAAAAAGCAGGATGGACAAAAGGCAAAAAAGTAACTGACACAGGCATGGAAGCTCTTGCGCCTTACAAAGTCGACAATGCAATAATTATGGCGGCAGGACGCTCAAGAAGATGCATGCCTCTTTCAAATTATCTTCCGAAAGGACTTTTCGAGATAAAAGGCGACACTATGGTGGAACGCCAGATTAAGCAGCTCCACGATGCTGGAATTAAGGAAATAATTCTTGTTGTCGGATATTTAAAGGAACGCTATTACGAAATGGCGAAAAAATATCCGGACTTGATTGTGATTGACAACACAGAATGGGAAGAAAAAAATAATATTTCTTCACTTTATGCTGCGAAAGATTATTTAAAATCATCTTACGTCTGCTGCTCAGACAACTGGTTTGCGCACAATGTTTTCCGTGATTACGTCTATGATTCTTACTATGGATGCCTTTACTCAGATGAATTCTGCAACGAGTATTGCGTAAAAGGTCTTGATGACCAAGGCTACATGACAGAAGTCAAGAAAGGCGGAGAAAAATCTTGGTATACAATCGGCGAGGCGTTTTTTTCAAAATCATTCTCAAAAAAATTCGTCGATCTTATGGTCAAAGAATATTACGATCCGGAAATGAAATATATGCTCTGGGACGATTTTCAGATTAAACACATAAAAGAACTTAAAATGAAAATCAAAAGATACGATGATTCTGAATGCAAGGAATTCGACACAACGGAAGATATTCTGCAGTTCTATCCAAATTTCAAGGATTTTATTGACCAGTTTTTCCAGGAAGATGAGCTCGTAAATTCAACCCAGAGAATAAGCTATCTTTCAAATTATTCAGATATAAAGCAGTATTCCGTTGTAGCAACAGAACAGCTTACAGGCAGAATGCACGTAAACGAAAATTTGTTCGGGCCGAGTCCGAAATGCCTTGAAGCCGTCCATAATGCGACAATGGAAGACTTGTATCTTTATGACTTGACACGTGAAGATGACCTCGCAGTTGAAATCTCAAAAATGACAGAGCTTTCAACTGATTCGATCTTTATCCATTCAGGCTCATCAGATGTTATCAAGACGATTATGACAATTGTCCTTAACAAAGATGACACAGTTTTGATTTCAGCTCCGGCTTGGAACTATTATAAATCAGTCTGCGAGCTTCGCCACGCAAAGGCCGCTTATTACAATGTGGTTCCAAAAGATGATTCATACGAATTCGATACGGCTGGACTTCTCGCCGAAGCAAAAAAGACAAATCCAAGGATTATTATCATAACAACGCCGCATAATCCGACTGGCGCTGTAATAAGCCGCGGAGACCTTGAAAAAGTAATAAAAGACAATCCTTCATCACTAGTTGTTGTTGACGAAGCATATCTTGGATTCTCAACGGTAACTTACGATGCTAAATATTTCTTGAACGCCTACAACAATGTTGTTTTCTGCCGCACATTCTCTAAGCTTTACGGACTTGCAGGCGTAAGAATGGGCTACGGACTTTGTACGCCTATGGCAAAACAGGTTTTCAAGCTTGACTTGAATCCATTCAGGACTTCAAACATCGGAAGAAAAATCTGCATTGCCGCTTTAAAGGACAAAGAATATTATTCAAATCTCACAAAAACGATAATTCAGCTGAAAGACGAATTTATCTCTGAGATTAACAAGATTGACGGAATAAAAGCATTCAATTCCGCGGCGAATTTTATCTTCATTCATTTTGATGACAAAATCGATGTTCAGGCTCTGAAAGATTATCTTGCGGCAAACGGCTATCTAGTGAGACTTTGGACAGAGGGCGGCCATCTTTCAATGAGAATTACGGTTGCTCCAAAGAAAGATATGGACAAAGTTTTAAATTTAATAAAGGAATTTGTAGAGAAATAAATTATGAATTTTTTACCGCTTTATATTGATCCAGGCACAGGCTCGATGCTCTTTTCAATTCTTATTGGAGCATGCGCCACGCTTTTTTTTCTTGCAAAAGCATTTTGGCTTAAGCTAAAGCTTTTTATTACAGGAGGAAAAGGGCAGAAACTAGACAAGTCATACAAAAAATATGTGATTTACTCCGAAGATAAACGTTACTGGAATGTTTTTAAACCTATTCTTGATGAATTTGAGAAACGCAAGATAGAAATTACATATTATGTCGCAAACGACAAAGATCCGGTCTTTGATGAAAAGTATGAATTTGTTCATCCTGAAGTAATCGGAGAAGGAAACAAGGCTTTTGCAAAACTAAATATGCTTTCTGCAGGCTTTGTCTTGATGACGACTCCAGGATTGCAGGTTTATCAGCTCAAGCGTTCTAAAAATGTAAAGCACTATTCGCATATTTTCCATTCTCCGGGCGATCCGACAATGTATAGGCTTTTTGGAATTGATTATTTCGATTCTATTCTTTGCACTGGCGACTACCAGTTTGAAGATATCCGGGAAATGGAAAGACAGCGCAATCTTCCGGCAAAGGAGCTCGTAACAGTCGGCTGCACATATCTTGATGTTTTCAAGAAAAAAATGGAAGAAATTCCGCCTGAAGAAAATCACAAATTTACAGTTCTTGTGTCGCCGTCATGGGGAAAATCCGCTCTGCTTTCGCTTTACGGAGAAAAACTTCTTGATCCGCTGATTGCGACAGGCTGGAAAATTATAATTCGGCCTCATCCGCAGTCAAGGATTTCAGAATCTGAGATGCTGAAACGGCTTGAAGACAAATACAAGGACACACAGAACGTTGAGTGGGATTCAAACCGCGACAATTTCTATTCATTGAAAAAAGCCGACATTATGATTACAGATTTCTCTGGAATTATTTGGGACTATACATTCCTTTGCGACAAGCCTGTCATGTACGCAAACGCTGAAATGGAGCTTGGGCCTTATGATGCTTACGATATAGATCATGAAATTTGGCAGTTTGCGACAGTAAAAAAAATTGGAATAAAAATAGAAGAAAAAGATTTTCCAAATATAAAAAATGTCATTCAGAATGCAAGTGATTCTCCAAAACTTGCTCAAGAAAGGCATAAAGCGCGGGATGAAGCCTGGATGTATATTGGAGAAGCTGGAAAACGCACCGCTGATTTCATGATACAAACCATGGAAAAAATCGATAATAAACAGTAAAAGAAAAAAAAGTTACCGGCGTGGTAACTTTTTTCTTATATTCGAGGAAAATTTTAGATGTCATTGTTTTTTAATTTACTTATATATCCATTAAAGCAAGTAATTGAATTTTCTTTTTCACTTTTTTTTCATGTTTTTAAAAATCCTGGAGCGGCGATTCTAGGCGTAAGCCTTGCGGTTACAATAATGTGCCTGCCTCTTTACATTGTCGCGGAAAAATGGACCGATATAGAACGTGCTATCCAAAAAAAACTTGAACCCGGTGTGAAAAGAATAAAGAAATATTTTTCTGGCGACGAGCGTTTTATGATTCTTTCGACTTATTACAGGCAAAATCATTATCATCCGCTTATGGCACTGCGTTCGTCATTCAGTCTTTTGATCCAAATTCCTTTTTTTATTGCAGCGTATTCATATCTTAGCCATCTTTCTATTTTGCAAGGCCGGCCGTTTTTTATTCTAAAAGATTTAGGACAAAGTGACGCGCTTTTTACAATTGGTTCCTTTAAAGTAAATGTTCTTCCAATTTTAATGACGCTTATAAACTGCGCTTCCGGTTTTGTTTACACTAAAGGCCATTCCCTGCGGGAAAAGCTTCAAGTTTACATAATGGCGGCGCTTTTTCTCGTTATTCTTTACGATTCGCCAAGCGGACTTGTTCTCTACTGGACACTTAACCAAGTTTTCTCACTTACGAAAAATATTTTCATGAAGATGAAAAATCCTCTGAAAGTGTTTTATATCTGTGTGGCAGCAGCAATCTTTTTTGTTGATTTTTATCTGATTTTTGTCCATCCGGGAAATTTTAAACGCAGAATATTATTGTCTGTTGTTATTACGCTTGTTTTACTTGCGCCAATTTTTGTAAAATTTGTTTCTTATCTTATCGACAAGCCGTTTAACAAACTTCTTAATGACAACAAAAACAGATGCATTCTTTTCTTTTCATCTATGGCGGGACTTTTTTTCCTTATAGGATTCTTTATTCCTTCAAGTATTATTAGTTCCTCGGTAATTGAATTTTTCAACATTGACAATTTAGGTTCTCCGAATATTTTTGTAAAAAACACATTGTCACAATCTTTTGGACTTTTTATTATCTGGCCGGCCTTTCTTTATTTTCTTTTCAACAAGCGGATTCAAACGCTTTTTGCGGCTTTGGCACTTGTCCTGTTCATTTCAGCTCTTCTAAATACTTTCATTTTTGTCGGTCATTACGGAACATTAACAAGAATGCTGACATTTTCGGAAAACATCGCTGGAAGAGTTCCTGTAAAAAACATAATTTTAAACATAATTTCCTTGCTATTTGTTTTTGTCGCAGTTTTTTTCATAATAAAATTCAGGCTATTTGACGCGACAAAATATATTGTAGGAATTTGCGCTTTTGCCCTGTTTGCCGCAAGCATATATTACACAAATTCAATCAACAAGGAATATAAGCAGATTGCTTCAACATATAATCCAGAAACAGCAAAAGAAATAAAGCCAGTTTTGCATTTATCAAAGACTCAAAAGAATATTGTCTTTTTTATGCTTGACAGATGTGAAAGCGCATATTTTTCATCAGTTTTGCAAGAAGATCCTGACTTAAAAGAAATTTTCGATGGATTTACATATTATCCGAACACAATTTCTTACGGCGGACATACAATTATCGGCGCGCCTCCTCTTTTCGGCGGTTATGAATACACTCCAAATGAATTCAACAAAAGAAACAAAGTCTCGAAGCTCAATAAAAATAACGAGGCTTTGAAAGTTCTTCCTAAGATTTTTGGAGAAGAGAAAAATTTCAATGTCACTGTTTCAGATACTTCATGGGCGAATTACCAATGGATTCCAGATATGAGCATTTTCAACGGAATGAAAAATGTAACGCCTCTTTCTCTTGAACACACTTACACAGGACTTTGGATGGACTTAAACAAAGATAAAGTAAAGCAAAATCTTGTAAGCTCTTCAATAAAAAGAAATATGATTTGGGTTTGCTTTTTTAGAGTTAGTCCGATAATTTTCCGTGATGCAATTTATGATGATTCGCTTTGGTGGAATACTGACGAAGAGAGCGGAGATGTTCAAGAATTCATAGATTATTACTCTGCTCTCTATTTTTTACCGTCGCTTACAGATTTTTCAAGCGACAAACCGACATTTATGAGCATTACAAATGACAGTACGCATTCAGGATTTGTTTTAAATCCTCCAGAATATGTTCCAGCAAAAAAAATTACCGGAAAAGGCAAGGGATTTTATGCAGATCAGTCCGGCTACAGCGCGAATGTCGCCGCATTTAAGCTTCTCGGAAAATGGATAAATCTTTTAAAGGAAAACGGAATTTATGACAACACGAGAATTATAATCGCCTCGGACCACGGAATTGGACAATGGAAAGTCGCAATGGATTTATATTCTGGAATTTTAAGTGATGGATTTAATCCGGATCACTTAAATCCTATGCTCCTTGTAAAAGATTTTGATTCACATGGCGAAATAAAAACAGATTCGACATTTATGACGAACGCCGATGTTCCTCTTCTTTTAATGAAAGATATTGTTGAAAATCCTGTAAATCCGTACACGGGAAACAAAATGGACGACACAATAAAAAAAGAAAACGGCGCAATTGTAACAACAAATTCTTTCTGGTCGCCAGATCAGCACGGGGCAAATGAATTTTCAATAAAAGAAAATGAATGGTACACTGTGAAAGAAAACATTTTTGATATCAAAAACTGGAAAAAAGGCCGGTAAATAATTCTGATGATATTCAAAAATTTCGCAAAGGCTGCAAAAAAATTTATGCTAAAAAAACATTCCAGGATTTTTATCTTTTTCCTTTTTTTCTTTCTTGCCCTTTCAGCTTTTCTTTTTGCTTTTTCTGCGAAAAACCACATTACTCCGGAAAAAGTCTTTGACGCAGGGCTTCCAGTTATTTTTATCGACACAGACAATGGAAAAAGAATCAAGTCAAAAACCGAATACATAAAGGCTGATTTTTATATTTACGAAGACTATAAATCATATCAGAAAAAAAACGGACTAACAGAAAAAGGCAAAATCCGCGGCCGCGGAAACACAACCTGGAGTTTCCGCAAAAAGCCCTACCTTGCAAAATTCAACAGCGAAAAAAGCGTGCTCGGCCTTCCGCCTGCGCGGAAGTGGGTTCTTCTTTCGCTTATGTGCGACAAATCAAAAATCCGGAACGCGTATGCGACAAATCTCTCAAAAAATATTTGGAGCGGCGGGCTTTGGGCTCCGGATTTCAGATTTGCGAATCTTTACCTGAACGGCAAATTCGACGGACTTTACTGCATTTACGAAAAGGTCGAGCAAGACAAAAACCGCTTGAATCTTCCGAAAGACAGCTTTCTTTTTGTTGTGAACTCAAGATATAACAAGAGCGACGACTCAGAAATATTTTATTTCGACAATGACAAGGCTAAAAAAGACGATGACTGGGGCTTCCGCTCTGAGCACGGAGTTCCTTTCAGCTTAAAAGACAATCATGTTGATGAAAAAACGTTCTTGCGCGAGCGCGACATTCTGCAGAATATCGAGAACCAGATTTATCTTGAAGACAACTCAAAGGTTTTTGATTATATCGACAAAGAGTCTTTCGTTGACTGGTACCTTCTGCAGGAATTTTCAAAGAACCGCGACTCCAATTTTCTTGCAAGCTGCTTTATGTTCTTCAATTCAAAAACAGGAAAGCTTTACATGGGCCCCGGCTGGGATTTTGACATCGCTTTCGGCGGAAGCCACATGGACAACAATTTTTCTCCGGAAGATCCGTGGATAAACCAGTTCCACTGGTACAAGGAGCTTTGGCGGAACAATGAGTTCAAGGCCGCAGTAAAGGAAAGATGGAACGAAACAAAGGGCGAGCTTAAGTCTTCGTTCCAATATATCTACCAGGAAAGCGATAAGCTTGATCAGTCGGCTTTTCTAGACAACATAATCTGGCGCACAATCGGACACAAGCAATGGCCGCTCACTCCGGGATATAAGTCAAGAAAAACGTACAAGGCCGAAGTTGACTACGTATACAACTGGTGCGAAAAGCGGTTTGAGTGGATGGACTCGTACATCAGCCAGCTGTAAAAAGCTTTCTCGCCTCCTTCAGGCTTTCAAGGTTTCCTATATCGTGCCTGTGCCCGCTCATTTCCCAGGCATAGACAGTGTTTTTCCGGCAGAACCAGGCGATAAAGTCGCCGGGCGCGTCTGTTCCGCATTCTGTCTTTCCGTCCTTGTCCGGAGCGCACGCTTTTTTTATAAAAGGCAAATCTTCTTTTCTATAGATATAAAACGGAGGAACTGCCCAAAAGCTCTCAGGATTCAAAGGCTTTTCCTGCATTTTTAAGACTTTTCCGTCAGCGTCAACAACTGCGACTCCAGTGCGCTGAAGCTTTTTTATGTCGGGCTCATAGTGCCGCATTATGCACGATGAATTTTTCCTCTTAAAATAGTCAACAAATCCGCGCAACGAAAAATCCAAAATATTGTCGCCCGCGAGAACCAGAATGTCCTCGTCAACCTTGCATTTTTCAAGCGCGAACAAAATGTCTTTCACCGCTCCGAGCCGGTTTTCATTCTGCGTGGAGCCGTCATCAATGACCTCCACAGGATGATTAAATCTCCTGGAAGACTTCCATTCTTCAAAAATATTAAAGAATTTATGGTTCGAGACAATTATGTGAGAAGTGATTTCAGGAAAGCTGTCAATGTCGTCAACCAGCCTGTCCAGAATAGACTTTCCGCCCACGTCAAGAAGCGGCTTTGGAAAATTTTCTGTCAAAGGATAAAGACGTGTCGCGTATCCCGCCGCAAGAATTATTGATTTCATGTTAATTAACTCCGTCAGCTGTTCCGCAGAAAGTTATGCTGAATTTGCCTTTAAGCTCCGGAAAGCGTTTTAAGTATTCAGATGAGATTTTTTTTTCGATGGAATCCTTTTTCTCAGGCTCGACAATCGCCATGGCAGAGCCGTTGAATCCAGCTCCTGAAAATCTTCCGCCGTAGATTCCGTCAGTATTCTCCATAATTTCCTGCAGAGCCTTTAGCTCCGCGCTTCCAGTCTCATATTTTTCAATTGAAGAGCGTCCGCTTTCAAAAATCAGATGTCCGAAAGTCTTTAAGTCGCCTTTTTCAAATGCCTTTACGCCTTTTTTTACGCGCTCATTTTCCGTGTAGAAATGCTCAGCGCGCTTTCGCCAGTTTTCAGGAAGTTTGTCCTTGTTCTGCAAGAAAATTCCGTAAGGAACATCGCGAAGATAAGAATCATTGAATTTTCCGTACTCAAGATGTGTGAACGCTTTTAAGGCATAGCTCGCGGCCTTGCACTCATCAACACGCATATTATAGGCGGAGCCCGCGAGCTTTCGCTCAACGCCTGAAAAAATCACGGCGATTTCAAATTTCGGCATATTTTCAGGAAGCGGAATAAGCCTTGTAGAGTCAGTTTTTGTGTCAAGATAAAGAAGATTGTCTTTTTTGCAGTAAACTTCGCAGCTCTGGTCCAGCTTTCCGACATTCACGCCGATAAAATTGCGCTCAGCGTCAATCGCAAGGTTTATAAGCTCAAGGCTTGTAAGATTTATGCCGTTCACAAGCGCAAGAGATTTTAAATACGTCAGCAGAACACTCGCTGAAGAAGAAAGGCCGCCGCCCAAAAGCGAGCCTCGCACAATTCCCTTTACGCCTTTTGTAAGGACATACGATTTTCTTAAAGCCCAGGCCGCGCCAAAAAGATAGTCCGCCCAGATATACTGCCGCTCATACTCGTCATTTATATTTCCCTTCGCAGCTCCGTCAAAATTTTCTGAATACGCCTCAACCTCGCCGCCATCAGCCGGGAAAAAATCAAATTCTGTTCCACGGTCGAGCGCAAATCCTGTTACAAGGCCAAGCTGATGGTCAACATGCGCGCCAAGCGGACAGACTCTATAAGGACAGAAAAAATGCAGAGTCTCGCCGCTTTTCTGTTTTTCTTCAAGTTGTGTTTTAACTTCTGCTTTGGACATGCGGTGATTATATCATTATAATTTTCAATATGAAATATGTTTATGTCCTAACCTCCACGCCTAATGACTTGTACTACGAGCAGGCGCTGATGTCAGCCTATTCCTTGCGGAACAAAATGCCGGATGCGGAAATAGTTTTTCTGGTTGACAACAAGACAAAAGATTCCTTTACACAAGAAAACAAGCGCGCGGCCCTCCAGAAATACGCATCGCAGATAATCTCAGTTGATTTTGCAGACGATGTTCCAAATGTTGACCGCTCGCGCCTAATCAAAACATCAATTCCAGAATATGTTGACGAAAGCTTTCTTTACATCGACTGCGACACAATTATCTGCGACGATTTAACTGAAATTGAAAAAGTTGACGCTGTTACAGGCGGAGTCTTGGACGGACACTGCTTTTTAGACGAGCACATTCACAAGAAATATTTTCTTGAGCGCGACAAAAAGCTCGGCTTTAACGGCACAAAAGCCGCAGGCTACAATATCAACGGCGGTCTTGTTCTCGGAAAGGCGGGCACAGAGGAAGAAAAAAAGCAGACAAGGGAGCTTTTTAAGAAATGGAACGAGCTTTGGAAATATTCAGCATACGAAAAGCACGACAAGCACGACCAGAGCGCGCTAAACGAGGCAAACTACCAGACAGGCCTAAAGATGAAGCTTCTCGACGGAAAATGGAACTGCCAGCCGAGCCACGGCGGACTTGCTTATCTTAAAGACGCAAAAATCATCCATTATTACTCAAGCGAGTTCTCAGGCAAGAACTACATTCCGTACTATAAGCTCGCCGACAAGGAAATCTTAAAGAAAATCAAGGAGGCCGGCGACATTCCTGAAGATATAAGGGAAATGATAAAAGAGCCGAAATTCCAGTTCAACAAGGTCCATCTCATAAACGACCAGAGAATCGTGAGCATAATGCAGTCGCCTCTCACATTCACCCTTGCGGACCTAAAGTCGCACTGCCCGCGTTTTTTCAATCTTCTTGAGAATATGTGCGGCGCGCTCCGCTCTCTCGGCAAAAAGCTCAAAGGAAAAGCAAAATGATTTTAATAAACGGAAACTTCCTCTGCCGCAACCTTACAGGAATTGAACGCTTTGCCTGGGAAACCTGCAGGAACCTAGATGAAATTCTAAAAGAGGATGAAGAAATTGCGCTTCTTGCGCCGGCGAACGCAAGGCAGATTCCAAAATACAAGAAAATCAAAATCATAAGATCGCAGAAAGCTATAAAGAGCTTTCCATTCTGGGACATGGGAACTTTCGCGCGCGAATGTAAAAAGCTAAAGGCTACCGCGCTTGATTTCTCAAACACTGCCCCGCTTGGAAAAAACTGCGGAATCGCGTTCCTGCACGACATTTACGCCGCCTCGCACCCGGAGGATTTTATATCGCTCAAGGACAGGCTGATTAAATTGTACAGCCAGTTTTCATACAGAAACATCGCGAAAAACGCAAAGCTCGTTCTTACGGTCTCTGATTTTTCTAAAAACGAAATCAAGAATATTTACAAAGTTCCAGATGAGAAAATCAAGGTTATTCCAAACGGCTGGGACCATTTTAAGAATGTCGAGGCGGACGGAAAAATCTTTGAACGTTTTGCGTCCCTTAAAAAAGGAGAGTTTTTCTTTACGCTCGGCTCGCTTTCAAAGCGCAAGAACTTAAAATGGATTGCGTCCTACGCAGAAAAACACGCGGACGAAACTTTCGCCGTGAGCGGCAAGGCTATCTCAGGCCTTGTTCCGCCGGAGCTTGAATCGCTTAAAAGTCTGAAGAATGTTATCCTGCTCGGCTATGTTACAGACGGAGAAGTAAAGGCTTTAATGCAGAACTGCAAGGCTTTTGTCTTTCCGTCATATTACGAGGGGTTCGGAATTCCTCCGCTTGAAGCTCTTTCATGCGGAGCCAAAATCATTGTCGCCCGCGCGGCGAGCCTTCCTGAAATCTACGGAAAAACCGCGCGTTATATTGAGCCTGGCAGCACAGAGATAAACCTTGAAGAGCTTCTAAAGGAAAGCGTCGAAGAGCCTTGCGAAATCTTAAAGAAATACACATACAAACACGCAGCCGAAAAGCTGCATGCTTGTCTTTTTAGTAAGTAACCTCACCGTCGTGCTTCAAGAGGCTTGAAGAAGTCACGCACTCAAGTGCGGCGATGTCCTTAGCAAGCGCGGCGTCGTTGTCTGTGCGTACTTCCACAACAAGCTCCTCTCTTCCAGAGGAAAGGCTCCGGCTTTTTACAGTAAAATGCTTGCAGTATTTTTTTACTGTCTCAAGAATCACAGCCTCGTTTTCATAGCCGTCCGCGCTCACCATAAGGATTTTAGGCATCCGGGCGACCGGGCACGCGTCAAGGACAATCAAAAGAATTGTCATTGTGAGGGCAAGAACGCATGAAATCTCCGCGAATCCAGCGCCGCACACAATTCCGTTAACAATAGCCCAGAAAAGGAACACAAGGTCCATAGGCTCCTTGATTGCAGTCCTGAAGCGCACGATAGAAAGGGCACCGACCATACCAAGCGAAACAACAATGCTCGACTGGATTGTAAGAATCACGGCCGCTGTAATCAGCGTAAGGCAAGGAAGCGCGATATTGAAGCTTTTTGAGTAAAAAGTCTTTTTTGTAAGAATCCTGTAGGCGAAGAATATATAAAGCGCGAAAATCGTCGCAATTCCAAAAACAAGAATTATGTTCTCAGGCGAGTTGTCGTAGCGCGAAAATCCTTCTATAAATGACTTTTTAAAAATATCTTTAAATGTACGCATGGCTGAACTCCTTTTTTACAGCGTTGATTTCATATTGTATTTTCTGCAAAGATAATACTTTGAGAATGATGTCTGTTTTATTTTTTCTGTCGAAAGCACGTCGTATATATAATCCGGCAGAAGCTCGTCGAATTTCACTTCCAGAAGATTTGTCCCGTCCGGAAGAATCGGACGCGTCGCAAGGCTACCGCTGAAAAAATTCTTAAAGTCATCCGCGCTCCGGATATTCCTGTCAAACGTAATCCTTACATTTCCAATTCTGTTCACAAAAGGAACCCTGTCGTAGCAGACAATGTTCACAGGATGAAGATTCCGCGAAAGAATTTGAGCGTAGAACTTCTTATAGATGTAAGAATCGTCCTCTTTTGGAAGCAAGCAAGGATTATTGAAATCAAAATCTATCAAAGAATCGAGCCTTGCGCGCGAAACCGGACAGGAAAGCTTGTGGCATTTTCCCATTTTGCGCTGCTTTAGCTCAAGCGAAATTCTTGAGTCCGAGTTGTTGTAGATTCTGATTCTGAATTTCTCCCGCGGATCAGTTCCGTTCTCGTTCTCGTAGAAGCAAGTGTTGTACATATCATCAAAATAAATCGAGCGGATATGATAAAAGCCCTGCTCTCCCACATTTCTGTCCTTTTGCAAGATAACAGAACAGCGCTTCTCAAGCTCGTCAAGCAGAAGCTCAGGAGAGAAATACTTATATTCGTGCCGCCATTTTGGATTTATCATTTTGTTCATTAAACACTTAATTGTTACCGAACAATCGGTAACTTAACAAAAATTTACAGTATTTTCTTAATTTCTTCAATAACTTTTTTTAGACATAACTTCTTTTTATTGTTATACTGTTCCGTGATGAAAATCACTGAGTATTCTAAAGCATTTCTTATATTTTCGACAATCTTAATTTGCTTTTTTATTTTTGCAATTCACTTTAGCTTTGAAAACAGAATTACCGATGAAGCGATAAAAAAAACGAATCTTCCAGCACTTTACGTAAGCACAGAAAATCTAAAAAAAATAACTTCGCGCGAGGATTATGTAAAAGGAAGCTACAAAATCAATGAACAGTCAGGAAGCTGCAAAATCCGCGGAAGAGGAAACTCAACCTGGGCAATGACAAAAAAGCCTTATCTTCTAAAATTTTATGAGGACGCGCCTTTTTTAGACATGCCGAAAGCAAGAAAATGGGTTCTGATGGCGAACGGCGGCGACAACACAAACCTGCGCAACGCATATGCGACTTATCTTGCGGAAAATGTTTTCAGGCATTTTAAATGGACTCCGCACTACCGCTTTGTAAATCTTTTTATAAATGGAAGATATGAAGGAATTTATCAAGTTTACGAGAAAATCGAGGCCTCGGAATCGCGCCTTAACATTCCGGATCCTGAGTCAAATTTTCATCTTAACGGAAGCGTAATTCTTGTAACTGACACGAGAAACAAAAAACCAGTGCATTTTGTGTCAAGCCGCGGAATTCAGTTCAGCCTTTACTCTCCCAAAGAACTTTCAGACACGATGAAAACATTTTTGATAAACAGAGTTAACGAGTTTGAAGCTCTTTTGTTCGGAGACAATTTTGCAGATCCTGAAAACGGCTACAGAAAATACATAGATGTTGACGCGTTCGTAGACTGGTACTTGATAAACGAATTCACAAAGAACCGCGACGCGCGCTTTAAGGACTCGTGCTATCTTTATTACGATGGAAGCGACGGAAAAATCGACATGGGGCCGATCTGGGACTTTGACATTTCATGCGGAAACAACAGCTACAAGGAAACTTCCGGATTTGAAGGATACTGGATTAGAACCGAGGCAGCATGGTACAAGCGCTTAATGGAAGATCCTTACTTTAGAAAGAAAGTGATTGACAGATGGAATTCACGGCAGGAAGCGCTTTTAAAAAGCTTTGACGACATTTATTCGCTTTCGCGCAAAATAAAAAGCGCGTCGGAGCTTGATGACAAAGCCTGGAGAAAAATCGGGCACTACCAGTGGCCGCATGCTCCGGGCTGGAGCTCGAGAAGAACATACGACGACGAGGTTGATTATTTTATGGGCTGGATAAAATCGCGCCGCGACTGGCTTAATGAAGATCTTAAAAATAATAACTACTATGAAACAGGAAAGACAAAATGAAAGTTGCAATTGTTCACGACTGGCTTGTAAACTACGGAGGAGCTGAGCGCGTTGTCGAGGCTTTCCTGAAGATTTTTCCGGACGCAGATATTTTTACGCTTGTCTACGACGAAAAGAAAATGGGAAGGATTTTTCCGAAAGAAAAAGTCCACACTTCCTTTGTCCAGAAAATTCCTATGGCGGCAAAGCTCTACACAAAAATACTCACGCTGATGCCAAAGGCTTTCGAGAGCTTTGATTTCTCTTCATACGACTTAGTCCTCTGCTCATCTTCAAGCTGCGCAAAAGGCGTAATCACGCCGCCGTCTGTTCCGCACATCGCGTACATACACACGCCTATGCGCTACGCCTGGGACCAGTTCTTTGAGTACCAGAAAAGAACAAACAAGATTGTCGCGCATTTTATGTCAAAGTTCATGCCGGATATACGGCTCTGGGATTTTGTCTCAAGCCAGAGAATCGACAAGCTGATTGCGAATTCCGCCTACATCAAAAGGAGAATCAAAAAATACTGGAATCTTGACTCGACTGTGGTTTATCCGCCGGTTGACACTTCAAGGCTTACGCCGGACGGAAAGGAGGCGGAGGATTTTTATGTGGTCTTCAGCCGCTTTGTTCCATATAAAAGGATTGACCTTGCGATTTCAGCCTGCGGAGAGCTTGGCCGGAAACTCGTTGTGATTGGAGGCGGCTCGCAGGAAAAAGAGCTAAAAGCCCTCGCTCAAAAATACAAAAACACAGAAATCACTTTTACAGGCCGCGTTTCTGACGAAGAAGTAAAAAGCTATCTACAAAGGTGCCGCGCAATGATTTTCTCGGCGGAGGAGGATTTCGGAATAATTCCGGTTGAAGCCCAGGCGTGCGGCAGGCCTGTAATCGCGTTCGGCAAAGGAGGCGCCAGGGAAACTGTCCAGGACGGAAAAACCGGAGTCTTCTTCGAAAAGCAGGAGACACAGAGCGTTGTTGACGCAATCAGAAAGTTTGAAACCTTGGAAGCGCAGAATGTTTTTAATTCAGAGGAAATCGCGCGCCATGCGCAGAGCTTCTCGACAGAACGGTTCTGCGCACAGATAAAGGAAGAAATCGAAAAAACTCTAAAAGATTTTCATAAGGACTTATAGTAAATGCTAAAGCTTGCAGTTGACTGTAGAATGATTGGCTCAGGCGGAATCGGCTCGTTTATACACGAGCTTGTCCCCTGTTTTCTTGAAAAAAACGAATGTCTTTTAATTGGAACACACGAGCAGTGCATGGATTTTGTGCGCATGCCGAATGTGGAGTTCTGCTTTTGCGACGTTCCGCCTTTTTCAAGGCAGGAAATATTCTCGTTTCCGAAAGATGTTCTTGACGCAATCCACAAGTACGACTTCTATTTTACGCCTTACTGCAATATTCCAGGCGGAATTGAGCTTCCAATCTTCTCGACAATCCACGACGTTGTTTTTTTAGATGAAAAAGACCTGACAGGATTTTTCGGACGGCTCGGAAGAAAATTCTTCTACCAGCGCGCGGTCAATTTCTCGGAGGAGATTTTCACAGTGTCGGAGTTCTCAAAGTCAAGGATTCTTGCAAACCTTAGATGCAAAAAGCCTGTGAACGTCGTGTACAACGGCATTCCAAAATATCTTGAGACGCCGCTCGAAAATCCGCCTGAAAAAAAGGACCAGATTCTTTTTGTCGGAAACATAAAGAAGCACAAGGGCTTAAAAACGCTCTTAGACGCCTCTGAGCTTGCCTGGAGCAAAGGATTTACTTCAAGGCTTGTTATTGTCGGCAACAAAGACAATTTCAGAACGGGGGACGAGGAGACTGTAAAGCGGCTTGAGACGCTCCCTGCCGGTAAAATAGAGTTCACAGGAAAAATCTCTAACGACGAGCTAAAAATTCTATACGCGCAGTCGAAATTCCTTGTGCAGCCGTCGCTTTATGAAGGATTTGGAATTCCGCCGCTTGAAGCGATGTCGCAGGGAACGCCTGCAATAATTTCAGACATTCCGGTTTTCAAGGAAATTTACGCAGGCTTTCCTGTCGAATATTTCAAGGCTGGAAGCGCGGAAGACTTGTGCGCTAAGATTCTTAATTTTACGGCCGGGAAAGTTGATATTTCAAATCTTCTTGATAAATATTCATACAGACGCTCGGCGGACAAAATCGTTGGCGCAATCGAGGAATACAAAAAGGCAAAGCTAATGTAAATCAAAATCATTGGCAGATAGACGATTGCATGATTCTACGGTAAAATACAAAGGATTCACTCAGCAGCAAAATTTTAAAAGGTTTTCTAGCAAATGACAGAACAAGATTACAGGACATATTTCAAGAATAATTTTTACAGGACAAGCTCGTTCACATCCGGAGTCGCGCTAATGGGAATTGACTGCATAATGGTCATGCTCTGCATCGGAACTTCGTTTTTCATCATAAATCTTATAAACCACAGCTGGATTAATTTCCGCTCGTTTGTTGACTACTGGGTTTATCTTCCGCCGCTTATCGCAGTTTTCTACGCCGCTGGACTTTATCCAGGACTTGTCTATCCGCCGGCAGACGAAGTAAGGAAATTCGCAATCTGCTCGTTCTTTGGATTTGTCGGAATCGCGCTTTCAATAACCGTTGAGGATGCAGATGAAAAAGTTCCGCTTGTGGCCGCCCTTATTTTTGCAGTTCCGTTCGCAATTCTTTTTCTTCCTGGCGGCCGCGAGATTGCTAGAAGATTGTTCTCAAAATTCAGATGGTACGGAGTTCCGGCAGTAATTTACACTTCAAATGACTCTGGCGACATAATCACTAAGCGTCTTCTTGACAGGCAGGACTTAGGATATAAGCCGGGAATGATAATTGACACAAACGCCTCGGAGCCGGCAATGAGAAACGGAGTTCCAGTTTTTCCGCCTTCTGAGGAAATTTTCAAAATCATCAAGGAACTAAAAATCAAAGTTGCGATTCTATGCGATTACAACGGAGATGTTGATGAAATCAATTCATATTACAGATACACAATCGTCATTCCAAAGAACACGGATATAAACACGCTTTCAATGAGCGTCCGTGATTTCGGCGGAATTCTAGGACTTTCATCAACCCACAATCTTACAAAGCCGATAAGCCTTTTTTGGAAACGTTTCATTGACCTCTTTCTCTTGTTGGTTTCATGCCCGGTTGTTCTTCCGCTTGTTGGAATTGTGGCGCTTATAGTAAAGCTCACAAGCCCGGGACCGATTTTTTACGGACACAAGAGAATCGGAAAGAACGGAAAAGAATTCAAATGCTGGAAATTCCGCTCGATGGTTGTGGACGCTGACAAGCAGCTTGAGAAAATTCTTGCGGAAAGCCCTGAAATGCGCGCAGAATGGGAAAAAGACAGGAAATTTACAAACGACCCGCGCGTTACAAAGATTGGCAAAATCTTGAGAAAAACGAGCATTGATGAAATTCCGCAGTTCTTCAACATTTTGATTGGCGAAATGAGCTTTGTCGGTCCGCGCCCTGTTACCCGCCCGGAGCTTTCAAAATACGGCTCAAAGGCTGATTTTATTCTTCTCGCCCGCCCTGGCCTTAGCGGAATGTGGCAGATTTCAGGAAGAAGCGACACCGGCTACGAGGAGAGAATCACGCTCGACTCTTATTATATTCAAAACTGGTCAGTCTGGCTCGACATCTGGATTATAATAAAAACAGTGATTGTAGTCATAAAAGGAAAAGGCGCGTACTAATTTGAAAAGGAAAACTATATTTTTTTTCTTCGCGCTGATTTTTTTTCCGCTAGGAGCGTTTTCTGCAAAATACCAGATTGCTGAGGTTGACTATCATCTTTCGCAAAAAGGAACAAAGGAAAACGCTGTAAGGCACAAAATCTTAATTGACACTTCGCGTGTTTTTGAAAACGAGGCAGAGCTTCTTGAATACAAGATGTTTCTTCTCCAGAAATTTGAGAACACGCGTGCCTTTGAAGATGTAATCATAACATTTTCAAAACGAGATGAAGAAAATCCTGGACAAGATAAAAAAAACGGTTCTGATTCTGAAAATGAAATCATAAATCTTTTCTGCGTCATAAACGCGGCGGACTCAAAGCATCTTCTTGTTGTTCCATATCCAAAATATGACTCGAATTCAGGGCTTACGGTAAAGCTTAAGGCGAAAGACACAAATTTCCTCGGAAATCTTGAGGAGATGAATTTCGAGCTGAGCGCAGGCAAAAAGGACTCTGAGCTTGACGAGGACAAAAATGATTTTTACGTCGGAGCCGCGCTTGACTTTGCTGTGCCGTTTTACTCAGGTCCGTTCAATATTTTCTGGCTTAACAGATACGCGTTTGAATACAATTTCGCTGACTCGCGCCCTCAGTTCGGCGCAACGTCAGGGCTTAAAATCGAGCTTCCGTTTGACAGGATTTCTTTTGTGCTTGATTTTTCAGAAGGCGCGCACAGAGATTTTGAGTACACAGATTTTGACGATGAAGTTTACGGAAAGACTTACGCGAAGTTCTCCGTTCCTGTAAAAATCGTAAAGAGCGAAAAATACGGCGACTTAATCTTTAGGCCGTTCACAGATTTTGACTTTAACTATGACGGCGGCGGAATTTCAAGGCACAACGACGACTTAAGCGGAGGTGTTCTTGCGGCAGGAAACGAAGTTGAGATTAGGAAAATCGACTGGAAAGGAAATTTTAGAAACGGATATTCATTTCTTGCAGGCGCAAAATACGGCTGGAACTTTGAATGTGAAGACACACAGTATAAAATCTACTCCGGCTTAACGCTTTTCAAGGCGTTTAAGTACAACGCGCTCCAGGCGAGAGCCGGATTCAACTATTCAGACAAATACAGAATAAAAATCGGCGAAAACCTGCGCGGAATCGCAGATGACCAGCATTATCTTGGAACAAGGGCAAAAGCGCTGAAAGTGCCGTCGTCGCTATTTGTGAACCTTGATTTTCCGCTCCACATAGTCACAACCGACTGGGCAACCTGGATTGAAAATATCTTCGGAACAGACTCATGGATGGCTCGGCATTTTGCCTGGACAAAAACTTTTGACTTTGAGCTTCAGCTTGTTCCGTTCGTTGATTTTGCACTCACAAAAAACGAAATTACAGACAGGCTCTTCTCGCCTAAAGACGGCTGGTACGCGGCGGGATTTGAACTATTAGTCTTCCCTTCAAAATGGAAAAGCGTAGTTGTCCGTGCAAGCGCGGGATTTGACATTGGCAGGATGCTGATAAAAGAAAAATGGCCTGAAAAAATAGACTACTCATGGCGCGAGGACGCCAAGAACCACGAAATCTACGTCGGAATCGGACTCTTGTATTAAAAGAAAGGAAGATTCTATGTCCAAAGACTTTATAAGTTTCAGGAATTCTTTATGTTTCAGAAACTCTTGATGTTTCAGAAACGCTGCAAGTTTCCGGACAGTTTAATCATTTTACAATTTTTCTTTCTGCGGCTTTCTGATAATACTGGTTTGGAATGTTTACGGAAAGAACTCTTAAAAGCTCGTTCGCAAAGAGCAAGTCGCCGCGGTTTCCGGCCTTCTCGCCGAAATCAATCATAAAGTCATAGAAATTGCTGTCGATGCACCACTGGCAAATGTCAGGATAATAGGAAATCTTGGCAAAAAAATCAGAAAGGTTCGTAAACACATAATCCTGGTCATACTCATAAAGAGCGTTGAAAATATGCGTAAATCCTTCTACAGAACCTAGAGCGGAGCAAAAAAGACTGTTTTTGTATTCTCCGTGTTGCTCGTAAATCTTCGAAATCTCGTACAAAGCCCTCATCGTGAGAGGAGACTCAGCGCGGAAAAGCGAGAAAAAACGCTCGACATTCTCTTTTTTGTTCGCGTCGATTATTTTTAGCATCGCGTTTTTAAGGACATTGTCATCAAAGCTCGGATCCTTAGCAAGAACAAGAAGAAGAGACTGCTCATACGCCTCGTCATTCTTGGTGAGCCGCGCAAGCTCTGCCATGGAATACAGAATATCAAAAACCTGGTCAGGAATATCAAGAAAATCAGCGTTCCGGCGCGCCTCATCATAAAAATCATAAGCCGCCTTGTACTCGCCCTCAATCTGATAAATCTTTCCAATCAGAAAGTCAGCCTCAGGATAAACGCTTTTCGCCCTTATATAATCCCTAAGCTCGGAAATTGAATTATGGAAACGATCAGAAGAATACAAATCAAGATACTTATTTATGATTCCAAGGGCTTCCTTTTGCTCGCGCTCCTGCAAAACCGGAAGAACCTGCTCAAATTCATCTCCGGCGCGGCGCACTTCAAACGGCGAAAGAGCATTTTCAAGGACGTAGCTTTCCCACTCGCTCTCTTCCCTTCTGTTTTCCTTGGCCTTAAGCGCAAGATTCAAGGCCGCGCTAAGATCGTTCTGGTCATACAAAGCCCCGGCTTCCTGCAGAATTCTCCATGAGTATTCGCTTGGAACAGGCTTTTTTGGCGCAATCTGGGCAAAAGACAGAAAAGAGAAAAACAAAAAAACAAATGGGAGAGCGATTTTTTTCATAATGATGCTAATTCTTCCTCAAATACTTTATCGGCATCTTTTTCGTCAACCGTTCGTACAATTTCGCCTTTCTTAAAAATAATCGCCTTGCCGTTAGCCCCGGCAATTCCAAGATCAGCGTGCTTTCCCTCGCCAGGGCCGTTCACAACGCAGCCCATTACAGCGACGGTGATATTTTTCTTCATCGAAAGAAGCTTGTTCTGCCATCTTGACATAAATCCATGCACGTCAAATCCGATCCTACCGCAGCGCGGGCAGCTGACAAGATTCACCCCGCCCTTTCTCTTTCCGCACTCGCGCAAAATTTCAAGGCCGGTGATGACTTCATTTTCAGGAGTTGATGACAATGAAACGCGGATTGTGGAGCCGATTCCTTCATTTAAAAGATGGCTGAACGCAAGGGTTGACTTTACAACGCCGATGATAAGAGGCCCTGCCTCCGTAACGCCGATATGAAGCGGAACATTGTACTTAGAGGCGAAATCCTCGTTCGCGTCAATTGTCTCCTGAACAGAGCTTGCCTTCATGCTTACGACAAACTGGTCAAAGTTAAGCTCGTCAAAAACAGCCGACTCACGTGCCGCAGTCTCGCTAAGCGCGGCGGCGCGGCTCATCTTGCCGGACTCAACCAAAGCGCAAAGGTCATGTGGAAGCGAGCCTGAGTTAACGCCGATTCTTATTGCGACGCCTTTGTCACGGCAGCCGTTAACGACAGCTTCAACGCGGTCGCGGGCACCGATATTGCCGGGATTTATTCTGATTGCGGCGACCGGGCCTTCAAGGCACTTGAGCGCAAGACGGTAGTCAAAATGAATGTCGGCGACAAGCGGAACGCTCGTTGACTTGCAGATTTCAATGAAACTTTCCGCGCTTTCCATGTCAGGAACAGCGAAGCGGATTATGTCGCAGCCGAGCATTTTCAAGGAAGCAATCTGGTTTCTGATTTTTTCAAGACGCTCTTTGTCATCCTTAACGCCGACAATGCCATCTTTCCACATTGTCTGGATTGTGACCGGCTCTTTTCCGCCGACCAGGACTTTATCAACATTATCAAAACCGCCGAGAGTGACGACCCGCGGCTCATAAAATCTTTGACTCATAGCTTAATTATAACAAGGGCGGAAAGAAAAAAAAAGTGCGAGAAAAATTCAATACAGAGTATAATGTGATGTTCTTATCATAAAATCATAAAGCTTTTGACGCATAATAATTTAAAACGGCAAGCGAAAATTTGTATGCAGACTTTATTCTTGCGCAGTCAGAAAACCAGTTGCGGTTCCGCACCATTCTTCCAGTGAAAAAATCCTGCATCTCTTTAAAAGTCATCTGCTTGATTTTAGGGGAAGAGATAATTTTTGAATAGACTTCAAGCATCACAGCAAAATCGTTCAGAACAGGAACTTTCATTGAAGAATTTATTTCAGTAGGAGAGATTTTAAGCTTAGCGCCGACAAGAGTAAAAATCTCCTCAGTATCAAACTTGAAATTCGCGGCAGGCGAAAGCGAGCTTAACATACAAACATTGTGCGCGGCCGCGTTTCTGATTCTTCTGACAGGATAAAAATGGTTCTTAAAATCATTTTTAAGATGAAAATAATCATAGTAAAATTCAAAAAACTGCGTCATCTCAAGAAAAGGCAGACATTCAGCTAAAATCCAGACGCTCGGAGCTTCGGTTCCGGCATTTACACTGTTGTAAGTATAATTTTCGCCCTGATTTTGATATTCCTCTTTAGCACGTGGATTCTGCTCAAGAAAAGCTTTTGCGACAGCGTAACCGTCATCAGCATCGTTATTCTGACACTCGTTCACAAGACGAACCTTAAAATAATGCTCAGCGTCAATAGTCATCTTAAAAAGCAGCTTGCGAAGATACATATCTATAGTAGAAAGCTCACGAAGCTGGCCGAAATCAAGATTTACAAACCTGCCTTTCTTGCTTTTCTCAAAATCCGCCATGTAATATTTTAAGCGGTAATAGAAATTATTATTCTGCAAAAACGATGCGGCGGCATCCTCATTCATATAGTCAAACTTTATCCCTAAATCATCCTTCATATGGGCGATAATCTGCGGAACCGTAAGTTTCGGCGGATTCTTTGTGTTTTGAACTGTTTTCATATTGATAATTTTAACACGAAAATTCATTTTTGATATAAAATCGACTTAAAAATAATAATTATAATTTCGATTTTTTTGAAACTTGAAAGAAGACATCATACTGAACTTAAGTGAGCGAATGCGCTCGTTTCAGCATCATTTTTTGATAAATTTTGACATTATAGATTCCAAATCTAAACGCGAAAGCCTGCGAATTCGGAATGACGGATTTTTTTTCAGTCCAAAATTCCTGAATCACGAATCGATTGCTGCAATTTTACATAAAATCTTTTTAGGCTTTTAGAAATCGCAGATTTTCCTTTTCCGCCATGTTTTTCTCCGATTTCAGTCTGAGTTGGAAGATTGTAGGAAATGTCAGCAAAAAAATTATGCACAATTTCTTGATTAAAAAATGAATAATTTTCAAAAGCCGGCAAATCTTCATAGTCGAATTTTGAATCTGGAGCAAACAAATTCTTTAGAATGTCGGATGTCAAAGCATCAGACAGAGAACCGTCAGAATCTCCGTCCTTTTTCCATTCCTCCTCGATTAAAACAAAAATTTGATTCAACTTTTCTTTCTGTTCCAAAAGTTTCTCGACGGAAACAAAAGGTGACTCTTGATTTCCCTGCAACGAATTTTCTTCATTTTTTGCTTTTTCGAAATCAAGCGGTTTGTCAAGCGATATTTTTTCCACGTTCGCCAGCGGCCATAAAATTTTGAAATCATTTTCTGAAATTCGAAGATTCAATTTTATCTTCTCAAACTTGGCATTTTCGTTTTTGATAAATCTCAAGTTTTGATATTCCTTCTTGATTTTGCGGATCAACTCGATTTTTTCTCTTGGAATTTCAAGCGAACTGTTGCTGCCTTTTATTGAGTCGTGCGATTTCAGAAAATTAAGACGCTTGTTCACAGAATGAATCACATATTTTGCAAAATCTTCTTGAGCTGGATTTTCTTTTTTGCAAACTGATTTTAAACATTCGAGCGTTTTAACAACAATTTCATCTGAATATTCTTTATTTTCTTTCTTCTTCTGATGTTTTTTTTCTTTTTCGTCATCATTTATTGACAAACCGTTATCATCAAGATAAAAAACTTTGCAGACCGAAATCAAAATTTTTTCACGGAGAGTTTGCAGCTCTGTTTCGACGTTTGGCTTTTCTAGCAAATTGCAATATTTTGAAAAGGAGCTATTTATATTATCGTAGTTCGTTTCATCCGCCATAAATCAGTCCTCAAAAAGCGATTTCACAGTTTTTACAGCTTTCTCGCTGCTAGAACATTCGATTGTGTTCGCAATGCTGCTCAGCATATACAAAGGCGTGATGTCGTAAATCATTTCTGAGCCAGGAACAACTTCCGAAGTTCCAGGCTTGAAAATCACTTTTGAATAGACGATGTTTCCAATTGTGCAATGAAAAAATTTCTCTGCAAACTGAAGAACTGTGAAAATCAGAAGAACCGGAGTTTTAGGTCCGAAAGTCACATCAACATAAAGCTCCGCATTGTCTTCAAGCTGGTCAATCAAATTTTCATAAAGAATATGGAAATTCGTTTTTGACTCGTCGAAAGGGCGGGTTATCACGGCCTCGCGGATTTTTGCTCCGTTTTTGTTAAAATGGCGCAGCTCTTCCATAAATTTTTTTGCGTTCTCTTCGACAAAATCGTTTTCACGTGTTGTTCCAACTAGAATGACTTTGACATCATCATCTTTTTGAAGATTGTTCGCAAGCGCGGAATTGACAGCAAAGTAAACAGGCTCATCAACTTGAATTGTGGCGTTTCCATCAACAGGATATAATCTTTTGGCAAGACGGTTGTCGCTCGGCAATGTGGAGATTACAATTTTTTTCATTTTTGCTCCTTTGAACTTTTGTTCTTTCGTTTTTCTATCGTAGCACAAATCAGACGTTTTTTTCAGAATCAAAATGCTTGCTGAACTTGCTGAATTTTTTGTAAGTTTCCAGAGCAAGCTTTGCCGCGTCAGAAAATTCTTTGTGGATGACTGACTTGCCATTGCAGTTCCGGACTTTGTAATTTCCGTCCTTGCAATGTTCAATCATCGGAACATGCTCAACATCCGCAACAATGAACCATTTTCCATCAATCAATTCTTTATGCCATTTTACAGTGCTTTTCATTTTAATTTTCTCCTGAAAATTAGGCGACATAACGCTCTTTATAAACATCAAGTTTTAAATTATATTTTTTCATTAAATCTATCATTGATTCTTCAAGAGCCGAACCAACAGCCGTGTAACCAAGTCCGTCAGAACTTTCTTTTATCAATTTTCCAGCGGGATTTATCATAATGTATGAATCTTTCATATCGTTTTCAAAAACTTGATTTAAATTTCCATCACTATTTATCTTCTTAAATCTCATAAATTCAGAATTTGTCACAAGCATTCCCTGATTGTTGCCAAATTCCTGGCAACGCAATCCCTTCCATCTTTGCACATATTTCAGCTTGCTAACCGAATCTTTTAGATTTTCATTGACATTCGGCTTGCAGATTACAGAGTTAATTTTAAAACGGCATTTAGCAGCTCCTGAAACATTCATTTTATGCACTTTTAGACAGATTTCCGCAAGACGTTCGTTAGACAAAGTTTTTCCTGTTTTTGTGCAAGAGCCGATTTCTCGTTTTGTGTCGTCATTGAATGAATGGCAGCTGACTCCAAGCATTTCAAGATGAGGAAGAATCTCATCAAGAATTTTGTCTGTTAAAAGGTATCCGTTTGTAATCACCGAAACTTTTAATCCGAGTGAATCAGCAAATTTTATCAATTCTGGAAGTCTTTTTACAAGAAACGGCTCGCCTCCCGCGAAATTTATTGCATCGAAAATTCCAGAAGAAGCGATATTCTCAATTATTTTTTTTTGCTCATCAAAACCAATATGCTTTTGTTCATATTTCGCAAAGCAAAATTTGCAAGAAAAATTGCAAGCTTGTGTCAAATGATAATTAATCTTAAGTTTCTGCATAAACTTCTCCCATAAAAAGCTTTCTTTTGATTTAGACAGCATTGCTTTGCAAGAGGCTGTCTTTCGTCGTTTTATCAAAGCGCACTATTTTTTTCTGCTGTCTTCATCTTGATTTTTTCAAATAAGTCCTTTGCTTTTGAAGTTGTGTCAGAAACGGTGTCTTTTGCAACTTCAACAATTTCTTTTCCTATTTTGCGCATTTTGCTTTTGCGGCCGTCATCGCCGGTCGCATAAGTAATTCCAATAATGCCCAAAGTGATTGCTTCCAATACCATAATTTTCCTCCTGATTTGGTTGTTTTATAGTCCAATCGATAAAAAAAATTTCCAAAAACTAGCTCAACAATTTTCGGTTCGTTCTGCTTGCCCAGACGCGGAAATCGTTGATGTCGCTTCTTGCAGCGGCAAGGCAAAGTCCAACCATTGCGGCATCATCAAGAAGTCCAAGTCCCGGAATAAAATCCGGAATGATGTCAACCGGCGAAAAAACGTAGGCAAGAGTCAAGATTATCATTCCGATTGTCTTGTAAGGGACATTCTGATATTGTTTTTTTGACCAAGCTTTGACCATTGCGCACATTGTCTTGATGTCGTCAAAGAATTTTCCGAGCGGACCGTTTTCACTTTTTCGGAGGATTTCATCCGAATTGTCAAGAACTTTGGACACATCGTCGTCTGAAAATTTTCCCTGTCTGATTGAATCGAACTCGCTGTTCACTTTTTTCTGATCTGAATTTGAAAATTTGCTCATAAAAAACTCCTTAATATTTTGATTTTGATTATTGCGATGAAAATCATCGTTCCAACAACTTTTATAAGTGCCAATTTTTGTAAAAAGTTGACAAAAAATTCATTTTCTTTGATTTTTTTTTCTACTTTCCTTCTCTAAATCATTTTCAAAGAACTTGTCTTATCAAAGACATAAATATATAAGCAAAAAACGTGCCAACCTAAAAAAACGGCGATTTTTGACATTTTTTGCAATATCTTAACAAAACAAAGGTAATTAATTACCTTTACAAAATATATTCTTACCTTTTATAATTATTTTAAAGGATAAGAAATGAGCAAAGAAAATTCTTTTTTTGTATTCTGGGACGCGAACAAGCATGGAAAAAAGGCTTTTTATGATGCATTCAAAGGATTAAGCAACAATGAAATTCATCTCTCAGATGCCGTTTATCTAATTTGTGAGTACATTTATGAAAACGAGAATTTGAAAGATGAATCAGGATTAAATGCAAAAGAACGCTCCGAGGACTTAAGAAAATATTTTGATGGAAGCAGCGTGAAATTTCAGCCTTTAATCATTCCGTCAAACGTGATGAAGGAAGGAGAGGCGGATGACATTTCTGCGATTGAAAAAGCGATTAAAGATTTTGTGTTTCCAAAACTCATCAAGCTAAATCCGTCAGAGCTCCACATCACACTTACCTCTGGAACGCAGTCAATCAAGTTTGCTTGGATTTCACTTTTTACAAAGTCGCTTTTTACACGCTCGTTTGGCGAAAATGTGCACATTTGGCAAAAAGCCAGCGACAGAGGAAATCTAGGAACCGAAACAAAATCGCATGAACTTTATGAAATAAAAATCGACAAGAATCCTTTTATCGATGCTATTGAAAATAAAACTCACGAGTCAAAAGAGCTGCCTCCTGTTGACCTTGATTTTGACGGAAATATAAAACGCAACGCAGCGGTTGATGTTCCAATGCTTATTTTAGGAGAGCGCGGAATTGGAAAATCGACGCTGATTGAAACAACAATTGTTCCAGAAAAATTGTCCAAAGGATTTATCAGCAAGGCTGAAGTCCAGACAATAGTTTGCGGCCAACTTGACTCACAGCTTGCCGCTGATGAGCTGTTCGGGCACGAAAAAGGAGCTTTTACAGGCGCGGATTTTCAGAAAGATGGAAAAATAAAGCTTGCGGACAAAGGAATTCTTTTTCTGGATGAAATACAAGACCTTCCGCGTAATATCCAAAGGCAGCTTCTAAGAGCATTGCAGAATAAAAAATTCAACAGAATCGGTCAAAAAGGAAGCGAAGAAACATCGGATTTCAGGCTCGTCTGTGCGTCAAACAATTCACTTGCAAAACTTCAGAAAAAACTCGACCCTGATTTTTTTGACAGGATTGCAACTTTTAAATCATATATAAAGCCGCTTCGTGAACAAGGAGAGTCAGTTTTGGAAGATTTATGGAAAAATCGCTGGGAAACTTCTTATTCAAAAGGCTTCGTAATTCCAGAAAACCCCGACAGTTTTTCATTGGTGAAACAAACTCTGATTTCCTCAAAAATGCGTGGAAACATCCGCGACATTGAGCAGCTGATTGCATATATTGCAAGAGATGTTTACCAGGGAACAACAAAAATCACGGAAAACATAAAATCAGAAAGATATGAAAAAGTTTTAAAAGACTGGCTGAATGACTACGAAGAAAGATACAGAACATTAAAATCTGTAGAAACTGATATTTCCGAAAAATCATCCGACGAATCCAATAAAGAAAAAGCCGAAGAAACGGAAAAAGAAAAAAACGATTTTAATTCCGCAGCAAAAACTTTCTTGCAAGAAAATTCCTGGAAAGACATAAATTCTTTGTTTAAAAAATGGCTGGCAGACACAACGATTGAATATTTTGGCAGCCGAAAAGAAGCCGCAAAAAAACTAAACTGCGAGGAAAAAACGCTGTACAATGCGAAAGAGAACACCTAAATATTTTATTATTCAAAAAATGCAATATAATAATGGAAATAGGAGAAAATATATGGAAAATAAAAAACAATTAACGCCCCCCTCAAAAGAAGATATAGAAAGACTTGTTCAGCAGAAAAAAGGCGATCCGTCTTTTTTATTTTTGTCTATTTTTTCATTCATTGAAGCTTATGTGCGCAAGAATTTTGATGAATGCAAATTTTCCCAAAAAAACAAAAATAAGGATTTCAGAGAAATTTTAAATTATCTTGGAAAATATTATGATGTTTTTATTGATCATTGGGAATTTGATGAAAATATTAAACAAAAAAAACATATAACAATAAGCAAACAAATCGAAGAGTTTAAAACAAAAAATAATGGTTATTTACCTCATTTTGATGAATCTAAAAAAAATTTTCTTAAATTACTTACGGATATAGGTAACTTTCATCCAGAATCTAATAAAGTAAGACATAATTTTAAGAATATGGAAGAAAATGACATACAGACAATAGTTTCAAGACTAATAGATTTTTCGAAACATGAAAAGTTTTTCTGCAAGGAAATTGAAAATCTTGCTGATTTTAAAGATTGGGAAAACCTTGTGCCACCAAAAGAAAGCGAAGTTTATAAAGAACTCTTAAAGACTAACAAGGAAATTCTGAATAAATATAAAAATAAAGAAGAAGAATTCTCAAAAGTTGTTTTGCAACTTAACGAACAAGAAAAGAAAAACGCAAAATTGCAAGAAGAAAAGAATTTTTTAAAAACTCAAAAACAAAAACTTTCGGATAAAAATGACGACCTTCGTAGAAAACAGTTTGATTTAACAGGAAGAATTAAAAAATTAGAAGAACAGACAGACAATGATGAAAACACAAAAAAAGAACTTGAAAAACTAAAATCTGAATTAGACGACATAAAAGCAAAAAAAGAAAAACAAGAAAAATTAATCTCTGAAAAAGAACGGGAAATAGAAAATTTAACAATTTCTAATGAATCGCTTTCACAAAAAAATGAGTTATATTTAAAGGAAAAAGAAGAGATCCAGAAAAGATATGACACTCTTGAAATTGAAGCAGAATCTATAAGACAGAAAATTAATTCTCTAAACAACAACTCTGAGCAAAATAAGGATGAATTAGAAAAGCTTCAATATGATTATAGGAACATACTTATTCTTAAAAATGAACAAGAAAATCAATTAGCTGAAAAACAGGAGAAAATCGACAAACTCAATCAGACAAATGAAAATTTATCATTGATGAACGAAGAATTAAAATCAAAAAAACAAGAAACAGAAAATCAGTTAAGAAGATATGTTGAAGAATCAGACCTGCTTCGTGCAAAGATTCAGGAATTAGAGAAGAATCCAATAGAAACGGAAGAAAACTTAAAAGAGCTAAAAACTTTGCAAGAAAAATACATGGATTCACAAAAACAGCAAGAAGAACAAAGAAATTTATTAAGGCAAATTCAAGAAGAACACCTTGAAGAAATAGAAAAACTAAGTAAAGATGTTGAATTGTATATTGAAAATGCAAATATTCTTCAAACATATGCTTCTGCTCGAAGAGATTATCATTCTAGAATTTTAAGGCTTTCCCCGCAGCAAAAGGAGATTATTAATGATATTTGTGCAAAATTAAAAAATTCCGATTCAAGAATAAATTTTCTTGTTAATGGCGGTCCCGGCACTGGCAAGACTTTAATTCTTATTAAAATTCTCGAAGAGTTTGCTGCTAAAAACAAAAATTCAAATGTAAAACTTTTAACATATACAGATTCTTTAAGCAAATACAATCAGTATTTGTCGATGGAATACGAAAAGAAAGCTCAAAACATAAAAAAGAATATCTCAGATTATATGCAAAAAAATATTCAAACTTTTGATTCATATTTTAAGCCGATAACAGAAGAAATCTTTGCTAAAAAGACTTACAAGCTTAATATTAAAGAAGATGATTACAAAAAAACAAACAATTATGCAAATATATTAAATATTTTTAAGAAAGAATTTATCGATATTGAAAATGCTGAAACCATTTTAAGCCAAGCCATCGAAATTTGGACTTTTTCACCAAAAAAAGAAGACTACATATCTTTTAAATATGTTGGCGGAACCCCTAAACTGACAGAGGAAAATAAGAAAAATCGCGAAGACATTTGGAATAAGGTAGAAAGAATTTCATTGGAAATTGAAAAACTTGACAACTGGCCGTTGGAATTTGCCTATTATAAAGTCGCAACGGAAGATAAGTATTCACTTTTAAACGAATCCTATAAAACAGATTTCTTATTAATTGATGAAATTCAGGATTTGAGCCCTTCTCAAATCAAAATTATTTCTAAATTAAATAAAAAATCTTGCGTAATGGCAGGAGATTTAAATCAGTCGGTTTTTATAAAGCGCGGACTTTCTTGGATTCAATTAGGAATAGAACTCTCCAAAGAAGATAAAATTTATTTGTTAGACAAAAATTTTCGGAGCACAATAAATATTCAAAAACTTGCAAATAGATATAGAAGGCTTTGTAAAATCAAAGATGACAAAGCAGAATCTAAATCTTTTATCGCAGGTCAGGATCCTGAATTTTCAGAGAGTGAAAATTTAGAAGCGGCCTTAAATATGATGCTACATAAAGTTAGATGTTACTTGGAAGTTTTAAATTTTAACCCAGAAGATATATGTATTGTTGTACCGACTGAAGATGAATTGATAAGGCTCAAAGGGCTTTTGTCTGACAATGGAATAGAATCAAAAAATATGAGTGATGAAAAATTTGATTTTAATAAATCTAAGATTGTTCGTTTAAGCACTACAAGTTTTGTAAAAGGCATCGACTCACCTATTATAATGCTCTTGCTAACAAAAGAATTTTTTAATACAAAAGGAAACGGGAATTTGGATTCAAATTCTCAGATGAATGCAATTTATTCCTGCATTACAAGATCTATGGATTTATTATATGTACAAATAACTAAAGATGCACTTAATTCAAATCTTGACAAGAATGGTGAAAATGCTGTTACAAAGCTTCTAAAAGTTGTTAAATAGGATTTCTAATGAGAAAAGTTAAAAAAACTTTTCTCATTAGAAATTACGCAACAGTCACGATCGCTTTATTTATTTGATCTGTTACAGTATCTTTGTATCCAGGCAAATTAACTTTAGAAATAATTCCGTCTGTTGATGTTCCCAAAATAAAACATATATTTCTGTCAAATTTTGTTCCTAGCTGAGGTTCAATAAGTTCGTATCTAGGAATTTCAAATCCATAGTTGTAAAATTTAAAGAAAAATCTAAATATGGTAAGCAAATTATCAGAATCAATATCTTTTTTTTCAATGACTTTTTGTTTTATAAAATTCCAAAGAGCCGTTAAATTTTCCCATTGCAGTCCATTAGAAACAAAACCTTCGAATGTTTTCTGACTAAAAACAGATTTTAGCTGATCTTTAGTGCCATCAGAAAGATTTTCATAAATTTTGAAAATTTCTCGCGCATTTATGAATATTGTATTTTCATTTTTAAGCTTTTCAAAATCTGCTGTTTTCTCTTGAATTTTATTGTTTTTATCATTTAGCTCTTGATTCATTTTATCAATTTGCACTTTAAATGTCTGAATTTCCTCTCCTGCTTTTTGTTGAACCACAGAGTTCATTTGCTGCAATTCATTGATTTTTTTATTCAAATCATTATTCGACTTTCTAAGAGATTCATTTTCAGAATTTAAATAACTTATTTTCTGCTCTTTATTTCTTATTTCATTTCTTAAGGCTAAGTTATCATATGATTCATTATCTTTTTGAGCCTGTAATTCGTGATTTTTCTGTTCCAAGTCAGCAATTTTTTGATTTAATGCATAATTTTCATCCGAAACCTTTTTTGCAGAAATCCTAATATTTTTGATTTCTTCTTGCAATTCATTTATTCTGCCATTTAATTCATCCTTTGTTTTCTTAAAATTTTGCAAAATAAAATTCTGTGCGTTTTCAAAGGCTTCCGAGCTTAGAACAATATCAATAATTTTTTGCTTCTTATCTTCATCCATAATTAATCTCCAATTTCCGCTAAATTCACGGTTTCAACAGAACTATTGGCAGTCGGCTCTTCATTTCCGTCAATCAAGGTAAATTCCAAGATTTCTGCATCTATAAATCTAATCCAGACATCACATTTCGGGTCTACTTTAGGAAGTTTTAAAGGAATTTTTTTATCAATATTTCCTGACACACGTATTTTTCCATTTAAACATTCAGGATTCGACATACCATAAATCGTAATAACTTTTCTGCTGGCCTTTCCAAGCTTATGCCACTTGCTCAAACTAAGATCCGAAGAAAAACCGTAAGGTTCAAAAAAACCATCATTTTCCCATCCGAGATAATATTTAAATTTTGATTCATAGCTGCCTTCATTTTTAATATGTACACGTCCCTGCTCTTCGCTACAATCTATTAAACCAAATGCAACTCCAGTTTTTCCATTAGGTCCCTCTCCATATTCATAATCTGATTCAATTCCTTTTTCTTTCATAAACAGATCAGCTTCGTTTGATCCCAATGGATAATAAAGCTTATATTTTAACTCTGGATTAGCTTTTTCTTGCTCTTCAATAATTTCTTTAAATAATGAAGTCGTGATAGGCGATTTGCTAGAATTACCAGCAAGGAATATCGAAACTTCTTTTTCATTTTTAAATATGTTATTAAGGCCAACAAAAAAACTAGAAATTCCCTTGCGAATTTTATCTTCAAAATAACTAAATATAAAATCAAGAGTAACAAAAACTGATTTATTCGATGCTAAAGTTCCATTTTCATTTGTGAGATCCACTTTTATTTCTATCGGTTTCGTATCTGAATCATCATTTTGGGCGAAAAAAGGTTCATCCTTAATTATATCAATAAATTCCAATTTATTGTCCTGATTAGATTGACCATTATCAGAAGATACTGAACATTTGTTTTTCAATTCATTTAATTTATTTATTATAGCACCGGAATTTGGATTTTTAGACTGCTTTTCATGATAAAAATTTATTTCTGATTTTATCAGGCTTATTAATTCTCCATTTGCTAGTTCTTTATCAGGCGAAGCAATCAAGCACTTTATAATTCTGGCATTGTAATAATATGAACGTTGCCAATACGGCCGCAATTTTTCCATTAGCCTTTTCATATTAGCAGCTGCATATTGTGATTTATTATCAATCACATCTTCATCACCTTTAAATGTTTTTGAGTCAGGGCCAAGTTGAAAGAAGAATTTTCCTTCTTTCATTATCTTTAAATTTTCTTTAAAAACCTTAAATGCTAATCCCTCTAGTAAATTTTCTCCGCCTAATGTTTTATCACCTGAAGAACCTAAATTCTCTATTTCATAACTATAAACTTGCGGCTCTGAATATTGCCGCCATCTACCGTAATTGAAATCTGCCGTTCCTCCTCCAAAATCAAAAACAGCATAATTTTCATACTCATCTTTTGGAGGCTTTATATGATATTCCCTTAATACGCAAGAAGCATATGCAAGAGGTTCGCTGACATCATTGTTTACTGAAAACTCTTTCATTTTTTCCTTGTTTTTTAATACCGAAATAGGAAGAGATTTTTTTAAGCCTCTTTTGAAACTTTCTGTAATTTTATCTCTAATTACTTCACTGAACGTAACTGGAAAAGACAAATAATACTTCAAATAAATTTTATTAGTTTTTAACCTATTAACATTAAGACCAATATAGTAAGCATAAATTTCAATTGGATCAAACTCACCATCTTTAATTTCTTTATATGGAGGCAATGATATTGCTTCACCATTAACAGGCTTGAAATTTATTGTTTTATTATTTCCACCAGCCCATTGTTTTAGTTGATGTATAAATGCATAGTAGTTATTTGAATCCGTATTCAAGAAACTTTCACGGGCATGATTGGCTACAGATATATCTTCCCATTTTGTAAATGGACGACCGTCTCTCTGTTTATACATTTTAAAAAACGTATCCAAATCAACTAAATACATTATTGTAGGATTTTCATAACGTTTTGAAGAAGCACTTGCATCGATTGCAAGAGGCTTTTTCTCAGCCCTTTCTGTAGATGCAACAACAACAGTTGCGCTTGTTCCAAAATCTATTGCTACTATTGCTTCATCTTGAATATCTTCTGAAGGATCATACGCATAATAATCACCGCCTAAAGTAAATTCTTTGTCAAATTTCTCGGCATCTTCTCTGTCAGACCACAAATCCCAATGTCCATTATTTGGATCATTACGAAATTTTTCCTCAGGATAAACATACTCATCTCCTATTCGAATTTTATCTCCATTGAGCAACAAATCTATGCCTTTGTTTTTATATTCAGAATTTGATATTTCATTGAATTCATCTTCTGTAAGTCTTAAAGAATTTGTTTTTTGTGCATTCATAATTTTTTCCTCTTATTTATTTTCACTTCTAACTAATCTAAAGCCAACGAAACGATGTTCCTCGCCTTCATCAAAATGTTTCTCTGAGTTATCTAAATTACACTTGTCCAACTCTGAATCGACACAACCGCCTAGAACAATTCGTTTTGAACTTTGCTCATATTTATCCCAACAAAATTCCCATACATTTCCTGTAAAATCATATAAACCAAGTAAATTAGGTTTCAACTGGCCAACTTCTTGCAATTCTGACTTGCTATTTCCTTTATACCAGGCAACCTTATTAATTTGAGAACTTCCGCTATATTTAAAGTCAGAATTATTTTTACCTTCATGTGCTACAAATTCCCATTCAGTTTTTAACGGTAACCTATATCCGTTCGATGAAGCATCAAATTCCCAATAAGTTTTTCCTGTTTCTGGATTCTCTTTTTTATAATAGCAACAAGCCAAATCAAATTTTTTACTCATCAAATTACAAAATTTAATAGCATCCGTCCAACTGATTTCATCAGCTGGAAAATTTGGTTTTTCATCTTTAAATTTTTTTGTAGGAAAAATAGATTTATATAAAATCTGTGTAACTGGATACTTTAAAACTTCAAAATTAATATTTGGATTTCCAACATCCACGCTTATCATATTTTTATCAAGATATTCTTTGATATTAAAATTCGTATTATTTATTGGATTTTCTTTTTCTTCGTCTTTTTTTTCACTTTTTCTTGGCAAATCAAAGTTAGGCAAATCTTCAGGTTCAGTTCCCAACGGATTTTCTGTTTGTTTCATTTTATTTCTCCTCTTCTCCTAAATCATTAATTTCATATATGGCTTTTTCAGCTTTTGTCCTAACTTTTATTTCGACGCGTCTAGATCTTGCCGCATCTTCCGCAGGAATGGAACTAGAATATCCAATAGCGGCAATTCTTTTTCTTACCCATTCATACGATTCCTCACCATCAATTTTATCATATAAAGGCTTTGTATTTTCCAAGCAATAAAATAAAACATTTGTTGTTCTTTCTTGGGAGGTAGCCATTCCCCTTTTATAATTTACTTCAGCTGAAAGACTTTTGTCCACAGATGTATGTCCTTCTATTCTTATTTCAAGTATATTGTCCTTAAATTCATCACGGCTCACAACTGCTATAAGACGCGGAAAAAAATCTGTCAAAATCAATTTAAACTTGTCAGTAATTTCTGAAGTGTTTTTAACAAACATAACCTCTATATCTTGAAAATGTATTGTTAAATCATCTGAAATATAAGCCTTCCATTTTGGAAAATCATCTTTAAACTCTTCTCTAAGGGCTTCTAGTAAATCGTTTTGCATTGAAACATATTCGCCGGCACGCCCATTTTTTATTTGATAAACCTGCTTTTGCTTATTCAGTTCAACAGTTGTAACAGCCAAAAACAGAAGAAAAATACAACATAAAGCAGTCATAAGATCGCTTATTGACAAATCATATGAGCTGGAACTAGCATTTTTCTTTATTATTCTGTTTCTCATTATTGTTCTTCCTTATCATTTATTTCAACATTCTTAGCAAGCGAATTTTCAATATTTTTTAAGGAATTTATTATTTTCTCGAATGTCTTGTTGCTTAAAAGCTTACCGATAATAATGCTCATAGAGGTATTGCTAGATTCAATCTTTCTTTCTGCATCTCCCATACTTTTTGCGATTTTCTCAAAATCCATCGTGATTTTTTCTGTTTTATCCACAGCATTTTTAAAACTACCACCAGATTTATTCATAAGTGAAGTTAATGTTTCTTCCCTTTTTGTAATGCTGTCGTTTAATTCTTTTATCTTAGATATAGATTCAGGCAATGAAGAAGCGTCAATCAAATCTGAAGAACTTTGTATAAAACTATCTTGAAGTTTTTTGATTTCTTCTGGAATTTTATTCAAATTTATATAAATTTGATTTATTGTTTCAGGTATATTAACGGTTTCCTTTGTTATGTTTTCCAATGAATTATCAAATTTTGAAATATCCGCATGAATTTTTTCAATTTCTTCTTTTACAAGCTTGTCATTGCCATCAACCAAACTATGAATTAACTGAGCAACATTTGCCTGCAATTTTTCAAAATCATCTGATAGCACCGTAGCAAATTCATCAATTGACTTATTAATCTCATTTTCAAAATCATTATGAGTTTTGTTGATTGCGGAAGAAACTATCTCTTGTGTATTATTCATTATCGTAGCAAAAGATCCCTGAATTTTATTTACAAGCACGTCATTTATCAGGCTTTCAATCTTTCTTTCAGATGAATCGGAAATTGATTTAAAAGTATCATTTATATTTTTTTGGATTGTTGAATAACAATCTTCCAGATTAAGTTCAACATTCTCTATGTTATTTTCAAGTTTGTCTTTTATACTTATTATGCTGCCAGGAACTTTGTTAATTTTTTCACATGATTTTTTTATAATTAACGCTGAATCATTAAATGATTTAGAAATCTTTTTATTTTCTTCACCTAGAATTGTCTGAATGTATGAAACTATTGATTTTAGTTGTTTTTCAACTTCATTTAGAATATCTTTCACGCTTGTCTGTAGTTGGGAATTGGTCTCAGCCAATAAACCGGGCGTTTGTTTTAAAACTGCTGTTACCTCTTCAAGAGTTTGGGCAGAATTTTCTAGTCTTAGCGTAAATTTCTGCTCGCTTTCTATTAATGACTTATCAAGATTGGACAATTCAAATCTTAAAACTGTAGAATCACTGATATAATACGCAGAATCAAGCAAATCACTTAATTCCCTAGAATTTTTCTCCAAAGAAAGAATTAATGGATGAGCAATAAGAAAACTATAAATTATAGAACTCAAAACACCAACTATTGATGTGTTAAAAGCTGTTTTCAAACCATACAGTAAAGGCCTTAAGGCTTCTAAACTATCAAAACGATAATCATTCGGTATGGCATTTGAAAATCCAATAAATGTTCCCAGAATTCCTAAACCAATAAAAGTTCCAGATATAATTCTTATAAAATCTAGAACTGGCAATCCTAAAAATGATTTATTCGCAATATCCTCTGAATTAAAATACAGATCGGCATCCGCTCGTGTTTTTTGCTTGCCATTGAAATTATCTATTGTTTCTTTATAGCATAACCAAATGTTATTAAAAACTCCAAACTTTCTCTTTGAAAATATTTTTTGAATTTCTTCAGAAGAAGTTGCATCACGAATTTTTAAAGTGAGAATTTTTATTCTAAACGTCAGAATAAGCAAATGGAAACTTATTAAAAAAGAAAGCCCTAAAAAGGCAAAAAAGAAAATCTTATATAAAAAATTATCATTTAAATTTAATTTTCCATCCAAGAAGAAAATGCCTTCTCGGAAAAAATATAAAACAAATAAAATTACTGCCAACCCGATTACGGATAGAACAAATGTCTTAGGGAAACCTAATTTTATGCCAAGTTTTCGCTTTTTCATATTTAACTTTTTCCAACCAATGTCAAGAATAATAATACAACTTTTATTTTATCATATTTATTTTATTTAATCTATCTACAATCCTTATTTTTGACTTTCCCAGTATTTCGCCTTCATTGAATACATTTCTGAAAGCATTTTACATGCTTTTTCTTTTGAGTTTTCTACAAAGCTGAAATTTCCGCTTCTTGCAAAAACTGATAAATCAGATTCTGCCTTTGCAAACAAGTCATTGAAAACTGCGAGATTACCTTTTTCAAAAGAAATTTTAAGCAGTTCATATTCATAAAGACTTTTATAATAAAAGAAAACATTCACTTCGTTTGCGGCAGCCTGGCCAAAAAGTTCGTCAATGTATTTTTGATTTTTGGTTTCGGCTGCCATTAAATCTTGTTTGATTGTTTTTTCCATCATCTGATGAAGGCTTTTTACAAAATTTTTCAATTTTTCTGAAGAATTTATCAAATTGATATTACCCAAAAGCTCGTTGAATTCAGCGTAAGTTTTGTCCCACAATTTCAGGAAATTTTGGTCAAATTTGATTTCAGAAAGCCTGAGCGTTTCCTTATAATCATAAAAAGCGTTGGCGGATTTGAAATTTATTTCCTGGCGGTCCAAATACGGCTTAAAAAGCGGACAAATCAAAGGATACTTTCCTTCAGCGAAATATTTTTTCCCCAAATCAAGCGCGTTTTGCCTTCTGTATTTTTTCGCCTCAACAGAATCGTCAAAGTTGATAATTCCGGCAAGGCTTACATCGTCTCCACTGCCTTTTAGACTTAATTGCGGAAGATATTCTTTTAAGTCGTTTCCGGAATGAAAATCTCCTTCCTCATCATACGAAAACTGAAGCTGCGAATAAAATTTTTTAAGATAATCTTCGTCCGCAAAACTGTTGGCAACTCCATCCGAGGAGCAAAAAACAGTTTCAGGAATTTTTGAAAGGAACGTTTTTTCAGGAAAGCAGAATTCTTTTTCTGCGTTGTCATCACAAAGAGAAGTTGTCACATTTTCGTAGCATTTCGGGTCGTCTTTTATTGGCTTAACAAAAGTTCTATCAAACGAAGCAAAAAAATCGCTGTCGCCAATCTTAAAAGCGTACCATAATTCCGGCTCTTTTATTTGAAAGTAAACGACAACCGTGCATCCGAAAATTGATTTTACGCTCAGTTTTGAAAAATCGTTGATGAGCGATGAAATTTCCTGGGTTTCATCATCTTCAGTCTGCGTTTTCTTTTTGATTTCATCGTATTTTTTTGCAAGTTTCAAAGCCTCTTTCAAATCATTTTGATATGTTTTAGCGGCTTTTTCATCTTCAGATTCCAAATTTTTAATCTGTTTTGAAACCTCATAGGAATCAAGAACTGAAAATTCTTCGATGATTTTCCGCATCCACCTTCGGACAAAGGACTTGCTCAAACTTTTATTCACTTTCTGATAGTTTTTTTCCTGCAGCGCAGCACTAATTTTATCAATGCTCTCCGAAAGCAATTCTATCGAAGTCTGGACTGCGAATTCCGCCCCGCGCTGGCTTCTAAAATACGGAGAGCCGCCGTGTCCGTCGGAAACGCAGACCATAGAAAAAGAAGCTTTATGAGGATTTAAGTCAACTGGAAGGCGGACGCACGGGAAAAGATTGCTTTTGTCTTTTACAAACAGAGCAACATCTTTTCGCTCAGAAATTTCAGATGCCGCAAAGTCCGCAGCGAAGCACCGATCCTGACAAGGAAAATTTTTTCCCTTGTTTTCGATGTTCTCTTCTTTTTTGATGTGGCTCGCTCCTTGAAATGAATATGCAATCATCGCCTGTTTCATTTTTTTTCCTCACAAAAATTCTTTTCTTGATTTTTTTCTTGCTACCAATCTTCATCAGATTCCGCATCAAGATTCTGCATCTCGTCCTTGACAGTTTCCACGACCGCTTCCTGGGCAGCAACAGCATCATCTTCCGCGTCGCCCGCTTTTTTGCTTCCAACAGACGAAGATGTGACCGACACAACATGAATCAGTTTTTTCAGAAGATTTTTGTCTTTTAAATAAATCGCGGATTCCGTGCTTCCTGTAAAATCAGACAAAACGTCCATATTTGCGTCGTCCACGCCGAGAGCGATTTTTATGCTTTTTTTGAACCATTTATTCTGCTGAAGCTCTCTTAGACCGGATTTGTAATCATCAGTCGGCTCACCGTCAGAAAGCATTATGATTACGGGCGCTTTTACACCGATGGGATCCTGAAGGAAAGCGTTTCTGTCGAGCTTAGAAGAAAGCTCTTTGAAAGCCTCGCCCATGTCCGTCACGCCGCCAGCGGAAAGGTCGCTCCAATGATATGAATCAAGCTCAACCGGCTCGGGAGTTTCCCAGTTCGTTCCGCTCGAAAAACTCATCACAGCGAGCTTGATGTTTGCGTCTGCGTTGTTGTCAGAAATATCTTTGATGTCAGGAATGACTTCCCGCATCGCATCATTTACTGCCGCGATATTTTTCCCCGCCATGCTTCCAGAAGCATCGATAAGAAAAAACATAACCATACTCTTGCGAGCCACACCTTCTACATCATAAATAGCCATAATTTTTATCTCCTCTTAAAAGCTATTGATTTTTCACCTAAGAAATTATTCCTTCGCCCTTGGTGCCAAATTTTATTTTATTTTCTCTGACGATTGTCACAACTTCGTCAGGCTTGCAAATGATTTCCTTGCCGCCGGGAGTGTTTCTATACCAAGTTGTCTGTGAAGTGTTTTTCAATCCCCAAATCCCGTTTTTTTTGGGATTCACAATTACAACACCGACTTCCTGTTTCACGCTTTCGATGGTAAGCTCCTGATTTGAATCAATCTCGTAGCTATAAAGCTTTTGCTTCGGCTGCAGCGGAATGATTTCCTTTCCTATAACAAGGCACGCTGGACGCTGAATGTTGACGCCGCAATTCAAACATTTGCAAGTTTCTTTTTTCATATTGAAGAAAGTTTCTTCCTTACATTTCGGGCAAGTGATGATTGAATGACGGAGCTTTTCGAACATTTTGAGCCATTCTTTTTCGATAATTCTGTCGCCACGCCCGATTCCAGAGCTTCTCATAACTTTTCTGTCAAACGCCTTGATAAATTCTTCTTTGACAAACGGCGGATAAATTTTCCAGAGATTTATCACATTTTTATGAATTTGAGGTTTTGGGCGGTTTGAATCGTCATTCGGGTCATAAACAAAAGTCGGATGGTCGCAGAACAAGTCTCGCTCATTGTTCGTTCTGTCGCAGTCGTCAAGTTTTCCTTCAAGCGGATGTCCACGAAAGAACAAGAGGAACAGAATCACAGCCAGGGAAAATCTGTCGCTGTAAGTGTCTGGAAGCTCCTTGAGGCTCACAACTTCTGGAGCCATATAACGCGGCTTTCCAAGAATTCCAAGATTTATTTTGTTCGGAGCGATATTGTCGTTGTCACATATCAAAATGTCTCCGGTTTTCGGATTGATGAAAAAATTTCCGTCATTCAAATCCTGATAGCTATATCCTTGGTTGTGAAGCTGCTTGAAGCTCGCCACAATCTGAGTTCCCGCATTTACAGCGGCTTTAAGGCTTCCAAAAGAAACGTGGTTCAGCAAAAACTGAGAAAAGCATTTGTAGCTCGGCGGGCAAAAATCCATTACGTAGCCGAAACAGCCGTCGGAATCCTTTTTAGTTACAGCCTTTGGCCAAAGGAAAGTTTTTGCTGGCGAACCTGCTTCCGCATTTTTTTGAAGATTCTCATAAAATTCATCTGACTGAGGCTTTTTGTACCATTTTAAGACATATGTTTTATTACCGAGTTTTGCTTTATAAACGATTCCTTGTCCTCCAGAGCCGATTATGTCGTCAATCCGGAATTTTTGACCGTCAACAGTGGAAACAATTTGATTTTTCTTTAATCGTGCCATAAAAATCTCCCAAGAAAGGAACAAACCTTTGTTGCTTACTTAAAATAAGGCACGGCTTTTTTCTAAAGTTTCCAGATAAAAATGAAAAAATATAATTTTTTTGAAATCAGTTTAAGAGAATTAATATTAGACTTAATTTCGAGTTTCCTAATTTAATAAATAAATGTCAGAACGAAGTCATTTCAACAAAAAATAAAAATAACGTGTTCCTTGTAATTGCAGTAACTGAAAGTTTCCCAAATCATAGAATTTTTTCTTTTTCCACTCTCTCAATCCTGCAAGAGTGCTTCTTCGTCTCCTCGTCGTAGGTGATTCCCACAAGCAGAATCTCGCCGGAATAATTCTCAAGAGGCTTTGAGTATTTCTTTTCCTTGATTTGATTTATCGCGCTCCGAACATCTTTGTTGTGCTTGAGCTCAATCACAAGGGCGGGATAGTTCTTCGCGGCAGGAATCGGAATATAGACCGCGTCGGCGAATCCTTTTCCCGCCGTCATCTCCTTGATGTTCGTGTATTTGTTCAGCGCGTAGATATTTGTAATTTGTTTATCAAGTTGTCAGTTTTTGGATTCGTCTGAATTTAAAAGATTTAGAAATTCTGCCGGTGTCAAAACAGGAATTTATTTTTTCGGAAAATCTTTCACATTCCGCGTAATAATAACGTCAACATCAACATCTTCAGCACAAGCATACTGCAAAGAATCCTCGAAATCTTCAAAATCAATATTTGTTACGGCTTTTATGACATTTTCTTTGTTTATTTCACATATTTTAAAAAGCTGGCAAATTTTTATGATGTTCTGCCTGCAATCTTCAATCGGGCGTTTTTCAGTCTGAGACAAAACATAAAAAATATTCGTAAGCGAATGTGCAGCCACGTACCCATCAGCAAGCGAAACACAATATCTTATGACTTTTCTCGCATTGACCACAAACTCGTCGCGTTGCAAAATTGAATCAAGAAGAATGTTTGTATCAAGCAGAATTTTAGATGTCTTCATATTTTTTTCTTAACGCCTCCGCTGTTTCTTCCGTTCCGTTTATGCTCACGTCATTATCTGAATGTTTGCTCAACGCAAAAAAATCCTCCAAAAGCTTTTCTTTTTCATCAGCTTCCGACTGGTGATTTTCAAATGAATTGTGACGATAAAAAAAATCATCAACATAAACGGAAAATTCTTCGAGATATTCAGATGGAATTTGCTTTATTTTTTTTTCTAGAACTTCATACGACATTTTTTCCGCCCCTTTTATTTAATTATAGCAAATATTTTATCACGATATTTTTGATTTTACAGAAAAGTGAGTTTCATTCTTTCTCCGCCCGCTCAATCCTGCAAGTATGCTTCTTCGTCTCCTCGTCATATGTGATTCCCACAAGCAGAATCTCGCCGGAATAATTCTCAAGAGCTTTTGAATATTTCTTTTCCTTGATTTGGTTTATCGCGCTTTTCACGCTCTTGTTGTGCTTGAGCTCAATCACAAGGGCGGGATAGTTCTTCGCGGCAGGAATCGGAATATAGACCGCGTCGGCGAATCCTTTTCCCGCCGTCATCTCCTTGATGTTCGTGTATTTGTTGAGCGCGTAGATATACGAAAGATAAATCG
>CAZIFO010000012.1:84895-86000 GCA_964538245.1 uncultured Treponema sp.
ATCTCCTTGATGTTCGTGTATTTGTTGAGCGCGTAGATATACGAAAGATAAATCGCGCTGTGGAGGGAATCCTCGTTGTTATATGTGCGGTTGCTCGAAACGTTGATATGGCTCTCGTCCAGGCTTTGCGCGACAGCCTCCTCGTTTCCTTCGATCGTCTCTTCCAGAAGCACCTTTGAGTCCTGGATTATTCTGTTTGTGACATCATATCCAGCGGAGATTTTTACCGCGTTTATCCATTCCCTGCGCACCTCGCTGTTCGGAATGTAGCACTGCTCTTCCGCCGGGTCATACGAAAGATAGCCGAGATGAATCAAATACGTGAAAACATCGTCCGCGCACCTAAAGTCCGTCATTGTGTTCTTGTAGCTTGTAACGTCAACATCGGCGCGCCCGCCTGAAATCATCCTGACTACGGCTTCCTTTGTGCCGTCGAAGTTCATTCCGATGTAGTCTGAAATCACCTCGAACGTGCTTGTCGCGCTCCAGTAGCTCGCAAACTCGCCCTCCTCCACCGCCTTTACAACGGAGCGGGGATTGTACATATCAAAGCCTTTGAGCCTGTAGCCGTCGTACCATCTCTTGCACTCGGCGAAGTCAACGTTGTATTCTTCGCAGAGGGCCTTTACTTCCTCTTCCTTAAAGCCGATGAACTCAGCGAGCTTTCCGGGGCGGAGCATCGTGTACTCGTCAAAGTTGTTCAGCTTGCTCTGGATTTTCTCGCGCACAATCGGCAGGATTCCTGTCAGATACGCAAGAGCGATTGCAGGGCGCACTGTGTCGCTCTTAAAAAGTCCGTTCAAAAAGCCCAGATAGCTCTGAAAAAGCGAGTCCGAAATATGTCCTTCTATTGACTCCCGCACAAGAACGTCGTACTCGTCAAGAATCACTACAAAAGTGTCGTGAGTCTTGCTCCAGACTTTAGTGATGTTCTCGGCGATTGAGTCATTCTCATCGAGAGGAATCTGAGGATAAGCCTCCTTTATCTCAAGCGATACTTTCTTATTTATAATTTTTATCAGGTTCCCGCGGTCGGAAACATTCTGCAGCTCCGAGTTTATGTCGAGCTTTATCACGTTCAGCTTGTTCAGATACTTTTCATAAT
>CAZIFO010000013.1:0-70188 GCA_964538245.1 uncultured Treponema sp.
CTATATAGATGATGTCGTCGGCCGTTTTTATTTGGTCAACAAATTTAGAAATATCTCTATTATGCAGACTTGCAGCAATATTTTCCCCGTCCCTGAAAATCACAATAGATTCCACTGCACGTTTATGCTTGTCCTTTTCATTTATGAATGACTTTCCGTAGACATGAACAGGTTTGAATTTTTCAGATTTTTCATCAAAAGTTTCCTTTTCAAGAACAATCGAAGGTTTTGTCATTGTCTCATAAATAGCACCCATCAGATTATTTCTGTCCGGCGGACAAAGACGCATAAACTGATTTGCACCAAGTTTTACAGTTTCTACAGGTGTCTGCACAATTCCGTCACGGAAAATCTGAAGATAATTTTCTCTAGTGTAAGCGACTTCTGTAAATGGAGCCGCAGTCTTTTCAAGAACTTTTTCAAGAGTTTCCCTAATTTCTTTTGTTGCTCTTGGAACTGAATTTATTTCTTTTTCAACGAATTTTTCCGTCATCGCTTGGAAAATGTCCGTTCCGTTGATTTCATCAAGCCTTCTCTCAAATTCATCTTTACCCGTGACAACTTCGATTCCAGCCGCTTTGAGCTTTTCAAGCACGAAGCTTGTAGCCTGCTTTGAAGCGTAACCGTCGTAAATTTGATTTTGATTGTCCGACGGAAAAAGTTTCTGCTCATCAACTTTCCGTTCCTCACGAATATCCCTCATCCTAAAAATTGCTTTTTCAAATTCGTCCTTTGAAATCGGCTCATTGACAGCAGCAGGATTGTCTTCTGCCCTACCTATTGATTTTTGTGCTTCTCTAAACAACTCATCGTCTTTTGCCAGAGTCAACCACTCACCCACCCCAGCCAGTTTACAAGCGTCGCCCAATGTGAAATATGGTCTGTATGCAACCTTCTGTAAGTCCGCCTCAGTTGCCAAACTTGAATAAGGCTCTTTTTCCGGATCCCGCGTAATAATAACATTTTTTTTCTTCAAGTCTGCAATGTAGGCTTTCCGCCAGCTAGGGTTGGTAATGTCAAATTCTTGCATAATTTTTTTCTCCGTGTTTGATGTTTTTCAATATTCCATTCCGATAACTTTTTTAAAGTTCTGCTTTTGGAACCCAAGCGGCTCTTTTATCTGATGATTGAATTCAGCCTTTTCTTCCGTGAAAAGATTAGGATTTATTCTTGTTTGCCAAGTTGCTTTGATTTCAGGATTTTTCGTCTTGTAGTTTTTCTCGTCAAAAAACGGAAGTCCGGGCTTCAAGTTGTATTTTTCGACAACAGTTGAATCTGGAAGCGCAACATCCGTAAATGCGTTCTGATGGACAAGATTTTTCATTTTGTCCTCAAGCAGCATTGCTTCGATCGCAGAAAGACTTTGCTCAAGATTTTTTGTGACAACAGGAAAAGCCTTGACCGCTCCAGCCTCAAGCCCTGAGAACTGGAATTCATTTCTTATCTGCCCGGGAGTTCTGTCGAAGAACGATTTGTCGTAGAGCTTAATTCCAGTGACTTCATTTTCAGAGGTTGAAAACACAACAGGAACGAAATTGTCGCTCCAGTTGTCCACTCCGTTGATTTTTCTTGCGATTTTTTCAAGTCCGAACGTTGTTTCTGTCCTTTCTGACGAGAAGCCGAAGTCTTTGTTCAAAAGCTCGTCGTCCTTTCCGAGATTCGCTGAATCAAGATTTTCATTCCAGCCGCTTTCCGGCGTATAAAGGTTGAAAGTTCCATGGTCAAGAATTATGTGTCCTGCAAAAAGGTTCCTGCCGTCTGCGTTCAGCTTCTTTTCAAGAGAATCCGTGAATTCCGCGTCCTGGCGGCTTTCTGTGATGTTTCCGCTCGGATGGTTGTGGACTGCAGCGACAAGGCAGTTTGTTTCTTGTGCACGCCGCGCGATTTCTTCAAGGCTTTTTCCCGTAAAGTCCGAAATAGCGCAGAAGTTCGGCATATGGGAAGTCAGAGCCATCTGATCGCGGATTTCGCCTGATTTTTTGTCGATTAGAACATAGCGCATTGTCTCAAATTCCTTGCTTCTGTAGATGTTCATCACCGCATGAAGCTGATTCCAGCCGTTTTGTGTGATTTTATTCTCGTCCGAGACATCGAGTTTTGTTCCTTGGACATCGAAAACTCCGCGCTTTGCAAAGTTGTTGAAAGCTTTGTACATTCCGCTTTCCTTTCCATTTAAGACAGGGAAAATGATTTCGTCGCGCTTCTGCTCGGATTTTAAGAGCTGGCTTTCTGTAAGCGAGAAGTCATCGTTTCTGAAGTTGAAATAATTTTTCTCCGGAGAACGAACAACATTAGGATTTTCATCCGCAAGTCCGAAGAAAAGCGAGCTTTCGTCATCATAAATTGATTTTTGTTCCGCGTTCTTTTTTGATTTTCTCGCAGGAATTTCAGAGTTTTGATTTGTTTCAGTCTCTTGTGATTGGGCAACTGGATTTTGAACTGGCGGTTTTTCCTTGAATTTTTCAGCTTCCATCTGAACCGACCCATGCCGGTATGATTTCTCAACTGAAACCAGATTTTCCAAAGAGCCAATTTCGCCGTTCTGCCATTTCTCGTAGTTCTCAAATCCGACTTTCTTGTACAAGTCGAAGTCGCTCTGTGTGATTTCGTTTGCTTTAAGTTTTTCTGAAAGCATTTTTTCAAAGCGGATGGTTTTCATTTCATAAGAAACTTCTTTCATCGGCCGCAGATTGTTCAGAATGTCTGCCTCAAGAATCTCGCGCTGCTTTTCAACAGGATATTCAGTAAGCTTCTGCTCAAGCCGCTCTTTCTGCAGTTTTCTGATGATTTCCGGCATTTCCTTTTCAATGTTCTTGATTTTTTCCTCCGCAACTTTTTTCTGCGTGTTCAGGCCGCGGATATATTTCATCATGTCATCTTCATTCTTGATTCCGAGAGATTCAAATTTTTCATTGATGGTTTCAAGCTTTGTTTCCGCCGATTTCTGCTGCTTTGCATAATCCTTAACCGAAGACTTAATCCATTCAGGAACTTCAAGACCTTCCGCCTTGTAACGCTCCGACTGGCTTTTGTAGCTTTCAATCATGTCTTTTGCATTCTCAAAATCGTCGCTCAGCGTTTTCCGCCGCTCAACAATCTCGTCGAACGAGCGGATTTTCAGTTCCGTGCGCGAAAGCTCTGCGCGGCCTTCCTTTGTTCTTTCCATCAGGATGAGTTTGGCTTTTTTCTGCGGGTCTTTTATCAGCTCAATCTTCAAGTCCTCCGGATTTATATCCTCAACGTTCAGGGAGTCGCCCTTGTAGTTCCAAAGCTCGTTGATTCTGCTGCGCTTCTCGTCGTGCTTCTGGTACAGGACGGAATCGATTGAGTCGTTCATCACCGGATAGACGATGTGGACATTTCCCTGCAAGTTTCCCTGCCGCCAGATTCGTCCTTCCGCCTGTATTGTCTCGCTTGGATTCCATCCGAGCGAGCAGTTGTACATAACAAAGCTGTTGCCGTTCAAATCGATTCCCTCGCTTGTGTTTTTTCCGCCAATTAGGATTTTAAGCGGATTTTTCTCATCATTGAATTTTGAAGTGATTTTATCCTTTTTTTCCGGCGTGTTGTTCACCTCGCCGTTGATTATTTCAACCGCTTCTTTCGGAATTCCGTGTGAAACAAGATAATCCTTTATAACTCCGTGGCTTTCCTTTCCGAGCGGAACATACATGAACTGCCCTTTTTCCGGATTGCCTTTGTACATATCTATGATCGAGTCGCACACAAATTTGAGCTTAGGCGATGTCTCGACAAGCTCTGAAAGCGGCGGCAAGTCAACTCCCGGATACATTGCTGGATTTGCAAGTGCCGGAGCGACGCAGGAAAGACGCATGTTGTTCATCGCGACAATCACCGCCGCGCTGTTGCCTTCCTTAACTTCCGCCATCCGCTCCTCGTCGATTTCACGCATCTGTTTCTGCAACTCTGACATATCGAGCGGCTTTACGTGCGTGAATTTGTTCGGACGGATGATTCCGGCTTCCTCACCGTCAACCTTGTCTATGAATTCCGTGAGAATGTTCTGCAACGCAGGAAGCTCCTTCCAGTTCTTCATCACCTGCTTTGTGTCGATGTTTCCGTTTGATGTCACTCCAAGCTCCTGCTTTGTCTTTGCGAACTCGTCGAAGAACGAGCGCAATGATGAAAGCCCGCTTTCCTGCAGACGCTTGCGTCCGATATAAGAAAGCATTGAGTAGACTTCCGTCGGGCTGTTTGTGAACGGAGTCGCCGTGAGCAGGAAAACATTTCTGTCGTCGTTGTTGCGCTGGGTAAGCTGAGTCATTCCGTAAAGCTTTAAGGCGCGGGCGGATGGCTTTCCGCTTGGAATTCCTGAGTATTCGTTCGACGAGCCTTTCTTCTTCGGACGCGGGACAACCCAGAGATTCTTGAAATTGTGAGCCTCGTCAACAGTTAGATTGTCGAATCCGCAGTCCTCGAAAAAGTAATAGGACGAGTCTTTCACGTGGCTCGCCGCACCGATGATTTCCTTGATTTTGTCAGTGCTCTGCGCATTCTCACGGTCGCTGCCGTCAAAGTCGGCGGAAAGAAGATTCGAGAAATCTTCATAAAGTGCGTTCTCGCAGGATTCGTCCGTGAAAGTGATGTTTTTCAGAGCCTCGTAGGTGCACAGTGAGATTGAGTTTTCCGGAATGTTTAGCTTGTGAGGATTTCTCTCATCAATATATTTTCCAGCTGATTCCTGGTTGAAGTTGTACAGGTCGTTCACCTTGATGTTCGGAAAAAGCTCGCGGATGTCAGCGTACCATTTCGCGTAGACTTGGTTCGGAACGACAATCAGAGGCCGCTTGCTTCTTCCAGTCTGAATCTGGTTCACCGTGGCGACGATTCCCGCCGCAGTTTTTCCGACTCCGACATCATAGGCAAGAAGTCCGTTCCCCTTGTTGCATAGGAACGAGATTCCTTTAATCTGCTGGTCATAGAGCTTGAACTTGGACTCACCTTTGTATGCGCTCATTCCGTCAACGAAAAGCGGAAGCTTCGAGTAGTCTGGAATTATGTACGAGTTGAACCTGCGGTTGTATTCAAAAACAAGCCTTGCTCTTGTCCCGTCGTCAAGGCCTTCGTGCAAGTAGCGGTCAAAAAGCCTGTCCGCCGTGTCGCTCCGCGTCTGACGCTTTAAGTCCGCCTCACGCTTCCGCTCTGCTTTCTCGGCTTTCTTTTCTTCCTCGCTCATGTCGTAAGTCCGCCATCCGCGCAACGCATCCGCCTTGACCGGAGTTCCGTCGATGTAGTTCACGATGTCGCTCCAGGAAATATTTTCTGGAAGCTCTTCTCGCGAGATGTTCGCCGTTGCAAAGTCAATCCAGCTTCTTCCGTCCTGAGTTTCAAGCGTTCTGTTCTGGGCCCATAGGATGAACGATTCCTGCAAATTCAGGTCAACTTTGTTTCCGTCAGCATCAAGATGCGGAATCGTGAATTCCTCTGCGAGAGTTGTTTTCGCGCCGAAATGTATGTGTTCCATAGAAAGCTGCGGCTTCTTCGCCGACTCAAGAAGTCCGATGTTCTCTGCGAAAAGCACGTTGTGTCCTGACTTTTCAAAAAGCGTTTTCTGTTCTTCGATTTTTGCGTAGATGTCGCCGGTTGTAAAAAGCTCCTTATGCGTCCATTCGCCAAAGTTTTTCTGCACATAATTCTTGCTTTCGGACAAATAAGCCTTGTCTGCGTCCGTAAGTTTTGAGAGGTCGATGTTTCCCTGCCAGTCGGTCGCTTTCCAGATTGGAAATTCGAGCTCGTCAAAATCCCTGCCGTAAAGGTGCGAGAATTCCTCTGCGCTCATCACTTCGCCTTTTTGCTTTGTGATGCTCTGTTTTGATTTTTGCGCTTTTTCGAATTTTCCAGCTGTTTGCTGATTCTGGTTGAAAAGTGTTCCGAAAAGTTCATTTTCCTTTTCAGCAATATACGGAGCATCCTCAACATCAAGCCCAGCCTCTTTCGCTGTCTTGTAAAGCGTATCAAACGCAATTAAGACATCGAACGAGTGCTGGTCGCTCTCTTTCAGATTCTTCACAAAGCTGTCGCCGTAAATGTTGAAAGTGTCTTTTCCTTCGCTGTTCCGCACCAGAACAGTTATGCCGTTCCCGTCCTTGTCGTCAAAAACCCGATCTCCCTCAATATTGATTCCGATTCCGCAGTGAACGCCCTCCGCCTGCAATTCCTTGTATTTTGCAACCGCCTCATCGCCTGTAAGATTTGTGATTGGCTCGAAGTCCGCAAACTGGTCGAATTCTGCCGTAGACTTGACGAAATACTTTGCGCGTTCTTCCGTCGTAATTTCAGAAGTGGAAACTTCACTGAGAATGTTTGACTTTTGTGCTGATTGTGATATATTTTCATTAACCGTTGTTGCTGATGCCCTCAAAGCAGTAGAGGAGGCTCTTGTTCTAAGAGTCTGTATTGTGGGAGCAACGCCCACCGCAACAACGGCATTGTCTATTTCAGAAATGCCATCACCTTTGCCTTCCGCACGTTCGGCAATGCTGCTCCAAGAAGGAGACGAGTCAATAGAATTGACAAGTTCTGATTTTATGAGTATATTATTTTTATCCGATTGGAGCTCATCAATAGGGAAGTATACCCTTGAGACATTGCTCCAATCGGTTATTTTTTTGTCATCAACATATCTGCAAAGTCCATTTTCCGTCCATTGCTTTATCAAATCAGTTCCGTTTTTTGAAATCAAAGTTCTGTCGTGAATACTGCGAATATCCTGAACTTCTAAAGATTGTTTTCCATTGCTTATTCTTATATTTGCATTTGTATTTACAGCCAATGCAATAGGTTTGTTTCCTGCAAATTCATCTGTGAGAATCAGTTTTGAATTCTGTTTGTTTTCAGATTTTGTTTTGTCTGTATCAAAAACGACGACTGGATCGTAGAAACGCAAAAGCGAATTTTTTATTTCTTCATTGCTCAATCCATGAGTTCCTTTTGCTTTTTTTATAACAGAAACAGGCAAAGATATTACAGTTTCATCGCTTCCTAGTTCCTGTAGATATGATGGTGTCTTTGGAAGTGTAAAACGGCTTTCTTCCGGAACTGTTCCTTTATCAAGATAATTATCAATTTCAGAAAAAACATTTTCCAGTTCTTTTTTTGTTTCTTCTGAAATATTTAATGATGAATCTGGATATTTCTGTTTGTAAATCTGTATAAGTTCTTCATCAGAAACAATTTTTAGGTCTTTTACATCTTCTTCTTTCAATGTGTGGTATGTTTTTAAATCCGGTTCTTCATTCTTTTCAAAAACCTTGTTCACAAAGTCGCCGCCGGTGATTCCGTCCTCTGAGATGATGTTGAAGTATTCATCGGCAAGATTCTTGAATCTTTCACTTTCCGCGTCGTTCGCCCATGCAGCGACATTGCTTGTAATTGGCACAATGCTGTTTCCAGTTTCTTGCTCGCGGAAAATCTCTTCGCCCTTTTTGTTTGTAAGAACAACCTTGCGCAAATCATTCTTAACGGAAACTTCCATCTTGAAGTCGCTTTTCTGAATTTCAGAGACGATTTCGTTTATCCGTTGTGTCCGCTCAAAATCCTCGTTCGCCCAGCTTGACGCAAGCTCGTCACCTTCTTGGTCTTTTTCCTGAAGGAAATCTTCCTCGTGTTCTGCCAGATAATTTTCAAACTGCTCAAGCTTACTTGACTTTCCATCGCGGATATAAAGAGCTTGTTTCCAAAGGTCAACATACGCGTTGAACGGCTTGTCATTCTTCATGGAACCAAACACATTTTTTGCTTCTTTATAATCTTCATTTATTATTGCTCTGTTAAAACTTCTTGTGATATTCTGCCAGTCTTTATTTTGAGAATCCCAGACAGATTTAGATTTAGCCATAATTTTGTCTATGGTGTCTCTTCGCTTTGCAGCCTCTGTAATTTCGCTGTTATTATTTACGTTTCCAGCCAGTTCCTGCTCTGTTTCAGCAGGTTCTTCCACTTGCGAATTGTTTTCAAGGAAGCCGTCAATCCTCTTCAATTCATCATCAAGGCTTGCTCCGTCTGGAAGAGCGACTTCAAAATCCGGCTTTCCGAACCTGTTTGTAATTTCTTTTGTCTCACCAAGAATTTTTTCCGGATGCTTTTTGAACCACTGGTCATTTGAAAGTTTGAACGCTTCTTTTTCAGTCCAAGACTGGATTTCCGCTTTCTGATACGCGTCGTTGTCTTTCGACTGCCATTCGAGCTTCCGCTTTTTTTCATCCCAAGTTTTCATCACGATGATGTCAGTTCCTACTTCTGTCGTCGGGAACGCCTTGTTCGGAAGCCTGTACGCATCAATAAGCTCGCCTTTCTGCGCGAGGATTTTCTTCTGGCTGTCATTCGCCGACTTCAAGAATCCAGACGGAACGATGAAAGCGAGCACGGATTTTTCGTCCTTGAGCGCGTCAAGGCCTTTCGAGATGAAATATTCCTCGTAGCGGTCGAATTCCTTTCCCTCTCCAAGCCCCTTGTAGATGTCGTTGTACTTTCCGTAAGGCGGATTTCCAACCACAACATCGTACTTTGGCTGAACGAAATTCGCCTTTCTGACGCGTCCGCCATCATCGAAGAACTGCCTCTGGTACGCTCCCTGAATCACATTTGCGCCTGGATGCAGGATTTTCGCGATTCTCGCCGAAGTATCGTCAATCTCGTGCATCGTGAACTCGTTTTGAGCCCGGTTGTTCGCGAACTTTCCGGTTCCGCTTGAAGGCTCAAGGACAGTCTTCGCATCAAGCGCGTAATGGTCAACAAGCTTCCAGACTTTATCAACCAGATTCTGAGGCGTGTAAAACTCATTTAGGACTCCGTTCACGCTGCGGTTTGATTCATTCAAGCCGCCCGCACCTTCGTACTGGGAGAGAATTTTCTTGTCATCTTCTGTTATCTCAGAGTCAGTTTTCTTCAAAATTTCACGGCATTTTGAGCGGATTTCGGTGAGCTGCTTTTTGGTGTGCGACAGAGAAGAATTTAAGTCTTGAGTTACAGAGCCTGAAGCGATTTTTCCATTTCTAAAATTGGTTAATTCTTGCGCATTCTCTTTACGCAAATTTTCATTTTGAGTTCTATGCAGCTCATTGAATTTCATTTCAATGTATTCTTGCATTTTTTCTGTTGAGGCAAGAGTTTTTGCACTTTCATTGTCATAAGCTCTTTGGTCAATTTCTGTGGCGCGGTAAAGATTATCTCCGGCACTCAGTCCGTCATTTCCAAAGACATTTAAGTAACGGATTGAATTTTCTTTTGCCTCATCAAGGCTTTTGCTTTCTTTGATGATTTCAGAAAGCTCCTGCACTTGAAGCTTTACAAGTTCTTTATGGGATTGCAGGAAGCTTTCATTTATGCGGGCGTCAGAAACGAGGCTGCTGCTGTTTTTAATAAACGCTTCTTTTAGATTTTCGTAAACGTCAAAAAAATCCTTGTATTGTTCGCCATACTTTCTTATGACTCTATCAAAAACAGATTCCATCTGTTCTCTCGCTTTGTGTTTTCTTTCCACCGCGTTCACAACGTCAGCAGCATTGCTTTTGATTTCGATGTTTTCAAGCTGCCCTGCGAAATTTTGCGGATTCAGAGTTTGAGTTTTATTTTCTGTTTCCTTGTCCGCCGCAGTTTTTTTCCCGCGCTCTTTTCCAGTTCTGAGCTTCTTTTCTAGCTCCTTGTTGCTGTTTTCAAGCTCAGCGATTTTCTTTTTCTGGATTTCAAGCTGCGCGCGAAGGTCGGCAATCATGGATTCTAGCTGAACTGTGCCCTGGGCAAGAGAAGTTTCTTTTTTACTGAAAAATTTGCTTTCAAGTTTCTGCGTGAAAATCTTGTTTGCGCTTTTCGCCTCATCAGTCGCAGGATAATAACACTGGTTACGGCGCGACCAGAAATATCCGTTTTCCTTGAGATATATTTTTATTTCTTCCGTGAGCTTTCCTGTAAATCTGTAGTTGTCAAAGCCTTGAGACGACTTCACAACTTCAATTTCGATTTTCTCCTCTTCCATAGCGGTTTCCTTTCTGTGATTTTTGATGGCTTGACTATCAACGCTCAAATCCGGAGCTTCGTCGGTAAGCGCGGTTTCTGTTTGCCTCGGCAACTTTCATCTCCTCGATTTTTTTCGCGTTCTCAAGGTTGTAGCCTTTTGAGACTGAAATCCGCTGGAATTCCGTTCCCGCGTTCAAGGCGGAACAGAGCATTCTTCCCGCTTCTTGAGGCTTTAATTTTCCGTTCTCAACTTTCTCAACCATTTTTTTGCAGGATTCATAACATTCATTTTGAAAGGCTGATGTTTTTGCAAAAGCAAGCTGCGGCTGTCCGATTGAATTCGCGAGATTATGGAGATAATGGCATTGCACAGCCGACGACAAATCGATTTCCGCCTGGCTGCTCTTCGCCAGCGTTCTTTCGCGCGCCTTCTTGAAATCATCATTCAAGCCTTTTGAGTTCCGCTCGCAGTTCGACCTGAAGGCTTTCAGATTCTCCTGTGTATATTTTCTGTCCGCCTCGTTTGCGATTTCGTAATATTTCATCACTTTTTCGCGCGAACGCTCGTCAAGAGAATCAAGATTGTAAAGATACTGCTCTTTTTTTCCGCTTCCGCCCTCAGAAACATATAAATCCTGCTCGTTAAGATGCGTTTCACCGAAATATTTTGTCAGGCAAAGCGCGGGCTTAGCTCCTTTCTTGCAGTACAAATTTCCGACCTCTTTCTGGATTTTGTTCAGCTCGTTTCCATAAATCCAGACGTTTGACTTATAGCCGTTTCTGCTCGCAATCTGCTCAAGAAGAATCGAATTCTCGTTGTTGATTATTTTTCCAGTTGAAAGCTCGCGCGGAATTTTGTTCAAGTCCTTGTTAAAAAATGGAAGCGTCCCGTTCAGCGCGTTTTCTTTCAAAGCGTCAAAAACCTGCTTGTAAAAATATTGCTCCGCGGGAAGTCCGTTTGCTCCGGTTCCGTGGAAGTCAGAAAAGAAAAATTCCATGCTTTGAAATCTCCTTGCGCCTATCTTTCCATCGCTTTTGCACGCTTATGCCCTTGATTTTTCTGCTGCAAAGGCCCAAGTCCGTTTTCCTTTTCAAGAGACTTCACTATCTCTTTCGCCTTTTTGTCCGCTTTGAAAAGCACATCGTCAAGCTTCGGAATTTTTGGATTTTTCTCGGCCTCGGTTTTTGCAAGCTCATTTGAAGTTATTTCAAGAAGATTCTTCTTGAACTGCTCCGCTACTTTTTGCGAGACTTCAATCGAGGCTCCGCTTCTGGAAGAGGCGACATACACTGAAAGAAAATCCTCCACATTCGGAGACTCGATTTTGATTGTCTGTCCTTTGAGACTCTGCTGCCGCCTGAAATTTTTTGATGCGAAATCTAAAAATCTTTCCGGCTGCTCAGTCTGCTCGGCGAAAAAATATGCAGAATGATGGAATTCACCGTCCTTCCCGACAAAATTGAAGAACAAGCCTTTTTCGCCAGTTTTGATTCTTGTCCCGGCTTTGCTCATTGAAGAATAAGTTCCGACTGCGTTTGAAGAGTAGCCTTTCGCGATTTTTGTAAGCTGAAGCGGAATCAGGTCTTTTGCGTCAGGAGAAAATCCTGTGTTCACATTGTAGACAAAAGGCGGATTAAGTTTTCCGCCGACAGGAATAAAAGGGGAAGTTCCGTCCTCGAAGCTTTGGCTGATGAGCTTTGCTGTGTGTTTCGGAACAAAAACGCCGTTCCAGTCATTGCTGGAAACATTTAAACTTTTGGAATCATTCATTTCGACTCCTCCTTTTCACTTGATTTTCAAAAGACAACCGCGCTAGGAGTTCCGGGCGGATGTCAAAAACATTTTGAAAATCAGCTGATAAGCTCTCAAAAAGAGAACTGCCGTTCGCATTGAATTTAATATTTGTATCAATTTCAATATGTATTGGCTTCAATATTCTATTGCATTGTTTTTATTTTAACAATATTAGTTTGTATATATTTTAATATTGTTTTTAAAACATCTGAAAGTTAGAATTATTGAATGAGATACAATGTGACAGTTGATGTTCCTTATGGAAAAAAACTTCCGTACACACTTTTTGCAAAAGGCTCACTGATTGAAGTTCCTCATGTTGATGAAGGCGGAGATTTTGCCCATTTCAAGTTCGGAGGCGGAACGGTTTTTACGCTTTTCTACACATTTAAGGATTTCCGCCGTGCTTACATCGCGACTTGCTATCAGGACGAAAAAGACGGAGAGGCAATAACGCTTCCCGGAGTAAATGAAAAGCTCTGCCTTGTGTTCACAGCGCGAGGAAGAAAAGTTGACCATTTGAAACGCTGCATCCACATTCTCTCTGAAAAAGACGAGCACAAGGTCTTCAAGCTGCCGCTTCTGTTCTGGTACAAGCTAGCCGCGTTGATTCAGTTCAGCGGCGCGCACAAAAGCGACGTGATGCGGCTTTTTGATATATTCACAAAGAAAAAAGGAAAGACAAAATGAAAATAACAAAGGAAATGCTGGAGCATTTTCATATAAAATCATTCACATGCAAGAATCAAAATTCTGATTTGCTTTGTTTTTTGGAGCGTTTTGAAAACAAAATTCTCACTTTCACTTTCCCAGCTGAAATCAATTTTCAAAAAGGAACCGAACTTGAATTCTCTGTGAACTGCGACGACGACAGAAACAGCTCAGAACTTGACGCAGCTCTCCTTGATTTTGGAACAAACTGGTGCAATGTCCGTGAAAAAACTTTGATGCTAAAAGATCCGAATTCTGGCGGCGGAACAAACGATGTTGACAACTTTCTGATGTTTCTTTCAAATCTTGAGCAAAAATATCAGCATTTCGGAAGACGAAAAGAAGAAAGAATCAGAATCGGAAAAGAAAAGTTCAAAGAGTTCGGGCTTATGCGGCTTGAGCAGACAGTTTTCATCAAGGACGCGGAAGTAGCTCAGCCCTGCGTTGTGCTTGACGCAAGCATCCACGGAATCCGCATCATCACGGCTCAAACTCCGGCTTTGAACCGGACTGACACGTTCGGAATAAAACTTGTTTTCTCATCTCCTGAGCAAAATGTAATTTTGAAAGCGCACAAAGTCTATGAAAACATCACGAAGGCTGAAAATAAAAGTTTCGTGACGTTATCCTGCCAGCTTCTTGAGCCTGTTCATTTTATCTGGAAGGACAAAGTGATAAAAATGATTGAAATTGAATGCGCTTCATCTTGAAATAAAATTTTCAGTCCGTTATTTTATCAATGTATTGAACTGAATATTGTTTTTTATTCATCTGAATATTTTTTGAACTGAATTATAAATTATGCTTAAACAAAAACCTGAACGAATTACCTACGCACAGCAGAAGCTTTTAAAGCTGATTGAAGAGAGAAAACTGCGCCGCTGGTGCCTTGACAACGGAATCATTCATTCCGCGGCTTACCGCCTCGCTCTTGGAGAGCAGCTTCCGACATACAAAATTATGTCGTCAATGTGCCACCTCATAGCGCCTATTGAATGGCTTTTCTACACCGATGAGACGCTTCCATACGAGCCGGCGCTTCTTCCAAAATGGGACACAAAAAAACAGAGCAAATTTGTCAAGGAACATCGGTTTGATTACAAGGCAATCTCCGGGAAATACGGAATTTCAGAGCTTTCCGCATACAACATCTTTGTCGCTTACCGGGCAAGCCCGACACCCGCGCTGATAAAAGCCGCCTGCGCAGACTCAAATCCTAACGATTTTTTCACGGACGGAGATATTGAGGTCAAAAAAGAGTATATTCCGGAAAAAGGAGATATTGTGAGTGTTGACGGAAACATCTTTCTTGTTGTGACCGGCTCATCCGGAAACGAGAAGCGGAAAATTTTCTCAGGATGCTCAATTCTTTCCTCAAATTCAGGGATTGCCGGCGGAATCATCCTTAAAGGAACTTCAACTAGCGGAACCGTTAATCCATTCAGCATCCAGAGCTTTTCAACTTCGCGCACAAAATCCCTCATTGAGAAAGCGGATTCTGAAACGACAGAAAAAGTCATCAACTTGCTCAGAAAAATCTTCGTGTGAGCTGTCAAAGAAGCAGAAGTTTTATTGGTGTCTATTCTGTCCAGTTTTCAATTTGAAGCCCGCCAATCCGTCCAAGATGCTCTTCGTTGTTCGTAACAAGAACTGCGTTGCTTGACAAAGCTGACGCGCCGATAAGGATATCCGCGTCCTCAATGATTCTGCCCGACTTCCGGAGATACGCGTAAATATCAGACGCTTTCTGAGCGGCATCAATTGTGACTGGAATCAGCTCGCACTGGGAAGCGAAGCTGTAGAACTCCGCAAGTTTTTTAGATGCGCCGATATATTTCAGTCCGCGCTCAACTTCGTAATACGCAATGGCTGAAATTCCGATTTCATTTCCTGAGAGCAGGCATCTTTGCAGATTCAAGATGACGTTCTGGCTGCCCTCCGCAAAATAGCTTATGATGTTTGTATCCAGCATATATAGCATCAGGAACGCTCCTTGAAATTAACACGGTTTTTGCGGATGTCCTCCGCTTCCTCATGAGAAAGAGTCCCGAAAAATGATTTCATAATCTCAAGTTTTTTCTTGGCATCAGAGACACTTTTTCCTTCAAAACTCTTGTCAAGAATTGTGATAATCACTTCTTTTCCGTCATAAGAGTCTGGAACTGCATCTTCCGCGACAATCACACCGCCGCTTATATATCCTTTCAACGCTGTCATAAGCTGCCTCCCGATTTTATTATATCATTTCTGCCGCTTTTTTCTACTCAGCTGACCTTTCGTTGTCAGTCAGTTTGTCCGGAAGCGGCTCGGTTTTCTCTTCCTCTGCCTTTTTCTGGTTCTGCTTTTCAATTTTCTGGGCATATTTCAATCCTGCCTCCGAGCCAATCATCTGTCCCTGCTGCTTTTTCTCCGCGTTGAATTCCATGTGCGTCATGCTACGCTGTGAATTTGTCTTTGCATCATATTTTGTCGCGGAAGAAAAGCTCGGATTTGACACTGCGCTGTACGGTTTAGCATCGTTGCCTTGGCCTGAGATTCCATGAGCGTTTCCGCCGCCTGAGCCGCCAGCTCCGCCGCCAACGCCGCCTGGAGAATCTGTCCATCCTGACATCTGTCCAGCTTTAGAAAGCACTGGAATAGATGAATGGGACTTGTTGAACTTCTCCATTCTTGACTTTGCCCGCTCCTTTAAGTCTGCGGAAGCTACAGACATTCCGCCTTTTACCGCCGCCTTGAACTTCTGGCCATTTGTCGCGTCTGGAACAAGATCGCCGACTGCTCCGCTTGCAGCCTTTGCCGCCGCATGGATTTTCTTTCCTTCGCCGACCGCCGACGAGCCTTTATTGTACGCAGTTCTTAAAGCTCCGCTTGCAGCGGCTTTCATTCCGCCGACTGTTGCGGCTGTTGTTCCCGCTCCTTGCAGAGCCTCGCCCATAGAAAGCTGCGGCTGGCCGGTCAGAATAGTCTGCGCGATTTTCGGCGCGTTCTGCGTGAGAATGTAGCAAAGCGCAGACTCGAAGACAATTTCTCCGACAGCCGTCCAGTTCATTCCGCCGTCGTCCGCAATAGTGTTCACGCAGTTTTCTATAATCACGTAATACACAAACATTATGCATATTGTTATCACGATAATCTTCACAAGAAAACTGATGAAAACCGGAATCAGTTTTTTTGGAATGTCCTTTGTTCCGTCAAAAAGCATTAGAGGAATAAAAATCGCTCCGATTCCAACTACAATTGTGTATTCAAGAATCGTCATTGTGTACTGTATTTCCGCAAAAACTGTGGCAAGGATTAAGACAATGCAGCAGAAGAAGCACATAATCATCTGCGGAATCCGGGAGAACTGATGTCCAATCTGTGCAAGTGCCTTGTCAAAAAATCCCAGGTCATCATTGCTCGCAATGTCATCCGAGACTTTGTTGAAAACCGTGTTTTCTTTCTCAAACATTATCTGGCAGCTTAAAAGTGCGACTTTCAAAAGCGCGGACGGAGAAATATAGTAGGTGTCGTTTCCCTCTGCATCACGCAGGAAAATATCAAGGTCAACATAAGTGTTTGTGAGCTTGCCGCCGTCCGTTCCGTCAAGATTTTTTTCAACAAGCACGCTGTTGAGCGCGTTCAGTGTCTGCGCACTGAACATCACGCTGTATTTCTCCTTTTCCTTGTATTGCTCGACAAGGCTTTGAGCCGCCTTTTTGTCTTTATTCGAGCTGAATTTGAATGCACCTATTTCATCGCTTACTTTATCCATATACTCTGAGTAGGACTCAGAGTTTTCAAACTTTGTAGTTAGCGAAAGTCCGTCGAATTTTGATTTTAGCTCGTCAGAAAGCCCTTCTGACCAGGCTTTTTGAGCCGCCAAGTCCTGAGTTATCGTGTTGCGGAGATTTTTGAGGCCATCGATTATGACCTGCTTTCCGCCGCCTGCGTTCATTCCAATCTGGTTTCCGATTGCAGAGAATCCGATCGTCATAGTCGGATAAAGCTCCATCAGAAGAAGAAATCCGACCCATTTAAAAAGTGTGTCCCACCAGAAATCCTTGACAGTCATCCGCGACATCATCACTTTGTAGCCAGACCAGATTATTCCCACAAGTCCGAAAATAAGCGCATATCTGTTAGCCCATTTATAAGCCTGAGCAAGCACGCCGCCGAAATATTCAATCGCCTCGACAACAGGAAGGTCAATCCAGGAATTATTCATAGAAACCTACTCCTTTTTCATTCTGTCGGAAATTTTTCTGTTCTTGCGCGACTGGATTTCTGCTTTCTCGGCGTTCTCATCCGCCGCAGCCTGTTTTTCCGCGTCTTCGGCTATCATTTTGGCTGCAACCATGTTTCCAATGTCATTTATCGAAAATCCTAAATCCATAAGCTGCTCAAGAATATCCTCGGAAAGGTGCAGGTTTGCTTCCGTCATTCCAGCCATTGTCGGATTTCCATCTGAGTCAACATTTTCAAGAGCAGCTTCAATAATTGCGTTCGCCTTTGCCAGTTTTTCTTCCGCAGTCATTTCCTTTGCCTCATCAGTCGCTTTCGCCATCACTTTTGAAGCGGCACTGATTACTGCGTCTGCGCTCTGCTTGCAGAAAACATAATTTTGCGGACTTATTCCGTATTTCGTCCAGATTGCTTTGCGCTGGTCGTCATCTAATCCGTCAACAACATCATCAACCGCGCTTTTCATTGTTGTTGTCATATAATACTTGTAGTCCGACACCGCAGTGAGCATATTTTTTCTTCCTTCCCACAAATCAGATGTCGTCGCGCCGCACAAATCAGCAATTGAATATTTGACGTTTCCGCAGTTTATCGACGGAGTCGTGATTGTTTCCTTGATGTTTCTCGCCTGCGTCAAAAGACGGTTCACGCGTCTGTTCGCATCCTTTATGTCGTTTCTGATGTCAAAATCGCCGTCAAAGCGGATGTTGTCCCAGTCGATGCTCTGCGCGACTTCTATTGAGTGTTGAATTGACTTGTACTGGTTTTCAATCTGCGTGATTGTGTTGTTCACCATGTCGTACGCCTGATAAAGCTGGTCTATTGCGGCTAGCCAGCCTGAGACATCAAAGACTGGATAGCCGGCCGCAAAACTTGTTGTCGGGGCATACAAGCCGAGCAAGGCCAGAGCCGCAAAAACTGCGCAAATTCTTCTTTTCATAAATTTCTCCTGATTTTAGGAAACGAGCATTTTCTTGTACTTCGAGTAGTCAAGTTTTCTCGCGTCCTTTCCGATTCGTCTGTATTTCTCTTTCACAGCGTCAAGCAGATCGAACGCAAGCTCCTCCGTTGTGTTGCGTCCATACCTGTTTTCAAGATTGTCTAGAATCTCATGGTCGCTTGAGATAAGGGCAAGCTGGAAATCATCAAGATCGAGCGTAAACATACGGCTTCCGTTCGGATTCTTGAAATAATAGTCGCGTTTCATCGTCGCCTCGCTAAGCGCGACAATCTCGCTGTCCGTAAGGCCGAAGTCCTTGTAGCTTTCCGCAAGCGAAACCGCGCTTTCGTCCGCGAGATAGATTTTTGTGAGGCACTGCTGCACGATTGTGTCGCGGAGGCTCGACTTGCTCGCTGCGCTCACTTCCTGAGTCGCGAAAATACAGAACACTTTTTTCTTCCTCAAAGTTCTGAGCCATTCCTGGATAAAGCCAGCAAAAACAGGATGCTGAAGATAAAGCCAAGCCTCATCAAGAAAAAGAAACGTGAGCGGCTGTTTTTCTCCGTGCGGAACAGTCCAGAGCTTTTCAAGATAACGGAAGATGTACATCAACGCGGGCGCAACCGCTTTTTCAGAAAGCCGCATCAAGCTTCCCATCTCGATTGTCATCAGCTTTGAGAGATTGAGTGTCGTCTTGTCCGCATCAAAAATCGAGCCGAACGCACCTCCGCGGCAATACGGGTCGAGCGCAGTTCTGATTGTATTGTCACCAGTCTCAGGATTCGTGAAATTCACGTATCCTTGAAATGAAGTCAAGTCGTGCATATTGCTTTCTTTGAGTGACAGAAGCACAAGAGTTTCGCTTATCGCCTTGCTCATCTGCGGAGTGACCTCGATGTTCTGCTGCAGAATCAGGCACTCGATGAACTGCTGGCACCACATCAGGCTTTCCCTGTACTCGCTTTCAGAACATTCATCGGGATTCTTCAATTCTGATAGCGGCTGGAACGCGACCTCATCTTTTCCCGGCTCAACATACACGCCGCCAGATGCGACCATAAAGGCGCGGCTTGAAAGCTGCTTGTCGATGCAGACAATGTTCGCATTCTTATACTTTGTCGCCTGCGCCATCAAAAGCGCAAGCAATGTTGACTTTCCAGCGCCGGTCGGACCGAACACAAACGTATGTCCAACATCACGCACGTTCAGGTTCAGAAAAAAAGGCGTTCCGTAGCTTGTCGAGCAGGTCAGGAGCGGAACTGCGCTTCCAGAGGTCTCAAGTGTGAAGTCATTATAGAGCATTCCCTGCCAGGCTGAACTGAGCGGAACAATGTTCGACATATTCCGTGTGGAAATCAGCGGACGGCGGATGTTAGAGTAGACATTTCCCGCCATCATTCCACACCAGGCCTCGACGTTGTTGAACGTTTCCTCCTTCGCCGAAAATCCGCACGAGCGCACAACCTGCTGCAGCTTGCGCGACTTTTCCTTAGCCTTCTCAAGATTTCTGTCCCAGCACATTAGATTTGAAGTGTAGTAGCCGAGCACGTATTCACCCATCGCAATATCCGCCTGAATCTGGCCTGCCTCGCTTTCCATCTCCATCGCACCTTGGTTTTCCCTGTCAATTTCTACATTAGCCGCAAGCTCTGTGAAAAGTGTCGCCGCGCTTTTCCTCGCCGAATACATTCTTTTCTGATATTTGTCAGCCTCCTTCGCGCTCTCATCCTTTGAAAGCGGAATAAAGCGCGTTGTCCAGCGGAATTCGGTCATTGTGCGGTTTAAGCGGTCGAAGATTCCTGGATAGCTTTTGTTCGGAAAGTCCATAACAGCGATAACAGGCGCGTAAAACTCCCCGATTTTGAGCGGCATCGAAGTCCGCACATCTTCGTCACAGATGAAGTTGTCGAGAAAGAAAAAAGTTCCCTCTGGATAAACCAAGTCCTGCTTCTCAAGGCTCACGTTCGACTTGATGTAGGTGAAAAGCTCGGAATCATCGAGACGGTGGCACCAGATTTTTGTCGAAAGCGTTCCCATCACTTTCTCAACATCGTCCAGAAAATTCTCAACTTCTTTCTGAATTTCAGGAAGATTTTTTCCAGTAAAGAGCGCCTTTGATTTTTTCACCGAATTTTTCTGATTCTGCTTCCCGTTGTTTTTAAAGAACAACGCAGTCGTTTTGCTTTCTGCATCGCTTTCAAGCTGGTAAACGAATGAAATGTAGTAGTCTGTCGTAAAATGCTCGCCGTATTTGTGAAAGTTCTCTGCGCGCCGCTGGTCAATCAGCCAGCCGGCAAGATTGTCGAATTCGCCCGCCGGATAGTCTTTTGTCTTGTACCGCCGCGCATCGAAAAAGATTGCCCATCCTTCGTTCTGCGCGAGCGACATCACGCTGCGGTTGAAGAGGCTCGCAAGGCTTTCAATCGAGCTTGCAGATGACGACTCCAAGTCGGGATATTCAACCTGGTAGGTCGCCATCAGCGCGCCGCTTTTCAAGAAACACACTGAAGGAGATATAATGAATGAATATGGCGTGATGTACTTGAGCTGGTTCAAAGGCTCTTTTGACATTTTCTTAAAGTCAAGAAAAGGGAATCCCATCAGTCGGCCCTCCAGACGGAAGGCTGCATAAGCCGCGAAAAAAGAATCGTGAGCATATACGGGTCTTTCCTGCACAAAAGCCGTGCGGCGACAAAAAGCACAATTCCAATCGGAAAGCACCACACGCTCACCATGTTCATCAGAATGATTGTGAGAACTAAAATCATCATAGCGGGAACAACGCCGATTCCGAGCATCTGGTTCGGCTCGAGAAGCACGCGGTGGACTGGCGTAGCAAAGTCGTAGACTGTAATTTCATCTTCCATATTTTTCTCCATAAAATGCCGCCAGGAACGCTGTTCTGGCGGTAAATCACTTGTCAGATTTAGGCAAGGCTGAAAGCTTCAAAAAGCTGAATCTTCTGGTTTTGAATTGATGAAACTTCGAAGCTAAGGTCGCCAAGAAAGTAAGAGCATATGGAGCTTGCCGAAAGAAGAATTATTGTGCCGATAATCCACGGCGCGAACTTCTTGATGATTTGCCCGCCGCCTCCCTGCTGCCCTGCGACAACCATTCCAATAGCCTCGCAGATGAGCGCGACAAGGCAGATGACTTTTACCCAGTTTGAGCTGAAAAGCTCCAGAATTTTATTTCCCCAGTTGTCTAATGCGTCGATTGTGTCGTTCGCCGCAAAGGTCTGAGAAACCATCACAAATGCCAGGAGAGAAAACATGATGAAAGATTTTGAGCAAAAAATACTCTTGAATGACTTGATTAAAGAAAAACCGTTCGTTTCAGGCTTTCTGATTGAAAGTTCGGACTTCATAAATTGCTCCTTGTGTCCAAAATAATTTTTTCTTATTGGTCAGAGAAAAAATGAAGTTCAAATTTGATGTGATTTCCGTGCGGACAAAAAAAATCATGTCAGATAAAAAAATAGTTCAAAAACCGCGCGTCAATTTCCGATGACTGTTATTTCCGCCTTGATGCGGAAATATATCAATAAAACCTCCTCCTAAATAAGATTATTGTTCTCCAAATCCTCGATGAATGATGAGCTGGAAAGCTGTTTTGTCTCGACAACCTCGTTAACAACAGGGCCATTCCGTGTTGGAATCATATGAATCAGAAGCTGGACGGACTGTGCGACATCGGGAAGCTCGCCAGGAATCACCTCTCGGAGAAGATCGCGGATTCTTGAGATCATCGTGAGCGCGCTGTTCGCATGGACTGTCGTGATTCCGCCTGTGTGTCCAGAATTCCATGCTTTAAGGACTTCGTTCGTCACGTCTCCGTAACGGAGCTCGCCGAATATTATTCTGGACACATTGCATCTCATTGCGATTCCTACAGCCTTGAGGCAGTCTTTCCCAGCAGCCCAGATTGGAAACACATCCTTAGCGTGGCATTTTATCTCGCTTGCGTCCTCCACAATGTAAAACCTATCGTCCGGCGTAAACTCAATCATCTTGTCGATAATCGCGTTCAGGAGAGTTGTCTTTCCGCTTCCTGTCTCGCCACCAATCACAATGTTGCTTCTTTTTTTGATATGCTCGACTATCAAATCGTATCTTTCCTTTGAGATTCTACCGCCAGAAAGATAACTTTCGAGCAAGAAAACCGTGTCGCTCGGCCGACGGATTACAAACATCGGGTTTACTGACGCTCGTGGCGGCAAGATTCCCTCGATTCTGATTTTCCACTTGGGAAGAGGAAGAACGCCCTCAACAATCGGATTGCAGGGATCAATTTGAACTCCAAGAATCGCCGCGCTTGTGTGGATTATGCTTTTCGTTTCCTCGTCGGAGAAAAAAATTCCTGTGTAGTTCTTGTCCATTCCGATTCCTTCCACAATAAGCTGACCGCCGATTCCAATCGCGATGTCGGTGACCTTCGGATTGTCAAGAAAAGGAACAATCCGTGATATATCGCTCAAAAGATTGTGAATCCACTTGTCCGTTTTTATCTGCTGTCCGAATCCGTCAATACTCGCCATCTTTGCCTTCTTTCTCGTCAGTTCCGCTTTGCTCGTACGCATCCAGAATCATGCTTTCAAGCATTCCGCCGTGGTTCTGCCTGAGCGATTTTGTGCATCCGCTTATGAAACGTTTGAAGTCCTTTTCAACAAGCTCGTCTGAATTCGTCTGTCTGCTCGGCATCACGCGCATTAGAAATTTCGTCTGCTCAAAAAGCACCAGCGCAAGAAGCTCGACCTTGTTCTCAAGGTAGCGGATTTTTCTGCTGACTTCGGCAAGAGAGGCGTGGACAATTTCCGTGTCGCTCATTGAGCGGTTCATATATTCAGCGACGCTCTGTCGGATAATCTCGCTTTCCGTTGTGTGCTGCTCAAGCGCCTTCGCCTCAATCAGCTCCGAGACTTGCTTAGTGAAGCGGATTTGCTTCGGGCAGCTGTACTGGATGTTCTTATCTTTTCTGTTGTTTTTCATGTTTTAATCCTTGACCTGAGAACTTTCTTCATCATCAAACAAACTGAACTCTGCGGGAATTGTGTCCTCCACATTGACGGCTTCAATCTTTCTGATTGCGTTTTCAAATGAATCATCAATTTTGATTTCGATATGTTTTTTCCTGTGGCTCGGAAGTTTCCTAAGCCTTTCGCCCACGTTTTCCATTTCTGGAACTGGAAGCCACGCCTTGCCTTTAAAGCGGGGGTCTTCGTAATATACAACTTTCTTGCCCTTGTAGGGCGACATTCCCTGGTTGAAGATTATCGCGCGATTAAATTCCAGCTTCATAAGCTCGTCGGGATTTATCAAGCTTGTCTGTGTTTCCTGCGAGCTTCGCGAGACATTTGAGAATCCTGCCTCGTACTTGTTTCCGCTTGATGAAATGTTGTCCAAAAGCACCGAGCGGTTGCCGATTGTCTCAGAAAACTGCTTAGCATCCTTCAAGTTTCCAGGCGCATACAGAATGATGGTTTTGCAGTGGTCAAGGAAAGGATGGTTCTCGCCGTAGACATCGACAATCTGGTTCAATGACTGGCTCACGATGAAGAACGTCACGCCGTAGCCAGCAAGAATTCCCATGTTCTGCGCAATCTCCGGAAAGTAGCCGAGAACAGGAAACTCATCAAGAAGAAAAAGACACGGAATGTTAAGCTTCACAGAATTCGCGCTCGTCGTTCCGCTTGAAAATTTCTTTATCATGAATGTGATGATTACCTTGAACACAGGCGCGATTCTCTGAATTTCAGGATATTCGACAATCAGATACAAACTGATTCCGTTCTTCGAGCTGACAAAATCATCGACTGAAAAATCCGAATACGAGGTCGCCTCTTGTATAAGCGGATCCTGGAAAAGGCTGATTTTACTTGTCACAGACGCGTATGTTGAAGAGCGTTCCTTCGGATTCTGGTTCTCGCTACGGTTCGCCGCCTTAACAATCAAATCGTGTATTGCAAAAAGCTCCTCTCCCTTGTCGTTCACGTGAACATGCTCCTCACGGATTTCCGCAAGCATCGCCTCTCCGCAGCCGCCACCATCCTCACCGTCATCCCCCTGCTCTTCATCAGATTTCGCCACAGAAAAATAGTTCAGAACGGTCGTCATGTTCTTATCCTTCCAGGCGATTTTCCTGGAGAAACGCACGTGCATAATCACCGCCGAGCAAATGTCTCGCGCCATGTTGTTGAAGTATTCGCTCGAGTCGTTTCCACCGCCACTTTTTCCTTTTTCAGTATTGAAGAAGAGGCTCGCAATCGAGTCTGACCAGCGGAAAGCCTGGCTTGGATTATCAGGAATCTCGTGCAGTGGATTGAAATGTGCCGTCCACTCGGGCGATTTTGCAAGCCATTTTTTGTCTTTCTTTTCCGCTTCGGTCAAAGGACGGTCGCCAAGCGGCCGGAACGGTATGCACGTAGAAAAGCGGGAGCGGTAACCGGATGTCGCCTCCCAGTTCTCGCCTTTCGGATCGAAAATCACCATAGAGCCCCGCCCTTTTATCACTTTTTTGTGCGTCTTCTTGTCGGTATCGTAATGAGGAACGCCGTAGTTCAGGCAAGTCGGAATGACCGTCGAAACGCCTTTTCCACTCCGCGTCGGGGCAATCATCCAAGTGTTCGTGCGCCCTGAGTGGCAGACAAGCGGCGCAATTCTCGCTTTTTTCGTGAGCGGATTTTTCTCAAGGTCAAGCGCAAGACTTGCCTTCTCCCTGTCAACGTGGAAGCCGACTCCGGCTGATGAAAGCTCGCCGCAGACAACGCCGTACTGCTGTAGCATTCCGAAGCTCTCCAAGTCCTTCCTGGTCGCCCAGCGCGCAGTTCCGTGGATATGCTGGTTTTTCTGGTGCGCGGATGCGATTATGCTTGTGACGACGAAAATCAGAACCGCAAGCACAAGCCCGAAGAACGCAGGAGGAACTGCCTGGAAAAAATAGTAGGAGTACACATCGTTGAACGCGTACTTGAACATTCCGAGCACGAACACCAGCGGATTGTAAAGCCGGTAGCCGCTTCTGAACACAAAAAGCGGGTTTCCGACAACTGCCGGGTCGTAGTTCATAAGCGGCGCGAATTTCTGTGTCGTGATAAAAAGGCCGGTTAAAATGCAGATGATTGGAACAATCCAGTTGAAAACCGCAAGCCAATAGATTCTATAATGGAAGTCCGGGTCTTTCCGTGAAAATTCCTCTTTGTCCTTCAAAACATTTCCTCGTCCGGGCGGGCAGGAACATTTGATTCAATTTGCAATAATTTTAATAAAATATTGCATAAAATTCAATATCATCTGTAAAACATCTCTTTACCTTTCTTCGCATTAACTTGAAAAAAAAACTTGAAATATCAAGTTAAATAGTTTATATTATGAGTATGAACACAAGTAACTGGGGCGGAAAACGGAATGGCTCAGGAAGAAAGGCGACAGGGCACAACACTGTGAACATCACGCTGACGCTCACAATCAGCGAGGCGGAGCTTCTAAAAGAGCGTGCGAAGCGCGAAAACCTGAGCGTGAGCAAGTTCGTCGCGAAATACCTTATGCTTGATTCTCTCCCAGAAAATCTGACAGGAGGACGAAGGCTGGCGCAATAACATTTTTGACCGGCAAATGCCGGTCCGGTTTTCTTGCCGCGGAAACAAGAGCTTTGGATTATATTTTTGAGTTCTGCGGAAGAAAAAAACATCAAGCATATTATTACGAGCAAAATTATCCGGACAAAGCTAGCATAATTTCTGGCCGTAAAAAAAATCTAACATCCGCAGAAACAAGCGGAGCAGGAGAAATTATGACTGTGCAAGAACTTAAGGAGCGTTTTCCGGAAACTCATTTCATCAGGACAAAATCCTACATAGAAAAGCCGGATGTCGAGCTTATGAGAAGGGAATTCATACCGGATGAGGATTCGCCAGAATTCCCTGAAATCATCTCAAAAAAAACAAGAATCTGTCCGCTTTCAGTGACAGCTTTTCCGTCAGTTTTAAGAAGAATGACAGCGATGGAAGCAGGAGCCTGGGCTGTTTCAAAGTGCTTTCAGCAAGGCTGGACAGCAGACAAGGACGACATTGAGAGCTGCCTTTCAAATCTTGAGATGGAGATGTAGGAAAATGATATTTGTTGTAATTTTTGGATATATCTTCATCTCATTTTTACTTTGGGTTTCAGGTTCTATTTTACTTCCTTTTGTAATTGTTCTTGGAATCGATTTTTTCATCTACAAGCTCTTGATAAAAAGACTTCTAGAAAGACACAAGGCTGTTGCCGTGATTCTTTCAGTTGCAATTGCAGTTCCGACAGTTTTCATTGGCGGCGTTTCGCTCGGAATGTTCAAAAATTTCTGGATTCCAAAAGAACAAAAGACAAAATACGAGAAACGAATCGAGGAGCGGAACGAGCTAGAAGAGAAAGGAGTCATCAGCTTCAATGCCGAAATCAGGAACGAACCGAAGCCTGATGAAAAAAAGCATTTCAGCCGCACGACCAGCTTTTCAGCCGGTATGACAATGAACAAAAGCGGAAATCTGATTGTCAAAGGTATCAATGACGGAAGCTTCACATACGTTCTGACCGATTTGATTTACTACAATGAAGATGAAGAACCTTGCGGATTCGTCATCAACGCGACCCGTGGAAGCGACGGGAAAAAATTCAGATGGCAAATTCACAGGCAGAAGTCATACTTTCACGACAATAAAGACAAAATCAAATTTATAAAATCTAATGACTTTGATGCCGCCAAGGAAATCATCGTCGGCGCGCGGAGCAATTCAAGGGGAATCGAGAATCCGTTGTGCGTGGATGCAATCAAGAACTAACAGGAAAATCAAAATGCTAAAAAATATAAAAATTGCGTCAGTTCTTCTGCCGGCAATAATTTTTCTTACATCGTGCGCATCATTAAAAAATGTTCTCTACACTGACTATTCAGTGGAAGTGACAGAACCGCTCGCGGACGTGAAATCAAAGGCGGATGAAATAATCGAGGAAAAGACTTACATTAAAAAATTTCGGACTGTGGACAAGGTTGACAAGAAGCACGAAGTCATATTTCTTGACAAACAGTATTTTTCAATCGACGGCGAGATTTACGCGTTCAAGTTCCATAACATTATGTACTACGGGCCGAGTCTATCCGCTGGGAGAAGAAATATTTACAATCTTCCGGACAAAATGATTGGTCTGCAGGGATATGCGACATCAGTCAGAAATCCAGAAATTACAATCGCTTTCATTTTTGCACGGAAGCTGTTCGCCCAGAAAGGCTACAGCAGCATGTACGAGGCTTCCGGGATAAACGGAGTGTCGTTCTCAAGCCCGAAAGGAGAAACCGGCTACATTGACGATTTCGGGAAATGGCAACGTTACTCCTACTTCGACTATTTCGAGAACATTTTTTTGACACGGAAGCAAGATGTCGGAATAGAAATGTATCAGGCAGTTCAAAAACAATAAGGAACTGATTAACGACACTAAAACTGAGCGGCAACCTTGCGTTCGGAATGCCGAAAGCTACAACCTGGAGCAAGAAATAGGAAAAACCTCCCGAATCCAGTTTTCGGCTTCGGGAGATTTTAGTTAAATCCAGCTAGTCTGAATATGTTTTTGAGCAGTTGCGCACTTCATAGTAAACAGGAAGCTGGAAACTAGCTTTTTCCAGTTTTCCGGAGTGCCCAAAAAACACTTCAATACATCCAGCATATTCTGTAGAAAAAACGCTTTTTCTATTCACAGTTTTTAGAACAGTTTCTCACCTCATAGTAAACAGGAATTTTAACATCAGAAATTTCCTCTTTGCCATTATGGTTTAATACAATTGAAATTGTTCCAATTTGTGAGTATGAAACTACATTTTTACTTGTTGAAGATTCGTAAACCGCATCCACATTTTCAGCCACAACCTTAGGCTGCTCATTTATCCATGAGCCTCCGCGACCATAACTGCCATTGTTAACAGGATAGTTAAGAACTATATTGTCACTCCATCCATAATCACCAGTCGTTCCAGTAGCATAAAACCATGCAATGCTTCGGAATTCATCTACAGACATTATAGTACCGCTTAAACTCTCATCTATTTGCTTTGTAAAATTTGTTCCCCATTGCCATTTTGTTCCCCAGGAATCACCAGAATCATCATCCCGGATGCAATACCAGTCATTGCTGTCAACATAATTCTTTGTGCTGTACCATTTGCTATGCTCTTGATAAATCATTCCATAATAAGAGTATCTGTAAGTGCCATTGTATCTGTCCTGCGCCCATCTAAAGGCCGTTTTCCAATCCAAAATTTTTGTTCCTTTGTAATAAGGAACATGAGCTTTTTTAATTCTGTATTGATATTCAACCTTATCCTCCGCCGAATCTCTGAAGTTGTAAATTTGGTATTTACCGTCCGCAGAATTTAAATTACAGGCAACTGAAACAGACTCTGCAAGTTTGTTGAAAACAACATTTTTAATCTGGCCGTTTGCTTTTTGCTCAGTGACATCAAATTTTAATGCAAGATTCTCTCCATCACCTATGACAAGAGTCTGGTTTTCATATCTGGAAAAATTCCCTTCCTGCGAAATATAGCTTATCTTCGGTGTCAACTTTGCATACGCAAACTTCGCTGTCACAGTCTTAATTCCAATCTCCTCGTTGTCCTTGTTCGGATTTGTCGCAGAGATTTTAATGTTCACATCGCCCGCGCTCTCCGTGACAGGCTTAATCAAGACAGTTCCAGTTCCGTCGCCGTTCTCGGAAATCTCGTATGTGAAAAGAGAATTCAGGCCTGTAGAGTCAACATGGATGTCAGCGTCTGTAGGGTTCACAGAGTATTCAATAGACTTTGTTTCAACTGGAGTAATTGTAAATGAAGTGTTGCCTTTGAGCGCGAACTCATAGTCCCAGGCGACACGCACGGAGACAGTAGCTTTCGCTCCGCCGTCGGTCACGCAGGCAAGAGTTCCGTTTCCTTCCTTGATTCCGGTTATCTCGACCTTGCCGTTGCCTTCTGTGTCGCATCCCAAGTCAGAATACTCGAAATAGTCATCCTCCTGGCTCATCGTCCAAGTCAGAATCGCATCTGCCGGGCTTACGGTGTAGTTCATGATTTTTGAGTGGAACGGCTGGACTTTGCGGCTGCTCGTCTCAAACACAAGGCTTTTTCCAGCCTGAACAATCACCGTGCATTTTGCAACACTGCTTGTGTCAGGAAGCTGCGCCATCACAGTAGCCTCTCCAACCGCAAGAGGATAGATTGTCACGTTCTGTCCGCTTCCCATTATTCTGCAAACTTCGCTTGTTCCGACATTCTCAACTGTCCATTCGATGTCATAATAATCTGCGCTGCTTTCCGCGTTTTCGATTGCCGCCTTCAAAGCCGAGCCTGACGAGCCTTTGATGAGCGTCATGTAGCTTTTGTTAAGCGTCACAACTTTTTCCGCAGTTCCTGGAACAACGACATAGAACTGCAATGTGCTTGCGGCTTTATCGTGCGAGCAGGTGATGACCGCCTCTCCGCTTTTCAACGCCGTGATGTAGATGCTCTGGCCTGTCACATATCCGTCGCTTCCGATTCCAGTGACTTGAACAATATCCGAGTCGCTCGTCGTCCATTTTAGGTTATACTGGTCGCTTGAAACGACTCCAGTTCCTGTAAGCGTCGCGCTCAAAGTTTGGCTTTTTCCCTTGTTCACGGTCGTGATTGTTGACGCTGAAGTGATGTAGACCGCGCTGGTCTCCTTTTTCTTTACGTAGACCATCATCTCCGCGCTTGCCTGCTCAACGCCGGTGCTTGTCGCTATAAGCCGAGCTTTCACCGTAGTTGTTCCGTCTCCAACCGCCGTAATCTGCGCAGTTGATTTTGTTCCTGTAACGGTACAGATTGAACCGTTTTCGACTGAATATTCAACGTGCGTCGTAACGGCCGTTGTCGGAACTTGCATAGAGACAAATTTCACATCGCCCTGCGTCACTGTCATGCTTTCTGACGGGAAAGCGAATGTCGAGTATTGCTGCACATTGACGATAATCTGCTGGTCATACGCCGCCTTCGGATGCGAGATTGTGATTGTCGTGCTTCCGGTCTGCTTCGGTGTTATCGTGCAGACATTCGCTGAATACTGGAAATCAATAATGTCATAGACATCGAGCGACCAGGAGAAATTATACTTGTCCGTCGCGCTTCCGTTTATAAGCGTCGCCGTTATTGTCTGGCTTGTGTCCGTAGGCTTCATCGAGATGATAGAACTTGGAACTGATATGTAGCAGTCGCTCACAGTCGCCTTGTCGCAGACAACAAGAATCTGCGCCGGATAAGCTGCCTTCGGATGCGAAACCGTGATGTAAGTTGTTCCCGCGCTCATCGCGCGCACTTTCCCGACTTCGTTCTGTCCGTAGACAACAGCGACGGAAGAGTCGTTCGTTGTCCAGACAAAACCGCTCAAGTCGCTCTCGCCCCCGCCAACCAAATCCGCCGTTATTGAAGTGTACGTGTTTCCAACTGTCAGCGTCATAACGCTCGAAGTAAGCTGGATATACGGATTCGCGCTCGCTGCGATCGGATCCACAATCTGGACAATAATCTGCAGCGGGTATTTACACGCAGGATTCGTGACTGTGACGACCGCTGTTCCGATTCCGTTTCCTTTCAAGAGCGCGGTGGCTCCGCTTGAAGTCACATCGACAACATTCTGATTACTAGAAGACCAAGAATAACCATCAACAACAGCACTTTCTGCATTTTTCACGCTCACTGAGACTGATTTTGTGTTTCCCTCTCCGATCGCCACGACATTTGAACTTGTTGTGAGATATGTGAATCCTGCAAGCTCCTCTGCGCTATTGCCGACGATAACCAGGACTTTCTTCGTGATTTCCGTCGCCCTGTGGCTGATTGTGATTTCCGCCTGTCCGCTTGAAACCGGCTTGACATACGCCGTTCCGTTCGCGCTTTGGGCAGAAATTGTTGCGACATTTTTATTGTCAATTGCAAAACTGAATCCGCTTGTATCCCCGCCTGTGAAATTCGCAAGAACCGCCTGGATCTTCTGCGCCGAGTCATCACGGAGCATCGTCAGAACGTCCTGCGATGAGATGTAGACTACCGGCTCCGCTTCAGGAATTTCGTATTCGCTTCCAACACGTACATAGATTTTGAGCGTGTTCTGGCTGTCCGCATGAGTCACGTTTATGACTGTTTCACCGCATGAAACCGCTGTTACAGTCGCCTTGTTTCCGTTTGGCCGTACAGTTGCAACAGATTCATCTTCACATTTCCAGGAAATATTTGAGTATTCGCTTGATTTCAAGTTCACGGCTGTGACTGAAAGCGAAGCTGTTTTCCCGGCTCCTCCTAGAGTGACAACATTCTGCGATGTTGTGAGATAAACTTCAGGCTCTGTCTGAACCGCTCCGAGTGGATAAACCGTAATTGTAAAATCACACGAGTAAGCTGTTCCGCTGTCAACTATGCTTCCTGTTAGTTTCGCTACTCCGGATTTCAAACCTCTTACTGCGCACATCAACGGATTGTAGGAATTTTTCTCAACATCAATTATTGATGAATCACTTACAGTCCAAGTGAACTGTGAAAAGTCATATTCTGTTTTTTCTCCGTTGTTGTCTTCCTCACCAAAACCGACTGCGTTGCAGTAAACTGAAGTTTCGCTTCCGACTTTCAAGTTGTAATAAAGCTTGTCGGCATATAAAGCCTTCATGCTCATCAAAGTTTCCTCGTCGTCTGCTGTCATCACAAGGACTGTCTTGTCCGCTTCCGCCCGGCTATGCTTTGCAGTTAAATGAGAGATTGTGCTTCCTGCTCCATGTCTCGGTGCTGTGATTGTCGCGACATTCTCATTCGCCGAGACGGAAAGTCGCGTGTCGTCGATGCTCCATGAAATTCTAGAATTATCAGATGAAGTTTTTGAATCGCCTTTGAGCTGAACCGTATAGTCATAAGTTTCACCGTTCAGGACGCGCACAAGTCCGCTTCCTGCAAAATAAAGCGGCTCTTCAAGAACAGCATCCTTTCCGAGAACTTTCACAAGGATTTCTGTCGGATAGACAATCTTCGGATGCGAAACCGTGATTACCGCGGTTCCTTCTGCGAGCGGCGTTATATAGGCGTTTCCGTAGACATAAGTTGAAGCCGCTGCGCGTGAGTGGATTGCACTTCCATTTGTTGTCTCAAGTTTTATCACATCGCTTGTTTCATTTGCGTCTGTCGGAGTCGATTTCACGCTCCATACAAAATTCGCCTCGTCTCCGTCCTCGCCGCCTTTCAGACTGACCAAAACCGAAGAAGCATCCGCCCCGACTTTAGTTCTGATATAATTCTGCGTCGTTGTGATGTAGCAGCTTGCGTCAACCGCATCCCTGAGCTGTCCTGTAACAATCAGAAGAACTTCGCGCGAGTATACGGCCTTCGGATGCGAAACAACAAGCTTTGTGCTTCCGTTCGCCTTTCCTTTCAGAATCACTTGGTTCCCGACATATGAAACGATTTCCGCTGCGTCATAGTTATCAAGCTTGTACTCGAAATCATCAGCTGAATATTCGCTTGCATCAAGGTTTTCAAGAGAGCAGGTCACCGTCTGCTCCGACTCACCAGCAAGATACGCGATTGTGTTATCAGGCTGGATGTAGACATTCTTCACGACTGTTATAACGCGGCAAAGAATGTCGAGAGGATAAGGCGCGTCTGGATGAGTCACACGCAAAGTGCAGCTTCCGCTTTTAAGAGGCGTTGCAACTGCCGTGTTTCCGTTATATTCAAGTTTTACCGGAACATTCTCCGAATCTTGGCTAACGATCTCCCATTTGAAAGAACTGTCAAGTGAAGTTTTCTTTCCATTAACAAGAGAGACCGAGATTGTCTGCTCATCGTCGTCCTTGTTCATCGTAAGAATATTGTTAGATGTCGTGATGTAGGAAACATCCGTCGCGTCGGCGAAAACGTAGACGCCGATGTAATATGGATAGGCGGCTCTTGAATGTGTGATTTTGATTCTTGTGTAGCCGGAATCTTTCGCTGTTATGACGCAGTATTGTCCTGTCGGCTGTATCGAAGCGACAGAGCTGTTCTCGTTCGTCCAGGTATATCCGTCAATGTCGGAAGCGTCCCCGCCGTAGAGCGACACAAAGACTTTCTCCGAAACTCCAGGCGTTGTCTGCAGGATTGTTGTGTTTGAATAGATGTAAGGCTCAGTTGTTGTTTCGTATCCTTCCTCATAGCCTGAAACTGTTACAAGACAAGTCGCATCATATCCGCCGTATGAACATTTGAGCGATGTTTGCCCTTCCCTAAGCGCAGTGATTGTCGCTCCCCAGCTGGAAGAAGTGTCAACGCTTATCACCGACTTGTCATAGCTCCATCTAAGGCTTACAAATTTTTGCAAGTCAGAAGGCTTCACGCTCACAGAAACATAGTCCATTCCGCCGACGCCCATTGCAAGCGATGATTTTCCGAGCGCAAGGGAAGTTATCTGCAAAGAAGATTTTTCTTCATCTTTTTCATCAAAGCTTGAGAAGAAACTGCATGATGCAAAGAAAAAAACAAAAGATACAAACGCAATAAACAGCGTACCCAAAACCGACACGTGTCGGTTCAACTTTTTTTGTTTGAACTTCATAAATGACTCCGTTCTTGTTTTTTAAGTTCAGGTCAAAAATAAAGTTCAAAAATCTGTTGAAATTGCTTTCCAGCTGATTTATCTTTTCCGCTTATGAAAACTGGAAGCGCAATGTCCGTTCTATCTTGTTCTTACGTATTTTCTCGTCACTTTGTTTATCTGCACCGGCGGAAGCTCAAGCGGCGTGTTCGTTATAAGCTTGATTTCAGTTCCCGCCTTTATTGTGATTGTCGGCTTTATGTCGAGCGCGCGGTCGATAATCTTGTTTCCGATTTTCGCCGACTGTGTGTAGACATCGGTCATCGCGTTCTGCAGATATTCGTTGTTCTGTGAGTTTATATCGTTCGTGATTTCAGTCTGAATCATCGAGTAGACCGCAATCATTCCGAGGGCCTTGAGCGTCTCAAAAGGATGGTTGTTCACTTTTCCTCTGTAGCCGCTTTCGCCCTGCGCGTTCACACCGTTCATGTTGCCGAGCACAATTCTGTAACCGTCGGGACGAATCAGGAGATTCCAGGCGACCTGGACTTTGTTCTGCCCGTAGCTCACAGAGCTGTTGTAGGTCGCATACAGGAGCGAGCCTTCCGGAATCAAAAGGAAGGAATGGTCGTAGCTTGAATACACATTTTCTGTAACACGCGCAATTACAACTCCCGGATTGTCCGTGTTTATCGCCGTCACAAGAGCTCCTGAAATTACAGTTCCGTCCCAGAGCGAGTTGAACGACATATACTGTCCGTCTCCTCCATTTCCCGCGCCGTTCGAGTAGAACTGTTCTTTGTTCTGCTGATATGCGGACGCCGCCGACTGGCCTCCCTGTTGTACAAGTCCGCCTGAATTTCCATACATCTGGCTTTGGATGCTCTGAGTCTGCTTCATCATCTGCGCAATGTATTCATCCTTGCTCATTCTCTGGTTGCCTGATAAAGAACCGCCGGGCGTGAAGTTTCCGTTCAAGACTGCGCTCACAATGTTCTGGTTCGTGTCTGGAGAAGCCTGTCCTTTAATACCGTCGATTTTTCTCGGCGACTTCGAGTTTCTTGTATCCGGTCGGGTGCTCTTCGTCGAGCTGTATCCTCTGCTTCCGACTGGAGCAACTGGAGCTTGTGCTGGGACTGGCTGTGCGGCAGGCTGGAGGCTTTCAGGCAAAGTTGCAAGAATATCATCAACGTTGTCTTTGTCCGGCGGCTGCCTGTCCGCATTGTTTCCGGAATTCTGAAGCGGAATTTCACTCTGGATTTCAGCTGTTTTTTCATTGAAATTAAACTCGAATTTGCTTCCTGCCTTGTCAAGCTCCTTCGACGCAGATTCTTTTTTCGACTTTTTTCCGCCAGCAATCATCACAATCATAAGAATCACCGCGATTGCAATGAAAATCACAGCGAGAATGTTTCCGACATTTATCTCGCGAGCCTCGTTCACATCTTCCGGCGGCGGAAGCTCGTCCTCGTCGCTTTCAATCTCGTTCTTGAGGTCGGTTTCCGTAATTTGAAGCTCGGTTGCATCTGGCGTGGAGCTTTCATTTTCATCATTTTGATTCTCAAGATTTGCCATCAGTTTTCTCTCCGCTTTCCGTTTCTGATTTTTCTTCCGCCTTCACTTCAATTTCAGCCGCTTTTTTCGCGCTCGTCTTTTTCTTCATGACTGTGACTTTCTCTTTTCCAAGTCTGAGCGTCACTTTGTTTATCAGACGAGGAATCACGAACACATTTTTCTTCACGCTGTAGTTCACGATTTCATTCTTTTCGTTGAAAATCACAGGAAGTTTCTTGTTCAGAACAATGTCGTCAACCTGGATGTAAGTCGCCTGCCCGTCGTCATACACGCGCTTCGGCAAAAATTCCGGCTTGCGCCAGAGTGAATACTTCATTTTGTAGTCGAACGAGAGGAACTCAGGATTCGTTACACGGACAAAGTCGTTCTCAACTTCGCGGGGTTCATCAGATTTTTTCTTAGCCCATTGGTTTCTTGATTTCGGGTACGTGAACTTCACCATCGACATGTAGGCCGTCGCGTAGGATTTGATTCTGAAATGATAGACGCGCCTGTCTGTGATAATCACAAGGCTTGAGTCAAGTTTCAAGTACGCGGGCTTTATAAAAAGATGCTGGATATCCTCTCCGGTCACAGCATCCTTCGCAACACCAGCCGTAAGCTCCCACGCGCTCTCATCCTCCGAAAGAAGCGGAGTCGCAGTGACAACTTCGCCTTTTTCCAGGATTATGTCCGTCAGATGATACGGCTGAGCGTAGACTTCATAAACAAGGTTTTCATTGTATTGATAAAAAAAAGTTCCCTTGTTGTACTGCTCAGGCTTTATAGTCGAGCGTTTCTGGCTTTCCTCCACCGCATCGAATCCGGTCTTGTTTCCTTTTTCCATTTCAGGCGCAGATTTTTCTTCCGGAACATAAACAGGACGGTCAACAAAAACAACTGTGTCCTCAACATCCTGGACTTTCGCTTCCTCAGCTACAAAGATTCCACGCATTTCCGCTTCGCTTTTTTGCTCGTATTCTTCCTCGGACTTAGCCCCGCCAGTCTCCTCTTCCGCAACATTCAGATTTTCTTCCAAGTCTTTCGTCGTTGAACAGGAGAAAAGCAGGCAGGCTGCCAGGACAAGCGAAATTTTTGCGGTGGAATTATTGTTCAAGCTGAATTGAATTTTTGATGATTTCATTTTTCTCCCTCGTGATTATGATTTGTAGATTTCCTTGAAGTCAAACGCTGTGATGTAGATTCCGAGCGGATTGTCCCTGATGTCCCCGTCGCTCGGCTGCAAGGTTTTCACGCTAACAACAGCTCTGTAAATCTTGCTTTCAATCTCGTTTCCCGAAAGCGTCCGCGACGTAATCTGAAAGTCAAGCTGATACGTGTCGCGAGAAAGCTGCAAAGGCTCTGTCTGGAAAACAACTTCCCGCGTCTTGCTTCCGAAGTCCGCGAATGGATTTTCGTTTTTCAGATGCGATGTGTATTTTGCGGCTGTCGTTGATGTCAGAAGATGATAAGTCTTGCTCACGGATTTTTTCATCACCGTTCTGTCTGTCGAAAGAGTGAAGTACAGATTCACAAATTCTTTCACCTGATATTGAACTGCGATTTCTGGAACCTGGAAATTCTGGTAGTTCCGTCTCGACACTGCGCCGACATATGATGCTTCTCCAAAATCGTTCATTGTCACAAGAACAGGAATCGACTCAGGGAGCGAGACAGCATATAGCGTGATTCCGATTGAAAGAAAAAACGCAAGACAGGAAATAATGACGACATAGCGCAGAATCCGGTTCTCTCTGATGACGTGTCCGCAAATCTGGTCGAAGTGGCGCAGCTGAAGGCTCCCAGATGAAGTCCGCTCCGAGTTGAACGGAGTTGCCGCGGAGCCTTGCGGCGAATAGTTTTTTATGCTCAAAGTGTATCTCCAAAAAGCGGGCGGGAGATGCACACAAAGATTACAAAAATATTTTCAATTGGTCAATATTGATTTTTATACAATTCATTTATGAAAATTATAATCATCTTTCGATTTCTGGGTTCCTTTTTCTTCCAGCGATGTGAATGTCGCTGGTTCTGATTTGCCTTGAAAGTGATTCTGTTCCGCCTGAAATCTCAATCTTCTTCCCTTGAAGTCCGTCCTTCGAAAGCTGCCAGACAGGAACATAGACAAGCTTTTTGCCTGTGTCCACAACAAGCGCGTCGTTCCAAGCCTCGTCCTTGTCAAATGTGATTACCTTTTCACAAACACCAGTGATATTTCCGCCTGCGTAAAGCTCAAGTTTTCCGTCTGATTTCTGATACTCTTCCAAAAAAGTATTGTATCTTCCAGCCGCAAGAAGAACTTCTTTCCAGTTTTCATCAAGCTCGTAGAAATTCGATTTCCGCTTCGCAAGTCTGATTTCCGCCAGGAAAGAAAGACGGTTTTGAATTTCAGCATTGAGATTCCGCGCGCTGATTTTTCCTGGGTAACGTTCAATCTCCTCGTCGAGCTTTGTCCATCGCTTTGCAGAAAACATGTTCTTCCGCGCCGCTTCGATTTCCCGCTCTGTCCGCTCACCGACAAGCTCAGTCGCCACATACGAAAGCGTCTCACGCATTGTCCGCCGGATAAGCTCTTTCTGAAAGTAAACTTTCTTCCCGTTCTTATCCTTCCCGTTGATGCACAAGTGCGCGTGCCGGTGCTCCGTGTCGCTGTGGATGCAGCCGCGCCAATAAAGCTTGTAGCCGGTCAGAGCCTCGAGCCGCTTTATGAACTCGTCTGAAAGCACCTCAAGATTAACGTTCTGGTTTTCAGGCGAGATTATGCACTTGAAATGAAGCGGCGACATGTTCTTTTCATATTCCGCCTCGTCCGTTCCGAACAGAACCGGCTTCTCCACGACATAGCTCTTGTTTTCCTGCGGCATATACGTCTGAAGATAGTTCTGGTGAACCTTGAGATTTTCAGAATGCGACATCTTGAACATCACTCGCTGCCTCTTTCCGTTTTCTGACGGCGCAAAGCGCGAGTGCCTTCCGCCGCCGGAGAATCCGCCTCGACCGTCACGTGACGGTTTCGCAGCCGACTTCAAGAGATTTTCTAGAATCCGCAAGTCGTCTTTCTTGTACGGAACTTTTCTTGTCCTGTACAAGTCCTCGTCAAAGCTTTTCGTGGGGCGCGAGGAGAATATGTCTTTTATCGAATGTTTCATTTGCTCACCTTTCGACCGCCACGTGTCGGTCTCTCATCATCTCACGGAAAATTCCATGGAACGAAACGAGCCTGTGGCCTGAGCAGGCGTTTTTTAGAATAAGCCTTTTTTTCTCGTCAATTTTTCCGAGCAGAGAATATTTCTCGTTCGTGCAGAATTTTGAGAGCGCGGCTTCAATAGCCTCCAAATCAAGAACTGAAAAATCAACTGAAACGTCCGTGCAGAGCTTCAGCGCGGTCACCCAGGAGGAAAGCCATTTTATATAGACCGAGATTCGGAGTTTTTCTTCCGCGAGATTGAGCTTGTAAAGTTCTTCTTCAGCAATGATTTTCTTTGTCTGGACACAAATCAGATAAAAATAGGGTTTGTATTTTCCCGAATCCGAATCAAAGTCGATGAAAAATCTTCTCAGAATTCCGTCAAAATTTTTGATGTAGCCTGTGCTTCTGGACGAAACAATTTTCCGCCAAGCGACAAACATTGTGTCGATGAAGTCAGCGAGGCTTTCCTCCGGCACAAGTCCGACGCTCAGCTTCAGCTCAAACCATCTGAAATTTTCCTCGGCGGCGAGCTTTAGGAACATCCGCACCAATCGTCTTGAAAAATACAAATCACGTCTCCTTTTTTCTTCGCTAACTGTGTACATTTCCGACATTGCCGAAATTACAGCAGTTCAACTTGTTCTGTCAAAATATACAAAAACTATACAATACTGTAAAACTTTGTCAATATTTCAATATTTATTATTCTTAATTTCAATATCACTCAAGAACGAGAACTTTTCAAGCAAGCCGAAAATCAGCATTTTTCGTCGTGCTTTACACTTTTCTTATAGTAGAAAGTTCACATTGCATTACATAAAATACGCTCGTAAAGCAGGCCGCCTCTGACAGAACAAGGATTTTTCACGGTTTGCTTTACAAACCTTTATCTTGCCGTCAGAGGTTAGTAGTTTTCTTTTATAGTTTCGTTTTTTTAGTTTTGTTTCGCCGACCGACACGTGTCGGTCGAAATCCGCCGGATTTTTCGGCAACGTATGCAGCCGTTCTTTCATTAACACAAATTACAACATTTTATTGTTCAATTTTCAATATTATGCTATAACAAATGAAAGCTTCTGCCCGCCAAAAGGAGCTTTATGTTAATACTCACAGAGAAGCCTTCCGTCGCGAAGGACTTTGCCAGCGCGCTCGGCTGTTCTTTTTCCGGCGGAACTTACAGAAATTCTCATCTTGAAATCACAAACTGCGTCGGGCATCTTTTCTCGCTCGAGGAGCCGAGCCACTACGGAAGCGACATTCCGATAATTCCAGAGCGTTTTGATTACAAAGTGAATCCAAATGTCGAAAAGCAGGCGAATCTCGTCATCTCAAAACTGAAATCGCACAAATCGGACACGATTCTGATTGCGACTGACGCTGACAGGGAGGGCGAAGTAATTGCCCGCGAATGTCTTTCACAGGCCGGAATCACGGACTTCTCGCGCATAAAAAGGTTCTGGGTCTCGCAGGCTCTCACCAAAGATGTGATTCTGGAAGGAATCAAAAATGCGAAACCGCTTTCAGAGTACAACTTGCTTTCTGAAAAAGGATTCGCGCGGCAAAAGGCCGACTGGCTCGTGGGAATGAACCTTTCGCGCTACATCACAAAGTCATCTGGAGCAAAGCTCGCTGTCGGACGCGTCCAAACAGCGGTTCTTTCCGCAATCGGGCAAAGATGTTCTGCAATCAGGAATTTCAAGAGCGAAAAGTATTTCGAGCATTACGGAGTTTTCCGACCGTCACGTGACGGCTCATCTGTAATCTTCAGAGGAATTTATTTTGTGGATGAAACAACGGCGTTTCCGGACAACACTCACGAAGCGAAACTAAAGCCGCTTTCCGGAAAAAACGCGAGGCTCATTGATAATAAAACGGAATCGAAAACCGCAAATCCGCCGCAGCTTTACAACCTGAACGCCGCGCAGAAAGACGCTTTCAAGGCGTTTGGTTATTCCGCGGAAACGACGATCAAAATAATCCAGTCGCTCTACGAGGACTTAAAATGCGTTTCCTATCCGAGAACTCCGTCGCGCGTGATGGGAAGCTCGAACGTGGAGCTTTGCCTAAAAATCGCCGATGAGCTTTCTGATTTCTATCCGAAATTTGAAGAAGCGAGAAAAATTATGCGCATTTCAGTTGACAACAAGCTATGCTTCAACGACGCGAAGCTTGAGGCGCACCACGCATTGATTCCGCTCAAATCTCTTCCTGAGAACGCAAGCGACGAGCAGAAAAAAATCTACAGTCTGATTCTCGATCGTTTTTTCACCGCGTTTCTTCCGCCTGAAAAATACGAGAAGCAGACTTTCATTCTTGATGTAGAAGGAAACAACTTCAAAGTCACAGGCAGGAAAGTGATTGAGCAGGGCTGGAAAGCGTTTCAAGACGACCGACACGTGTCGGTTCAAAATGATGAAGACAAAGACGGCGGGCAGATTCTAGGCGGCATCGACTGGAGCCAAGTAGTGCTTTCAGAAACCGAGACAAAAGAAAAATGGACAAAACCGCCCGCGTTCTTCAACGAGGCGAGCATTTTGGCCTTTATGGAAAATCCGAAAGCCGACAGCCTCGTGACGGCTCAGGACAAAATCACGACGAAAAAACTTGCAGGGCTTGGAACTCCGGCAACACGTCACACTTTCATTCCCAAGCTCACAAAGGTGGGCTACATCACGCTTGAAAAGAAAAACCTAGTCAGCACAAGCCTCGGCGAAAATCTTTTGAAAGCGGTCAGAGGCTCGCCGATAAAGAGCCTCGCCGACATTGCGGAGACAACTTCATGGGAAGAGCAGCTTGATGAGAATCCGGAAAAATTTCTTTCGGACATAAAATCCTTTGTGAAAGAATCAGTTTCAAAAGAAGTGGAAATCAATATTCCCCACGAAGCAAAAAATTCAATCATCTGTCCTTTCTGCAAAAAGGAAATGCGCCGCGGAAAATCAAACTGGTACTGTTCGGGCTACAAGGAAGGCTGCGGATTCGTGGTCTGGGATTCTGTCGCAGGAGCAAAAATTTCTGAAAAAGATGTCGTGATGCTTTGCTCCGGGAAAGGAACCGGAATAAAACATTGCAAAAGCAAAGCTGGAAAATCATTCGACTGCCGTTTCAAAGTGAATCTCGAAACCGCAAAAATAGATTTTCTTTTTGAGCGATAAAAACAAACGAAAAAAATAGTTTGACAAATCCGTCAATCTACAGTTGTTTTAAACAAAAACGACAAGGAGATTTCCGCATGGGAAAAATCAAGCTCACGGAAAGCCAGGAGACGCGGAAAAAGCAGATTCTCGGCTGCGTATCAAAGGAAATGACAACGCTGGAAGTTTCTCTTAATCTTGGAATAACGCAGCGGCGGGTTCAGCAGTGCGTGAATGAATACAAGGAAAAGGGCGACGCAGCTTTTGTGCACGGAAATACAGGCAGGAAAAGAAGCAGCGATTTCTACAAGAAGCGGAAAGAGACTGTCATAAATATTTTTCTCAACACAAGGATCGACAGTGTGAATCCGTTTGAGAAAATAAGCTACGGATATTTCGCTGAGATTCTTGAAGATGAGTTCAAAATAAAATGCTCCGTCTCATGGATCAAGAAAGTTCTGAATTCAATCGGCTACAAGTCACCGAACAAATACAAGGCGAAAAAAGAGGAAATTGCGCATCTTTTCCGTCCTCCGAAAGAGCATTTCGGCGAGCTTGTCCAGGCGGACGGAACACCTTACGACTGGTTCGGAGACGGACATCTTTACTGCGTACAAGGATTCATTGACGACGCGACGGGAATTCCGGTCGGACTTTATATGACAAAGAACGAATGTCTGCTAGGCTATCTTGAGGCGACAAGATACATGGCGATGGACTACGGGCTGCCACAGCAGATGTATCCTGACAGAGCGCCAGTCTTCTTTGTGAACAACGCAAAGGACATCTCGGCTGAGCATCTTACGCAATACGGAAAAATGATGAAGTCTCTCGGAATCGACATGTTCCCCGCTTACAGTCCGCAGGCGAAAGGACGGATTGAACGCTTCTAGAAAACGATTCAGGGCAGGCTTCCAATTCAGTTCAGGCTGCACGGAATCAAGACAGTCGAGGCCGCGAACAAATTTCTCCGCGAAGTCTACATTCCAAAATACATAAAGCGTTTCGCAAAAAAGCCGAAAGAGCCGGAATCATTTTTTGTGAAAGCCGACATGTCAGAAATCAACAGTGTTCTCAAAGCAACTTTTCCTGCAAGAACTGACAAAGGCGGTGTATTCACTTTGATGGGCTACAGATTTTTCTGCAAGGATTTGCCGGACCAAAAGATAAACATCTGCGTGAACGAGAAAAATGGACTTTGGGTTACGCCGGAAAAAAGTTCAAAGCGGTATGAATGTGTTCTTGCTGAGACCGACACAAGCGGAACAATGCCAGAAGTCTTGAAGCTTCTGATAGAAAGAGTTTTCCTCCAGAACGCCAAGCCGAAATTTCGCGAAGTCTACTACGATATCGACAACGAAAACTTTATAAAATTCGGCAAGCCGTCCAAGAAAACCTCTTAGACAAAACGAAGCGATGAATATCAAAAATCTTCTCGAAAAAATCTCATCTGCCACACTAGGATAACTATGCCCAAAATCATAAATTCCGACCGAAATTTTCACTGAAATTCGATAATTTTTCAAAATTCCAAGACAAAATTTTATTTTTTGAATAAACAATTCTAAGTTACTAAAAAATTTTGATAAATTTCATTTTTGAAAAAAATTAGGCGAAATTTTTAAAAACTGTTGACAGTTAAAAAACTTTTTCTGATTAAAATGCAAAAAAAATAAAACTCTTTTTTTATGCCGATTCTTCGTTTTCATGATAAAATGATAAAATGGATGAGAAAAATATCGATAATCTGCCTACGGTGGAAAAAGAAATCGAAGATCTCAAAGAAATTAATTCAACACTTCTGCTTTGCATAAACACTTTATACGATAACGACGACATAAAAAAAGCAATCAACAGCCTTCTTGAAATTATTGCTGAATATCACGGAGCAGACAGAGCTTACATCTTTGAATTTTCAGATGATTCCAAGCACGTTGACAACACTTACGAATGGTGCGCCAACGGAATAACGGCGCAGATAAAAAATCTCAAGAACGTTCCGGTCAAAGCTGTCAGCAGATGGATTGAGCCGTTCGAGAAAAACGGAGAAGTTTTTGTGTTTTCAGTTTCGGACGACTTAAGCCATGAAACGCTTGAATACAACATTCTTAACAGGCAGCAAATTTCATCGTTAATGGAAGTTCCATTTTATGATCATGGAAAACTTGTGGGATTTTTAGGAGTTGACAATCCGACAAGGCACAAGGAAACAACAGTTCTGATGAAATCCGTCGCGACATTTGTTTTAAACGACATCCGCCGCAGAGAGACAACTCAGAAATTATACGAGCTTAGCTTCACCGACAGCCTGACAGGATTGAAAAACCGCAACGCTTATGTTGAGACGCTGAAAAATCTTGAAAAAACGAAGCCGGAAGTCGGAATAATTTTTGCCGACATAAACGGATTAAAAAGCACAAACGACAGTTTTGGCCATGAAAAAGGCGACGAGCTGATTTCCGCCTCGGCTGACGCGTTAAAAAGAACTTTCAAAGGCTGCAAAAATTCCCAGATTTACAGAATCGGCGGCGACGAATTTGTCGTGTTCTGCAAAAATATGTCAAAGCCAAAGTTTGACTCCCTAACGGCGCAGCTTCGTTCAGAGCAGAAAAAAATCAGGACGGACTGCGACATGAATTTGTCTGTCGGAGCTGTTTATCTTGAAGAAAAAAACACATCCACCGGCGGAAGAGAAATTGAAAAGGCAGTCAGCCGCGCCGACGAGCTTATGTACAGCGAGAAGAAAAAATATCATATGACGCGGCAAAAATAGTCAAAACACAGCAGATTTATATGAGAATTTAAAGCTATGGAAAACAAAAATAATATTCCGCGCGCGATTGAAGTTTACGGAGCGCGCGTCCACAATCTAAAAAACATAAACGTAAAGGTTCCGCTCAACGAGATTGTCTCGATTGCAGGTGTCTCAGGAAGCGGAAAGTCGTCCCTTGCGCTCGGAGTTCTGTACGCGGAGGGAAGCCGCCGCTACCTTGAGTCGCTTTCAACCTACACACGCCGCAGAATGACGGAAGCTAGCAAGGCTCTTGTAGACGATGTTCTCTACGTTCCGGCAAGCCTTGCCCTTCACCAGCGGCCGGGCGTTCCGGGAATGAGAAGCACTTTCGGAACCGGAACAGAGCTTTTGAACTCGCTCCGCCTGCTTTTTTCAAGATGCGCGAGCCACCGCTGCCCGAACGGACACTACGTTCCGCCGACTTTAAATGTCGCGGCGGAGCAGGAGATTGTCTGCCCTGCCTGCGGCGTTCATTTCTACGGGCCTGGAGCCGAGGAGCTTGCCTTTAACTCCCAGGGAGCGTGCCCTAAGTGCCAGGGAACAGGAATAGTCCGCGTTGTTGACGAGGCGACCTTAGTTCCGGACGAGAATCTTACGATTGACGAGGGCGCGGTTCTTCCGTGGCAGACATTGATGTGGTCTCTCATGAAGGACATCGCGCGCAAGATGGGAGTCCGCACCGACGTTCCGTTCAAGGACCTGACGGACAAGGAAAAGGACATTGTTTTCCACGGGCCTGCAAAGAAAGTCCACATGGTTTACCAGATGAAAAAAGGTGCTGCGGCAGGCTCCACCGGCGAAATGGACTTTACATATTTCAACGCGGTCTACACTGTAGAGAACGCGCTTTCCAATGTGAAAGATGAAAAAGGAATGAAGCGCGTCGAGAAATTCCTGCGCCAGAGCGTGTGTCCGGACTGCGGCGGAACCCGTCTTTCTGAAAAGGCCCGCGCGCCTAGAATCTTAGGAATAAATCTTGCCAAGGCTTGCGAAATGACTCTTACAAATCTTGTTGAATGGGTTAAAAAAGTTCCCGCTTCTCTTCCTAGTGAAATGAAGCAGATGGCGGAAAATATCGCCGTTTCTTTCCTTGACACTGCCAGGAGGCTCATGGATTTGGGGCTCGGATATCTTACGCTCGACCGCGCGTCATCAACGCTTTCAAACGGCGAGAGGCAGAGAATGCAGCTTGCCCGCGCAGTTCGCAACCGCACGACAGGCGTTTTATACGTTCTCGACGAGCCTTCAATCGGCCTTCATCCTGCGAATATAAAGGGCTTAAAGGAAGTTATGCGCGATCTTGTCGCTGACGGAAATTCCGTGGTTCTCGTTGACCACGACACTGAAGTCCTGAAAGATTCCGACTATATGATTGAAATGGGCCCTGTTGCCGGAGCTGAAGGCGGAAACGTGATTGCGGAAGGAAGCATAAAGGAAATCGAGGAAAATAAAAACTCCCAGATTGGAAAATATCTTTCAGGAAGCTACAATCCTCTTGTAAGAAAAACTTCTTCAAAAGAAGAGCTTTTCTCGAACGGAAAAATCCACCTTGAGACTTCTTCCCTGCACACTGTAAAGCCTCTTTCAGCGGATTTTCCGAAAGGCCGCCTTACAGTTGTTACAGGAGTTTCTGGCAGCGGAAAGACAACGCTAATCCTTGAAAGCCTTGTTCCGGCTCTAAAGGCGAAAATTGCAGGCGGAAATCTTCCTTCACACATAAGAAAAATCGAGGCGGACGGAATAAGCCAGGTCAAATTGATAGATGCGACTCCAATCGGAATCAACGTGCGCTCGACAGTCGCAACTTACGCCGATGTCCACGACGAGCTTAGAAAAGTTTTCGCAAGGACAGATGACGCTAAAAGGCTCGGATTCAAGGCGGGCGACTTTTCTTACAACACAGGAAAGCTCCGCTGCCCGGTCTGCGACGGAACCGGCGAAATCAGCCTGGACGTTCAGTTTCTTCCCGACGTTGACATTCCGTGCCCTGAATGCAAAGGCTCGCGCTACTCAAAAGACGCGGAAAGGATTTTCAGGACAGGCAAGAACGGCGCAAAATATTCACTTCCGCAGATTATGGACATGGACGTGAACCACGCGCTTTCCGCGCTCAGCGACATCAGCATTATAAAGCGGCGGCTTGAAGTCCTTCGCGACCTTGGGCTTGGCTATCTGACTTTGGGCGAGGAGACTCCGAGCTTGTCCGGCGGCGAGGCGCAGCGGCTTAAGCTTGCAAGCGAAATGGGAAAGGGGCAGGAATCTTCAGTGTTCGTGTTCGACGAGCCAACAATCGGCCTTCATCCAAGCGACGTGCGCACGCTTGTCTCCGTGTTCCAGTCGCTGATTGAAAAAGGCGCGACCGTGATTGTGATTGAGCACGACCTTGACGTCATAAAAAACGCCGACTACATAATCGACATGGGGCCGGGCGGCGGAGAAGAAGGCGGCGAGATTGTAGCGTCTGGAAATCAGGAAGACATAAAAAACTGCCCGAAAAGCCAGACCGGAAAATTTCTGTAAAAAAATATTGATAATATTAATCCGGGCGGCTTTTTGCAATGCAAAAACCAGGCTTTTCGCTGTTCCGTGCTAGCCGCACTTCATTCTTGCGCTCGTTTCACTCGCTCCAGAACGCGCCAAAGGCGCGCAGCTACAATCCTTGCCGCATTTTAAAATCCGCTCAAATCCAAAAGCGAGCTCCAGCCGTCAAAGGAAAGCAAACCGGGCGCAAAAACGCAGACAAGTCTCCGTCATCAATCTTAACTCCGAAATATGGATTCCAGACCGCCTGCGCAAAAAGCTCAAAATGCCGCTTGAAAAACAAAAAATCAAGCCCGGCTCCAAAGCGGCAGCCTGTTGAAATCTCATAAAGATTCGTGTCGTCATCATTTTTATCAAAAAGAACTCCGCCAGAAACTCCCCACAGAACAAAATAGTCAAGATGCTCTGAAATCCGCTCGCTTATGAACCAGTCGTCTGCAAAAAAGGAAATTTTTTTTATATCAGTTTTATCACTAGAGTCAAAGTCATTCTCAAGATTCAAAAAAAACGACCAAGGATTTTTGTCAGAGCGGAAGCTTGCGGAAAACAAGACAGGAAAACCATCCGCGAGCACAAGAGACGGAGAAAAGCCGAAACCGGCGTGTGAAAAAGCCTTTGGGACAAAGGCCGACAGAAAAACGACAAAAAAAAGTAGAACCCGCTTACTTTTCATAAGCAGATTCTACCATAAACAGCTAGCTTTACTCAAACTTTAGCTTGTCGCCGTCCGCGCTCACCTTTATTGTGGAGTTCTCTCCAAATTTTCCGGCGAGAATCTCCTTTGCAAGAGGATTCTCAACGTAGTTCTGGATTGCGCGCTTAACAGGACGTGCGCCGAACGCAGGGTCATAGCCTTTGTCTGACAGGAAGCTGATTGCGCTGTCGTCAAAGTCGAGCTTGATTCTTCTGTCCTCAAGGCGGCTCTGAACACGCTTGAGCTGATTCTTTACGATTCCACCGATGCAAGCCTTGTCAAGGCGGCTGAACATTACAATCTCATCGATTCTGTTCAGGAACTCCGGGCGGAACGTCTTTTTCAAAAGCTCATCGACCGCAGGTTTTACAGCCTTTAGCTTCTCGTTTGTGTCAGCCTCAAGAATCAAGTCGCTTCCGAGGTTTGAAGTCATGATGATGATGGTGTTCTTAAAGTCCACCACTCTGCCCTGTCCGTCAGTCAACCGTCCGTCGTCCAAAACCTGGAGCAGGACATTGAAGACATCAGGATGAGCCTTCTCAATCTCATCAAAAAGAACAACGCTGTACGGCCGTCTTCTCACCGCCTCGGTAAGCTGGCCGCCCTCGTCGTATCCGACGTATCCCGGAGGCGCTCCGATCAAGCGCGACACGCTGAATTTTTCCATATATTCAGACATATCGATTCTAGTAAGCGCCTTCTCGTCGTTGAACAAGAAATCAGCCAAAGTCTTTGCAAGCTCTGTCTTTCCGACGCCTGTCGGTCCAATAAATAGGAAGCTTCCAAGAGGCCTGTTAGGGTCGTTCAAGCCGGCACGGTTACGCCTGATGGCGTCGCTCACAACTGTCACAGCCTCGTCCTGGCCGACAACGCGCTCATGCAGAACTTTCTCAAGCTGCATATATTTCTGTTTCTCGCTCGTCATCATCTTGGCGACCGGAATTCCAGTCCAGCTTGAAACAACGCGCGCAATGTCCTCCTCGGTAACTTCCTGCCGCAAGAGGGACTCGCTCACGCCGTTCTCGCCCTTGTTGCGTTCCTCCTCCTGCTTCTGGCTCTCGGCAAGCTGCTTTTCAAGGTTCGGAACAATCGAATACTTGTACTCAGCGGCTTTCTCCAAGTTTCCTTCGCGGGAGAATTTCTCCTGGTCGAATCTAGCGGACTCAAGCTGCTCCTTGAGCTTTCTTGTCTTGTCAATCTCGGCCTTCTCGTTCTGCCATTTTAATCTCATGGCATCGCGCTGCGCCGTGATTTCCGCCAGCTCCTTCTCAAGCTTCTCAAGCCTCTCTTTTGAAGCCTGGTCATCTTCCTTGCTCAGCGACTGCTTTTCAATCTGGAGCTGGAGGATTTTACGCTCAAGCTGGTCAAGCTCTGTAGGCTCAGACTCAATCTCAATCTTAAGTCTTGACGCCGCCTCATCAACAAGGTCAATTGCCTTGTCCGGCAAAAAGCGGTTTGTGATGTAGCGGTTTGAAAGTGTCGCCGCCGCAACCAAAGCCTCATCGTTAATTTTTACTCCGTGGTGAATTTCGTATTTCTCACGAAGTCCGCGCAAAATCGCGATTGTGTCCTCAACAGAAGGCTCCGCGCAGTAAACCGGCTGGAAACGTCTTTCAAGGGCCGCATCCTTTTCGATATACTTTCTGTATTCATTCAAAGTTGTCGCGCCGATTGCACGAAGCTCGCCGCGGCTCAAAGCAGGCTTCAACAGGTTTGAAGCGTCCATGCTTCCGTCTCCGCCGCCGGCTCCGACAATTGTATGAAGCTCATCGATAAAGAGGATTATCTGCCCCTCGCTCTTCTTGACTTCCTCGACAACGCCCTTAAGCCTTTCCTCAAACTCGCCGCGGTATTTCGCGCCTGCTACAAGCGAGCCCATGTCAAGGCTCAAAAGTCTTTTATTTTTAAGGCTTTCAGGAACATCGCCCGAAGCGATACGGCGGGCAAGCCCCTCGACAATCGCAGTCTTTCCGACGCCAGGCTCTCCAATCAGAACAGGATTATTCTTTGTTCTGCGCGAAAGAACCTGCATAACACGCCTGATTTCCTCATCACGCCCAATAACAGGATCAATCTTGTCCTGCCTAGCGCGCGCCGTCAAGTCCGTGCAGTATTTTTCAAGGGCCTGCATCTTGGCCTCAGGATCCTGCGAGTCAACCTTCTGGTTTCCGCGCACAGCCTTTAACGCCTCAAGCACAGTTTCTTTTGTGATTCCGTACTTTCTTAAAAGCTCTCCGACGCGTGAGTCAGACTCGCACATCGCAAGGAAAATATGCTCAACGCTCAAAAAACTGTCGCCGAGCTGTCCCATGTATTTCTCAGCTTTAGCAAGGACTTTCTGAGCCTCGCTTGAAAACTGCAAGTTCGCGTTTCCTGTAACTTTCGGATAAGAATCAAGCAAAGACTGAGTCGCGGCAAGAACATCGCCCGCGTTCACGCCGATTCTTTCAATCAAAGGTTTTATAATTCCATCTTTCTGGTTTATAAGAGAAACGAGAAGGTGCTCAAGGCCGACTTCGCCGTGGTCATTCTGCTGGGCAAGAACACTCGCCTCCTGAAGCGCGTCCTGAGTCTTTAAAGTAAACTGATCGTAATCCATCTTTCACCTCCGTTCTTTAGATTTCATTTATCATTTTCATAATGAAAAATAATAAATTCGGAGGAAATCGTCAAATAGATTTTTAAGATATTTTTAATTTTTTGGGCGTTCCCGATTTTTTGCAGAAGCAAGAAGCTCCGCTTCTTAAATTTTTCAAGTTTATCCGCCATAAAAATGGCGGCATTTTGCTTTAAAAGCGTAATTTATCTTGCATTGCGGGCCGGGCTATCCGCCGTTCCGCCTTCCGGCTCCATTCCTACTCTCGCTTCACTCGCTCCGGAACGCCTGCGGCGCGGCTACTATCCCTAACGCGGAATCTTACTTTCCAACAATTTCGCTTTGGCCAAATTCACAAACTGCGTCGTACACATTTGCATGTTCCAAAAGCTCAAGGTTCTTTCCTATTTTTTTATAAATTCTAATCTCACCCTTTCCGCCGCCACTGCCCAAAATTTTAAGCAAAGTGCGTTTTCCCTGCGGAATTTCATAGTCGCGCACAGAAAGGTCGCCTCCGCTGCAGAAAATATCAATATCAACAACAAATTTTCCTTTTTTTACGCTCACAGTCCAATGGACTTTCTCGCCGCCCTCGTTTCCAGGAACCTGGGTGCAGTCATGGACAACAGTGCATTTTCCGAAATGCTTTTTCTCAATGATTTTAAAAATGTTGTTCTCAAGGTTCAAAAATCCGCGGAGTTTTCCATCATATTCGCCTTCAATTACAAAACACGAGTTGAGCATTGACTTTCCGGAAATCAAGCTTGTCATTTTTGCCGATGAAATATGAAAATAGCTTTCAGGCAAATAAGTTCCCCAGCTTTTATCAGAATATCCGCCGGAAATTTTCGGAGTAATCACATACTCGCTTCCGCCAAAACGAACAGCTCCGGAATAAACTGTTTTTGCTCCGAACGGCGCCCAAAATCCATTTTTGCCGTTATAAAGAGGCTCGCCTATTATTTTTCTGTCAAATTTTAAGTCCCATTCCAAAGTTCCGGCATCGCACAAAAGCTCCGGTTTTACTCTCAAATCCTGCGGCGTAACTTCAATGCTTCCGGAAATTGAATTCGCTCCGAAAAAACATTCGCCGGCTTTAAACATTCCAGAATTTTTAACAAAGGTGAATTGAGATGACGGTATAAATTTATTCAGCTGAATTCCGTCTCCGCCGTAAACGCCGGCCTTTACAAGAACATAAGAAGGACGGACGGCAAGCTCTTCATTCGCAGTCTGGGCAGCCTGCGTTCCGGCAAGCGCGTATTGCAAATCAGCCTCGGAATGGGCAAGCCGTGATTTCTGCGCAACAATCGCCACTTTCGGAGAAATTCCTGGATTTACAATGTAAAGTTCAACAAAGAACTTTCTTTCCTGGTTCGTTTCAACATTAAAAGCAGAGAAAAAATACCGCCAGCGTTCAAAGCCTTCACTTCTTAGCTTTCCACGAAGAACATACTGGTCTAAATGCTGATTAATTTTCGAACTTGCCATCTTTTACCCACCTAAAAAAAGATACAACTATCTTCTTTTATTCTCGGAAAACAGATTAAGCAACTTTAGAAACATATAGTTTCTATCTAAGAATCTGATATAAAACGGCAAATCCATGAAAATTCTATCAAAAATCTATTTGAAGAATTTATTCAGCGTCTTGCTTATATCTTCTTTTTCAAGAGGATAATTTTCATCAAGATACTCAAGGCAGTCTGTGCACGCGCGCTGGACATGCTCATACCAAATTCTATAAAGCTCCGGCTCCAAGTCCGCTCCAGGATAAGGCGCGCCCTGAACATCAGAAACAAGCTTTCGCATCATTGAAAGACATTTTTCAAGTTTTGGATCTTTTTTCATACATTTTCTCCGTTCCGAATATTTCTTCTTAAAACAATTTTAAGATAAACTCATTATAGTTATAATGACAATTGGAAAATTTTTCCATTCTTTTTTATCTCTTTTTCAGATTTCTCAATTGAGCTTTTTCCGCACAAAACAGCTTTCCGTATTTTATCCGGGCATTTTGGATTTTTCATCTGTGAGCAAAGTCTTTTAAATGCCTTTTTTACATCATCAGAATTGATTTCCAAAAGCCATTTTATTTTTTGCTCGCGGTCTTCATCAAGGATTCCGTATAAAGCGCGCGTAAACGAAACAGTTCCTCGGCTTTTCGGAGTTTGCGGCTGAATAAAATGCGAGTAGCAGCCCATCACGGCCTTTTCAACTTCTTCCGGAGCAAAATCCATTTCAGCGCATTCTTCAATGCTTTTTTCAAAGACTTCGCAGGAATTTAAAGGATTCGGATCTCTGTATGTTGCAAAAATCATCAGCTCGCCAAAATTCTCCGGTGTGCAGAAACTTCCGTACGCGCCTCCGATTGTCCTGATTTTTTCCCACAAAATATTATTCGTAAGCCAGTGAGAGCAAACTTCGTCAGCCGCGCAGTCTTTTGTTCCATACGGAGCGGCCGGAATCGAGTCGGCGGCGAAGCCAACTTGAGTTTCGGCAGTGAAAACTTCAAAATTTTTTGAATCAGAAGAATCAAATTCTGAATTTATAACTTTCTTAAAATCTTCAAATTTGTTTTCACGCGGCGGCTTTATCTCAAGAATTTCAGTTTTCTCAATAAACTCGCCAAGATATTTTCTCACTTTTTCAATTCCGGATTTTTCCGCAGTAACATGGAGAATCGCGCCAGATTTTCTGATTTTTTCGTGCAGATTCTTGAAAATTTTAGAAAGCTCCTCATCAGATTTTTTCACAATTTTTCTGACCGCGCCAAGCTGCGTAAGCCCGTTCCAAATTTCATCAACAGCGGATTTTTCAGAATTTAAAGAGCAAACTCTGCTTGAAACATAAATGTGCCCGTCAGGAATTACAGAAGATTCAAAATCATTTTTTGACTCGTTTACAATGTCACGGATTCTTTTTAAATCATCAAAAGAAACTCCAGAAACGCAGTCCGAAAGAAGCTTAAGCGCGTTCCCGCATTCCTCTTCAATCATAAAAGTGCTGTAAATAATCCAGTCGCGTTTTGTCCAGTTTTTTCCGGAGCAAAATTTCCTAGAAATTTCTGTGTCAGGGCTGTCCATCGTCAGAAGATGCGCGCCGATTCCGCCGGCATGCAGAGCAGTTTCTTCAGCCGCAGCCGCCCAGCCTAGATTTTTCCAGCCGCATTCGGTAACGCAGTCGCTAAAAACTGGAAGAATTTCGTAATCTTCCGCAGGCAGCGTGTCAACCGGATACGCGAGGTCAAAATAAATCATTCCGTTAGTATTTTCCTGGCTCACAAGAAATTCAATTTTCTTTCCGTCGAAAGACTCAACCTCTTCAACTGATAAATCTCCGCGGTTCATAAGCGGCCTGCCGTTCACCAAAAAATCCGCCGGATGAAGATGCGGAAGACAGCTTTCGTCCTCAGCCGACTGCTGGAATTCATGAAGCTTTTCATTTTCAGATTTAATTTTTTCAATTGAAGTTGACTTCAAGGCAGCCGAAATGATTTTTTTCTCCGCTTCTTCCCGCTTTTTTGAATAATTTTTTGACGGAGTCACAACATTCAGCGAGCGGGATTTATTTTCAAGAAATTTCGCGCGGATCAAATTTTCAAGATATTTATCAGAAGTTTCAATTTTTTTCTTGATTTCTTCCAAAACTTTTCTTGAGCGGATTTGATTTGAAACATCATATCCATAAATCCAGCCGCTCGCGAGGCGGACCATTAGCGCAAGAGAAAAAGGCCCTGACGCGCGTTTTATCTCACGCTGCGAAATTTCAAGTCCCATCAAAGTTGTTTCAATATCTTTTTTTGAAACTCCGTTTTTTACGATTTTCTCCAAAGTTTCAAGAACAACTTTCTCAACTTTTCTTGCGTCCGATTTTTTTACGCCGCGAAGCCCGACCGTAAAAATTTTATTGTAAAAAGAATTTGAAAATCCGCTCTGAGGCGCAATGTCTTCTCCAAGCGAGCTTTCAATCAATGCTTTTTGAAACGGAGAGCCGTCGTGGTTAGCCAAAATTCCAGCCAGAACAACATTTTCCGCGCTTTCCCGGCTGTCTTCAACATTTCCCAAATCCCAGCTTACAAGAACAGTGCTTTTTGTTTCGCTCTCGCTCACAGGACCTTCGTATTCATCATATGCCGGAGACAAAAGCGAGTCACTTTTTACAAAGCTCAAGAATTCATCAAGATTTTTTTCGCGCACTTTTTCATTCCAGACAAAATCTGGATTCCGTGCCTCAATTCTGTCCAAAAATTTTTCCTGCAAAAAATCAAGCTGCTCAGCTGTCGGAATATTTCCGTAAAGAAAAACAAGGCAGTTGTCGGCTCTGTACCATTTTTTGTGGAAAGCCTTGAAATCTTCATAAGTGATTGAAGGAATTTCAAGAGGATCTCCGCCGGAATCTTTCTGATAAACTGAATTTTTCAAAAGGCTGAGCGCAATTGTATCGTTTGCAACCGAGTCAAAGGAAGAATAATTTCCCTTCATCTCGTTATAAACAACGCCTTGAATTGAAACTTTTCCATTCTTGTCAACTTCAAGCCGGTGCGCTTCCTGCATAAAAATCTCTTTTTGAAGCTTAGGAAAGAAAACCGCGTCGCCGTAAACATCCATCAGATTAAAATAATCTTCCTTGGCGATTGAGCTTGCCGGATAAATCGTCTTGTCAGGATAAGTCATCGCGTTAAGATAAGTTTTTACGCTCTGGTTCGACATTGTGACAAACGGATCCTTCAAAGGAAATTTCTCCGAGCCGCACAAAACCGAATGTTCTATAATATGCGCCGCGCCGTTTGATTTTGGATTCGGCGTTCTGAAAGCAAACGCAAAAAGATTTTCAGTGTCGTCATTAAAAAGATGAACAACTTCAAGCCCGGTTTTCTCATGACGCAAATAAACCGCCTTTGAATGATAATCAGGAACATCGAAAACCTTGAGCACCTTAAATTTCTTGTATTCAAATCCAGTTGTAAAAATATCAGACATAAATTTCGTCGTCCCGTCCTTTTATATAAAGTTTTCCGTCCTCATAAGCCCGGCGCATTTCTGTGAAAAATTTCGACGTGGCTTTTTCGCAGTCAGATTTTCTCATCGGCTTCAAGAAATTTTCCGTTTCCAAAACTGATTTTCTTCTGTTTTCAGATAGATTTTTCAAGATTTTATTTCTAAAATCATCTTCTTTTCCCGCAATAAGATAAGCGATGTCATTTTCAGACGCAGAATTAAGATATTTTTGAAGATATTTATCATCAGCGTTTAGGATATCTTCAATTGTGAAAAGTTTTTCACGTAAATCAGCGCCCAGCTCAGGATCAGATTCAGAAAGCTGGTTCAAAATTCCTTCCTCGGCTTCCGGACTCATTTTCTTCAGAATCTGCGCAAGAGTTGATTTTCCGTCAATTTTATTAGATTTTGATGTCGCAAGATTGTTCATTTTATCCTGCATCGCCTTGTCAACACGTTTTACAATGTCGGGATTCACTTCCTTCATTTTTGCAAGGCGAATAACAACATCTTTTTTGTCCTCGTCGCTCATAGACGAAATTACGGCCGCTGAAACTTTCGGATCCAAGTAAGAAAGAACTAAAGCCCGCACAGGATTCGACTCGTCAGCAAGCAATGTTGAAACTCTGTCCGAGTCAGCTTCCGCAAGATATTCAAATGGCTTTCCATTTGCGAACGGCTCAACTTTCTCAAGAAGCTCGTCAGCTTTTTTTTCGCCGAAAGCCTTGTCCAAAATATTTTTCGCAGTTTCAATTCCACCTTGATTCCGGGCCTTTTCAAAAAGTCCTTTAAACTCCTCAAGAATTTTTTCGGCTTCATCGTTTGGAATTGTCCTGATTGTCGCAATTTCAGGAATAATTTTTTCAGTCTGCTCTTCGGACAAATGCGGCAGGATTTTTGCCGCTTCGTCAATTCCTATCAGCAGAAGAAATTTCGCGACGCGCCTGTAAACGCTTTCCTTTCCGTCAGATTCCTTAGGCTCTTCAGGAACTTTTAAAAGTCCGCCGGAAGTTAAAGCCTTAGCCGCGGCCTTTGCCTGAAAATTTCCCTCGTAATGAGTTTCTGGAACTTCAAACTGTTTTTTTTCATTTTGACTTGAATTTGCATGATTAAAAAAACTTTTTTCTGATTTATTTTGCTTTATTTGATTTTCATCTTTTAATGATTTGTCTTTTTCATCAGGGATTTTCTTGCCGTTTTTTTTGTATGCATTTATGCCGAAATCACTAAGCTTCATAGAATTATTCTAACTTGAACTAACGTAAATGTCGAGTTTATATGCAATGCACATAAAAAAAACCTGTCAGCTTTTTTAGCCAACAGGTTTTATCATCTAAGATGATTTTTTATTATTACCAGTCGTCGTTCATGTCGTCCTGATCGCGGTTCTCAATATCATAAAGATCTGTTACAGCGCGAAGGTCGTCCAAGTAAAGATAGTATGTTCCACGAGCAAGAACCGGATTGCAGTCAATTCTGAATCCAACAATTCTAAGTCCTGGTTTTACACCATTGTAAGCTGATGACTGAATAATTCCATGCTCTCCATCCGGAGTCGGAGGAACAGCGACAGTCATTTTTTTCCATCCAGAAAATCCAAGATTTCCAAGATAAAGCTCAAAGTTGTTTCCGTTGTAGTCCTGAACAAGAACATACATCTGGTGATCCATATTGCGTCCTGCGACCCACAAAGAAATTGTCTTTGTAACACCCTCGATTGGAATTGGGCGTGAAGAGCGGATATAGAATGAATTTACGCCACGACGGAAAAATTCAACTTTTACACCGAGAACATTTGTATCAGGAGCATCTTCCTCACCTTTAAGAGGCTCTTTTGCCATTGGCGAACCTTCAAAAAGACGAGACGAAATTACACCGAAATCCGGTGAAATAGACGCATTCCAAGAGCCTTCCAATTCAAATCTGTCAACAGAAACTTCCTTAAGAGCCTGTTTAGCAGAATCATTTCCAATTACAGTCGGATCTGGAGAAGCAAGGCTTTCAGGCTCTGAGCTGCTGTTCTGAGACTGCGCAAATACAACAGCAGACATTGCTAAAGCAAGGGCAACAGTAACTATTTTTTTCATTTTTACTACTCCTTTGAAGCTGTGCTAGATGTAGAAGCGCTTCCGTTTGAATTGCCGCCGAAATCAATATCTTTCAGCTCATATCCGTCAAAAATATCGCTCAATGCATTTGTTGTGTACTTGAGCTGATCAAAGAAAATATTGAAATTATCAACAAATTCATCAGGATCAGTATGAACTCTGAAACCAACAAAAGTCATAGTCTTTGGACCAGAGCGAAGTCTTGAATGCTGTCTGATATAAGTAGGAATAGACACGATAACATTTTTCCAGCCATTGAAAGCAAGGTTTCCAGCAGGAAGAGTATATACACGGCCGTCAGCATCGCGGACAAGGAGATCAATATAATAGAGGTAATTTGCTCCCCAAACCCAGAAATCAATCTGAGTTACAGTTCCTACAAAAGGAATTTCATAAGGCTGTCCGTCTTTCTCTGGGTAAACTTCAAACCAGTTCTCACCTTTGCGAAGATAGCTTGTCTGAACACCGAGAACTTTCGGTGTCTCGCCGTCTTTCTTAAATACTTTCAGAGAATTCGGCTGCGCTTCAAAATATTCCATCTTCGGATATCCATTATCCTTATCAATGTAAGCACTCGCCTGGATATTCCAAGTAAAATCGTTTTCTCCAGCATCATCAAAAGTCTCAATAACTTTTGTTTCAACTGCCCTAGAGCTAGGTTGTGCCGTTACAGGAACACAGAACGCAAGCAGAAGTGCAAGACTAGTAAAAACTACTACGCCCTTTTTCATTCAAAACTCCTTCATTCTTTATAGTGATTCATTTTATTATCGTCAGATAATGTAAAAATCACTAGCAAAGTTCGTTTTTATCCAACTTTTTTAAAAGTTAAACAATCTTTTATTATTATATTTCCCGCTTCTATCTTTGTCAAACAATTTTCTGCAAGTTGAATCCGCTTTTTCAAATAACAAGTATTTTACCTTAATAACTTAAAATTTTCTTGAAACATTAGATTTTTCGACTTATGATAATTAATATAGATGAAACAGATAAAAGGAGTCTTTTAATGTTAAGCTACAAAGAACTTGGCCTTGTGAACACAGTTGACCTGTTCAAAAAGGCGATGAAAGGTCATTATGCTATTCCGGCATACAACTTTAACAATATGGAGCAAATGCAGGCTATTATCCAGGCTTGCGTCGAGTCGAAATCACCTGTAATTCTCCAGGTTTCTAAAGGCGCGCGCAAATACGCTGACAAATATATTCTGCGCAATATGGCGCGCGGAGCTGTTGAATATGCGCACGAGCTTGGATGCGATATTCCGATTGTTCTTCATCTTGACCACGGCCCTAATTTCGAAGTGGCTAAAGACTGCATCGACAACGGATTCTCATCAGTGATGATTGACGGCTCTGCCCTTCCTTATGACGAGAACGTAAAGCTCACAAAGCAGGTTGTTGAATATGCGCACGCGCAGAAGGACTACGTGACTGTAGAGGCTGAGCTTGGAGTGCTGGCTGGAGTTGAGGACGAAGTTTCCGCAGCTGAGAGCCACTACACAAAACCTGAGGAAGTCGTTGACTTTACTTCTAAGACAGGCTGCGACTCGCTCGCAATCTCAATCGGAACTTCGCACGGAAGATGCAAGTTCACACCTGAGCAGTGCACACGCCGCCCTGACGGAACTCTAGTTCCGCCGCCGCTTGCTTTTGATGTGCTCGAAGCTATTGAAAAGCAGCTTCCAGGATTCCCGATTGTTCTGCACGGCTCTTCTTCAGTTCCTGCAAAATATGTAAAAATGATTGAGCAGTACGGCGGAAAGATTCCTAATTCTGTAGGAATTCCAGAGGAGCAGCTTAGAAAGGCGGCAAAGATGAACGTCTGCAAAATCAATGTTGACTCTGACGGACGCCTTGCAATGACAGCTATGGTCAGAAAAGTTCTGTTTGAGCAGCCAGATGTTTTTGATCCTCGACTTTATCTCGGCCCTGCGCGCGATGAGCTTAAAAGTATGTACATGGACAAGAATGTAAATGTGTTCGGCTCGGCAGGACACGCGCTTGACTAGTTCAATGCAGAATTAAAAATGCAAAATAAATAATTGCCGCAAGCAGAACAAAGCAAACGGCAAAAAAAGAAAAGCACGCTCCGTTTTTTAATGGAGCGTGCTTTTTCATGCCGGGCGGATCGTATTGAGCGAACGGCAAAGCCAGCCCCCTCAATAGAAAAAAACAGATAATTTCTAATTGTTGAATTCCATCATCTGCTCGTCAATCGGCTTTCCAGGAATTGCCATCGGGAAAATCATCTCGTCAATGTCAACCTGCGCGTCAACTAGATAAGGCTTTTTCGCGTCAAACGCTTTCTTGAAGACTTTGTCAAACTCGTCGTTGTTCTGAGCCTTCACATAGCCGATTCCGTAGGCGTCCGCAAGCTTAGCCCAGTCCGGGCCGAAGTCAAGAGTCGTGTGGCTGTAGCGTTTCCCGTAGAAAAGTTTCTGCCAAACTCGGACATTTCCCAAAGTTCCGTTGTTCACGAGGACAATTACAATCGGAAGATTGTAACGCTGTATAGTGCAAAGCTCGTTGCAGTTCATGCGGAAAGAGCCGTCGCCTGCAATCGCCACAACGCGGCTTTCAGGATTTCCGACCTGGGTTCCCATCGCAGCCCCGGTTCCGAATCCCATAGTTCCAAGTCCGCCCGAAGTGACAAAGCGGCGCGGCTTTCCAAAAGGATAGAACTGCGCCGTCCACATCTGGTGCTGGCCGACTTCTGTCGTGATAAAAGCGTCGTCGCCTGCGTACTTGTGGACAGTCTCAAGCATGAATTTAGGATTGACGTAATTTTTCTTGACAACAGAATAAGCGGCAGGAACCTCTTTTTTCCATCCTTCAATTTTTTTAAGCCAGTCTTTGTGCTCGCTTTTCTTTATAAGTGGAAGAAGCCGCTGTAGAATTGACTTTATATCTCCGACAAGGCTTGCTCCAGCCGGAATATTCTTGTTGATTTCAGCCGGATCTATGTCAATATGGAAGACAGTCGCATGAGAAGCAAATTTTTTCGGGTCGCCGATTACGCGGTCAGAAAAACGGGAGCCAAGAGCTAGAACCAAGTCGCTTTCTGTAACAGCCATGTTGCTGGCGCGTGTTCCGTGCATTCCGACCATCCAGGTGCAAAGAGGATTTGACGACGGAAAAACATCGCGTCCCATAAGGCTTTCCGCGACAGGAATCTGAGCCTTCTCAGCGAATTCAAGAAGCTCTTTCTCTGCTCCGGAGATTTTAACTCCGCCGCCTGCGTAAATAACGGGACGCTCCGCATTGTTGATGATTTCGGCGGCCTTAGCAATCTCCTCGTCAGACGGAACGTGCACAGTCACGACACGCTTAAAATTAGGATTTTCTTCTATTAATTTCTCAAGTCCGCCGTCTTTTTCGCTAAGCGGTTCAAATTCACACTCTGCCGCAGTAATATCTTTTGGAATATCAATAAGAACAGGGCCAGGCCGGCCGGATTTTGCGATAATAAAAGCGGCGCGGATTGTCTTTGCAAGGTCTTTTACATCACGCACGATAAAATTGTGCTTTGTAATTGGAAGAGTAACGCCAGTAATATCAATTTCCTGAAAAGTGTCCTTGCCCAAGAGCGGAGTTCCGACGTTGCATGTAATCGCGACTATAGGACTTGAATCCATGTAGGCAGTAGCGATTCCTGTTACAAGATTTGTAGCTCCCGGACCTGAAGTCGCCATGCAAACACCGACTTTTCCAGTTGTGCGCGCGTATCCGTCAGCAGCGTGGGCCGCAGCCTGCTCGTGGGCTGTAAGAATGTGGCGGATTCTGTCCTGATTTTTATAAAGCGCATCATAAATATTTAGGATGTTTCCTCCCGGATAGCCAAAAACTGTGTCAACGCCCTGTTCTACAAGGCACTCAATTACAATCTGTGAACCGTTGATTTTCATTAGCTTTATTCTCTGTCCTTTTAGATATTAAAATTTGTCTATATATTAGTGATTTTTTTATGCTGTTTCAATGTTGAAGAATTTTGAAAATATCTAAATAAAAATGTTTGACGGCATGGAATTTCAATCGTAAACTATGAGAAAGACTCAATAGCACAAAAAGGAGGTTTTTTGTGAAAAAAGCGTTATCTACAATATCTGCGGTTGTTTTAACCGCTGCCGGACTTACAGGATTTGTCGGATGCAAGGACAAAGGCAATGCTGCTGCAACTGTTACTTTGAATAAGGACAAGCCTCTGGTTTTCTTTAACCGCCAGCCTTCCGACCCGACGACCGGCGCAATTGAAATGGACACAATGAACTGGAACGACAAGACTTATTATGTCGGATTTGACGCGGCAGGCGGCGGAGCTGTGCAAGGAAAACTTATTGTTGACTGGCTTTCAGAACAAGCGGCCTCAACAATCGACCGCAACGGAGACGGAGTTATCGGATATGTTCTTTGCGTAGGCGATGTCGGACACAACGACTCAAAGGCAAGAACTGAAGGAATCAGAAAAGCGCTCGGAACCTGGAACGGAACTACTGATCCGACTGACTCAAAGGAAGGAAGCGTAATTGTAAGCGGAAAGCCTCTTAAAGTCGTAGAGCTTGAGGGAAAAGCTATGACTGGAACCGACGGATCGACATGGAACGCCAACGCGGCGACTGACGCAATGGGCGGCTGGGCAACAAAATATGGAGACCAGCTCGATATGGTTATTTCCAACAACGACGGAATGGCGATGGGCTGTCTGCAGGCTTCAAACTACCCTGCGGGAGTTCCTATTTTCGGATATGATGCTAACGCAGACGCTATTGAGGCGATTGGAGCCGGAAAACTCACAGGAACTGTATCGCAGAACGTAGACGCTCAGGCTACAGCGACATTGCAGGTTATTAGAAATCTTCTTGACGGCCTTTCTGGAGATGATGTCCACACAAAGGGAATCACAGAAAACGACCAGTACGGAAACAAGATTTCAGCAGATGTCTCATGGCTTCCTGACACAAAGGCTGTTCTTGCCTTGAATGTTGGCGTAGACATTGACAACTGGGAGCAGTTCAAGTCTGGAAACCGCGACAAAGGAATAAAACAGACAAACGCGCCTGCAAAGAAAGTTCTTCTTACAATTTACAACGCGGCGGACAATTTCCTTTCGTCATCTTATCTTCCAGCGCTTAGATACTACGCGCCGCTCTTGAACCTTGACCTTACTGTTGTGCAGGGAGACGGACAAAACGAGGCCTCATGCCTTGACAAGTTCACGAACCTGAACAGCTTTGACGCGTACGCAATCAACATGGTCAAGACAAATTCCGGCCACGACTACACAGACAAGCTAAAATACTAATTGATAATTGATAGCTGACAATTATCAAGGCAAATACTGAGCTTCTGTGGCAAGTAGATTGGAATGATTTATTAAAACTCGGTATTTGACTTTCATTTAATGGAGTGCTTGCTTGAAATCAGGCAGGCACTTTTTTTGGCAAGGAGTTTAAATGAGCGATTATCTTCTTGAAATTAAAAATCTTTCAAAGTCGTTTGGAAAAAACAAGGTTCTCAACGGAATCAGCATCACTTTGAACAAGGGCTCGGTTCTAGGTCTTATGGGCGAGAACGGAGCCGGAAAATCCACGATGATGAAATGCCTCTTCGGAATTTACGCGAAGGATGAGGGGCAGATTTTTCTTGACGGAAAGCCGATTGATTTTACAAGCCCTAAAGAGGCTCTTGAAAACGGCGTGTCTATGGTTCACCAGGAGCTGAACCAGTGCCTTGACCGCACGGTCATGGACAATCTTTTTCTTGGCCGCTATCCGAAAAAATTCGGCGTGGTTGACGAAAAGCGGATGTTCCGCGAGTCGAGCAGGCTTTTCAGCTCGCTCAAGATGAACGTGAATCCGGCCACAATAATGAGAACCATGTCTGTCTCGCAGCGGCAGATGGTGGAAATTGCAAAGGCAGTTTCATACAACGCGAAAATAATAGTCTTGGATGAGCCGACTTCTTCGCTCACCGAGCCAGAAATAAACAAGCTTTTTGAAATTGTGCGCGACTTAAAGTCTAAGGGAGTTTCCTTTGTCTACATTTCGCACAAGATGGACGAAATTTTCCAGATTTGCGATGAAGTTTCAGTTCTCCGCGATGGAAACATGGTCTACCAGAAAAACATAAAAGACTCAAAGATGGAGGAGCTGATTTCGGCGATGGTCGGACGCTCGCTAGACAAGCGTTTTCCTGATGTTACAAACACGCCGGGCAAGGATTATCTTGAGATCAGGAACCTTTCGACAAAATATTCCCCGCACCTTGAGGACATTTCCTTTACAGTCAGAAAAGGCGAGATTTTCGGCCTTTACGGACTTGTCGGAGCCGGACGCAGCGAGCTTTTAGAGTCGATTTTCGGCGTAAGGACAATCTCAAAAGGCGAGATTATCCTTGACGGCAAGAAAGTCAGGTTCAAGAGCCCGAAAGACGCCATGCGCTACAACTTCGCGATGGTCACTGAGGAGCGCAAGCTGAACGGAATGTTCGGAAAGGACACGATTGAGTTCAACACCTGCATAACGAACCTTGACCAGTACAAGAAATTCGGCCTGCTTTCCTCAAGAAAGATGAGGGACGCGGCAAACCGCGAAATCAAGAAGATGCACACAAAATGCGTCTCGGCTGATGAGCTTATCACGTCGCTTTCGGGCGGAAACCAGCAGAAAGTCATAATCGGAAAATGGCTTGAGCGCGAGCCTGACGTGCTTTTGCTCGACGAGCCTACACGAGGAATAGACGTCGGCGCAAAGTACGAGATTTACCAGCTGATTATCCAGATGGCGAATGAAGGCAAGACGATAATCGTCGTCTCAAGCGAAATGCCTGAAATTCTTGGAATCACAAACAGAATCGCCGTGATGTCGAACCACAGGCTCGCAGGAATTGTGGACACAAAAGACACCGACCAGGAAGCCCTCCTGCGCCTTTCTGACAAATATCTCTAGACTGAAAATTACCTCCTGTAATTTTCAGTCCAACGAGAATTTTCAAGCAAAAACAAAAAGGAAAATTCTCTCTTTGCTTTTTTGCGCCATCCGTGGCACAGAGAAACTGAGAATATAAAATCAAAGTCCACTACATAAAATGGAGAAAAATATGGCGGAAATCACAACACTTCATGACAATCCAAAAATCAAGGAATACCAGGAAAAACTGCATGCGCTGCGCTCAAGCGGCGTGAACAAAATCACCGAGATTAAGCAGGCTGTCGCAAAAGCCAGGAAAAATCCGATGATTGAGTACGACGAAAAGCCGAAAATTCTCGCTGACTACAAAAAGCAGCTTGAAGAAGCGAAAAAAGTCGCACGTGAAAACGCCGCCGAGGACAAAGCCGTCACAAAAGAGGCGCTTTTGTATGCGAACGAGGCGGCAAAAGAATACACAAAGGCCGTAAATGAAAGAGAAAACGCGAAGATTGCATCTGAAAAAGCGTCTTATGCACAGAACGTAGCAAAAATCAAGGCGGAAGGAAAAGCGCGCATTGAAAACGCGAAATCGCCTGCCGACAAGGAAACTGCGAAATACGAGCTTAAGTCGGAGCTTTTCGACGCGAAAAACCGTTCACAGACATTGATTGACAGATGCAAGGACGCGAAAAAGCAGGCTTTCACAGACCACGTTACCATAAACCGCGGACTTAGGAATGAAAAATCCAATTTTATTGAAGATATTCAGCTGAGCTTCATAAACTACGTGAACAACTTCAAGTTCTCGAAGTTTTTTCTCGACAACGGCCTTTACATTGCAATCGCTGTGTTCTTTATTGTGTGCATTGCAGTCGCTCCTGCGATCGGCGCGGGAAATCTTCTTACGCTTCCAAACATCTTCACAATCTTAGAGCAGTCGTCAACGAGAATGTTCTACGCTCTCGGTGTCGCAGGCCTTATCTTGCTTGCAGGAACAGACTTGAGCGTAGGACGTATGGTCGCTATGGGCTCTGTTGTGACAGGCTTGATTTTGCATCCGGGAACGAACATTGTGAAATTCTTCAACATGGGGCCGTGGAACTTCACTGCCATTCCAATGGGGCTTCGCCTTGTTCTTGCGCTTCTTCTTTCAGTTCTGCTTTGTACAGCGTTCTGCGCATTCGCAGGCGTTTTCACGGCGAAACTAAAGATTCATCCGTTTATTTCAACTCTTGCGTCGCAGCTGATTATCTACGGACTTTTGTTCTTCGGAACCACAGGAACTCCGGTAGGCTCAATTGACTCTTCTGTAAAGGATTTAATAGGCGGAAGATGGACGCTCGGAATTATCAACGGCGAGCTTGTCACATTTCCTAAGCTTATTATTCCGGCGATTATCGCTATTGTTGTCGCATGGTTCATCTGGAACAAGACAACGTTCGGAAAGAACATGTACGCTGTCGGCGGAAACGCAGAGGCTGCCGCTGTATCAGGAATTTCAGTTTTCTGGGTTACGATGGGCGTTTTCATCATGGCGGGAATTTTCTATGGCTGCGGAGCTTTTCTTGAGGCTTTCCGCGCGAACGCGAGCGCAGGAACCGGACAGGGATACGAGATGGACGCTATTGCGGCGTGTGTTGTCGGAGGAATTTCGTTCAACGGCGGAATCGGAAAGATTGGAGGAGCCGCAATCGGCGTAGTGATTTTCACCAGCCTCACCTACTGCCTTACATTCCTCCATATCGACACTAACCTTCAGTTCGTCTTCAAGGGACTGATTATCATCGCGGCTGTCGCGCTTGACTCAATCAAATACCTGAAGAGAAAGTAATGGAAAAATAAAAGAATTTCTATCCGCAGATTTTCAATTCAAAAAATCTGCGGATATTTTCTCGTCCATATATTTTATCTAAAAATCTTTAATCTGATTTTTTAATAGTTGTCCCACTTAAAATCATCAAAATCCTGAATCTGGATTTCGCGCCGGTTCCTGAAATATTTTTCAAGTTTTCTTATTGTGAGCGGCTTTAGCTTTTCGTCATTTGAATTTGGAAGATAATTCGGATTCAAGTAAAAATACGCGCTGTAAAGATTTCTCGCCTGCCTTTCGCTTTCGCTCTTGTCGTCAATAAAAACAATGCCGGCAAGATTACGCGCTACATCGCTCACTTTCAGGCTTGTGCCTGAGTAAACAGGAGAATGTTCAGACGCGTTCTCCCCTATTTTGTTAAGCTCTATGAATGTCCGCCTTGCAAGAGAGCGGTAGAACATATTGTTAAAGTCGCCGAAATCAACAGTTTCGCTGTTGAACCATGGATTCTTGACCATTGTGATTACAGAATACTCGCTGTCAATGAGCTTTGAGCCGTAGTCAAGGAACTTGAACTTGTAGGCCTCCGCCATAGCGAAAGGCGAATACTCAGAAACTGTTGTGAGCGTGTCTGTGTACTGTATTCTGAACGTGAATCTTATTCCGGACTTTGACTCGTATTTTAAGACACGCCTGTTCTGCGAGACAGCCTTTGCGAGCGCGCGGTAAATTTCACGCTTCTCAAACCCCATGTTTGACTTGACATCGGAATAGTCGAGGCTTGAAAGGTTGTCCACGCCTATCATAACCGACTTTTTGAGCGAGACAAGCGCATATTCCTCAACCTCGTCGAAAATCTCGTCCAGAATGTTCTGATGAATGCAGTTGAACGACTTTACGTCTGTAAAAATATCATAGCTCTTAAAATGCAGGCACAGGTCAATGTCGATTGTCTCTTTGTGGCCGATCAAGGCAGGAATAGATTTTTTGTGGTTCTGGACAGGAAGAATGTTTATATAGCTTAAATCAAAGAATTCTGAAAACTGCGAGTAAAAATCAAGAGCGACAAGCTCAGAGTAAGGCCCCGCCCACTGCGAGCTATGCGCCTCGCCGATGTTTTTGATTTTCTCGGCGATTTCAGCTATTGAGCGCGCGTCGTTTTTATATTTTGAGGCAAGGCGGCGCAGCCGCCTTATAAAATTGAGCGCGAACAAGTTGAGCGACGCAGAGTTCAGCGCGGAAATGCATTTGTTTGTGTTTGTCCGCACCTTTATTTTCTTTTCAACAGAGAAAATATCAGAAATGAGTTTTTCTAAGTTCTCTACGTCGGTCATTTATAAATAAATTGTTCTATCTGCACGCCTCAAAGATTATGTTTGCAATGAACACAACCGCGAGCACCCAGGTCAAGACCGGAATGTCCTTGAATTTTCTTGACGCGACTTTGCAGACAACGTAGGAAATTACGCCCCACTCGATCCCCTTCGCGACTGAATATCCGAAAGGCATTACCATGATTGCGATAAACGCCGGAATTCCCTCAGTCGGGTCGTTGAACGGAATGTCAACAACAGACTTCATCATAAGGTAGCCGACGAAAACAAGCGCCGGAGCTGTCGCGCATGACGGAATCAGGGCGAAAAGCGGAGAAAGGAAAACCGCGAGAAGGAATAAAATCGCTGTCACAACAGAGGCAAGTCCTGTTCTAGCTCCGGCAGCGACTCCTGATGTTGACTCGACAAATGAAGTTACAGTTGAAGTTCCCAGGCAGGCTCCGACTACAGTTCCGATTGAGTCCGCGAGAAGAGCGCCCTTTGCGCCGGGAATGTTGCCTTTCTTGTCAACAAGGTTCGCCTGTGTCGCGACTCCCATCAGCGTTCCAAGAGTATCAAAAAAGTCAGTGAACAGGAACGTGAAGAAAATCACAAAGAATTTGCCGAACACAGCGGCTGAAGCTTTTCCAGACGCGTCAAACAGGATTCCCTTAAAGTCGAACGCCATAAAGTGCGGAGCGGCCGGTGAAGAGAAAGGCTTGAAGTTCTCCGGGATTGTTGTGACTCCGAACGGAATTCCGACGATTGTCGTCGCGATAATTCCAATCAGGACAGAGCCTGGAACTTTAAGGACATAAAGGACGATTGTGATAACAAGGCCGATTGCAAAGACAATCGCAGTCTTGTGCGCCATGCTGAAATTCACAAAGCCAATCAATGTTCCTGTGTCAGTTGCGACAAGCTTCGCGTTCGCAAGGCCGATGATTGTGATAAAAAGTCCGATTCCGACAGAAACAGCTTTTTTGAGCGACGACGGAATGCAGTTGATGATTGCTTCGCGCAGTCCGCACAAAGAAAGAATGATAAAGATGATTCCTTCAACAAGAACCGCTGTAAGCGCAAGCTGCCAGGTGCAGCCCATGCTCAGGACAACTGTGTAGGTGAAGAACGCGTTGAGTCCGAGTCCCGGAGCAAGCGCGACAGGCATGTTCGCAAGGAACGCCATCAGCAAAGTGGCAATCGCGGAAGAAACCGCAGTAGCCGTAAAAACTGAGCCCCAGTTCATTCCTGTTCCATCGCAGAGAATTCCAGGGTTCACGGCGAGAATGTAAGACATTGCAAGGAATGTCGTGATTCCACCGACAATCTCACGGCTCACAGTTGAGCCGTGCTCAGAAATTTTGAAAAACTTGTCCATTTTCCAATTCTCCTCTTTTTTTAATTAAAATCACAAATTTTATTATACATCTTTAATTCAAGATTTTTAATTGAACTAAAGGATGTATCTTGACAAGTCCTGGTCCTGGACAACGCCTGAAAGCTTCTCGTCAACGTATTTCGCGTCAACATTCACTGTCTCGCCTGAGTGCTCGTCCGCGTCAAAGCTGATGTCCTCAAGGACTTTCTCCATAATCGTGTGGAGGCGGCGCGCTCCGATGTTCTCGCTTCTTGAGTTGATTTCCTCGGCAAGCTCGCTCATGCGGTCAATCGCATCGTCTGTAAAGTTGATTGTGACGCCCTCAGTTGAAAGCAAAGCAGTGTACTGCTTTGTAAGCGCGTTCTTAGGCTCAAGCAGAATCCGCTTGAATTCCTTTTTAGTGAGCGACTCAAGCTCCACGCGAAGCGGAAACCTTCCCTGAAGCTCAGGAATAAGGTCGCTCGGAGCCGCCAGGCTGAATGCGCCGGCCGCGATAAAAAGAATGTGCGTCGTGTCCACAACGCCCCACTTTGTGTTAACCTTGGTTCCCTCGACAATCGGCAAGATGTCGCGCTGGACTCCCTCGCGGCTAACCTGCCCCGACGCGTTCGCGTTCTTTGCGGCTATCTTGTCAATCTCGTCAATAAAGATGATTCCGCTCTGCTCGACGCGCTCGCGCGCAATGTCCGCAACCTTGTCAAAGTCAATCATCGAGTCAAGGACTTCCTCGGTCAGAATCTTTCTTGCCTCGCGGACTGTGACGGTCTTTTTCTTCTGGTTGCGTCCGGAAAGCATATTCTGCAGCTCCATCATGCCTTCCTGCAGGTCGTCCATAGAGCCTCCGGCGATAATCTCCATTCCAGGAACGGAGCGCTGGCGGTGAACAACAATCTCGACCTCGCGGTCCTCAAGCTTTCCGTCGCGGAGCATCTGGCGGAACTTCTCGCGCGTGGAATTTGAAGCGGAATCAGAAGCCGCTGTGTCTCCGGCATTTTCCGCAGATTTTTCATCAGAAGCCTTATTTTCATTTTCAGATGAGGAGCCGAGAGAAATCAAATTGAACGGATTGAATCCAGGCTTTTCACCGTCTTTTTCATCCTTCTTGTTTTTCTCGTTTTTTCCGCTTCCAGGAAGCAGAATGTCAAGAAGCCTGTCCTCGACTTTAGGAGCGCAGCTTTCGCGCATCTTGTCTTCCATTTCCTTCTTGACGTTGTTCACGCCGACAGCCATCAGGTCGCGGACCATTGACTCAACATCGCGGCCGACATATCCGACCTCAGTGTACTTTGTCGCCTCGACTTTTACAAAAGGCGCGTTCACAAGCTTTGCAAGACGGCGCGCAATCTCAGTTTTTCCGACTCCTGTAGGTCCGATCATAAGAATATTTTTCGGCGCAACCTCGTCCTTTATGTCATCAGAAAGATGGATTCTTCTGATTCTGTTGCGCAGGGCCACAGCAACCGCCCTCTTCGCCTTTTCCTGCCCGATTATATAAGAATCAAGCTGCTCGACAATTTTTTTTGGTGTAAGTCCTTCAATCATATTTTTTCCTTTATATTGCAGTTCTTCTAAAGCTCTTCGCAGACGATGTTTCCGTTTGTGTAGATGCAGATGTTTCCGGCGATTTTAAGAGAACGCTCCGCGATTTCCTTCGCGCTCAAGTCCGAAGTCTCAAGATAAGCGAGAGCCGCCGCGTAAGCGTAGTTTCCGCCGGAGCCGATCGCAAGCACATCGTTCTCAGGCTCAATCACATTTCCATCGCCAGAAATCAAAAGAATCTTTGACGAGTCCGCGACAAGAAGCATGGCCTCAAGCTTCTGGAGGCTGCGCTCCGTGCGCCACAGCTTCGCAAGCTCCACCGACGCGCGCAGAATGTCGCCGTTGCACTGCTTGAGCTGCTCTTCAAATTTGTCGAGCAAAGTGAAC
>CAZIFO010000013.1:70288-79817 GCA_964538245.1 uncultured Treponema sp.
AATGTCGCCGTTGCACTGCTTGAGCTGCTCTTCAAATTTGTCGAGCAAAGTGAACGCGTCGGCGACGCTTCCGGCAAATCCTGTAAGAACCTTGCCGTTATAGATTTTTCTGACCTTGCGGGCGTTTCCCTTTACAACTGTGTTTCCAGCTGTAACCTGTCCGTCGCCCGCCATGGCGATTTTGCCGTTGCGCTTAACTGCGATTACGGTCGTGCTTCTGATTTTAGGCCTAAGCTCATCATTTTCTTCTGACATTCTGTCTGACATCCTGTTGTTCCCCTTTATATCTTGTGATTATTTTTCTTTCTTTGCGTGCGGAAAAGCACGGTTGTATGATTCTATCATTTTTTCCGTGCTTATGTGAGTATATCTTTGCGTTGTCGAGATTGAAGAATGGCCTAAAAGCTCCTGGACAATTCTTACATCAGCGCCGTTTGTGAGCATCGCCGTCGCGAAAGTGTGGCGGAAAGCGTGAGGAGAAAGATGATACTTTGTTCCCTCGCTTCCTGTGTAACGTGTCAAAATGTACGCAATTCCATGGACTGAAAGCGAAGTTCCCCTCTGGTTCACAAAGACGCTTGAATCTTTCTTTAGCGAGCCGAAACGCTTTTTTCTGTCGATTAAATACGCGCGCAAAGCATGGCGCGCGTCCTTCTCGAAATAAACACGCCTGTCCTTGTCGCCTTTTCCAGTCACAACCGCGCTAGACAAGTCGCTTGTCAAGTCAGAAAGCTTAAGCCCCGCAATCTCAGAGACACGGCAGCCGCTTGAATACATCATCTCAAAAAGACATTTGTCACGCTTGGCCCACAAAAGCTCGTGCTTTTCAGGCTGGGCGCACAGCTTGTCAACTTCAGGGCCGGTCATAAAGGATGGAAGACGCTGCGGATTCTTTACATTCTTTAGCTCAAGCGCAGGATTTATCTTGATATGGCCGAAAGAACGGCAATAAGAGAAAAGGCTTCTGACAGATGAAATAAAACGGTTGATTGAAGCCGGAGCGCGTTTTTCCTTGGAAAGCGCGCCTATGCACATGCGGAGCTCCTCAAGCGTAAGATCTGAAATCTCGCGGTCAGGCCCGATAAAATCCATATGCTCAAACTGCGTCAAGTCGTTGCGGCATGCGACCACAGAGTTAGGCGAAAGAGAACGCACAGACTCGATATATAGAAGATACTCCTCGACAGCGTCATGAACAGTCATAGAATAATTATAGCACATAAAACAAATAAAGTTTTATAGGCACACAAACAAAGTTTTACAGACACACAGACAAAGTTTTACAGGCACACAGACAAAGTTTCTCAGGCACACAGACAAAGTTTTACAGACACACAGACTTTTGCCTTAACATACTAAAAATGATATATTCAAAGCACAAGTTTTAATTTCTCCAAAGGACAATGACATGAAAAAACTTTTTACAGCTGTTTTTATCTTGCTTCCGGCAATGCTATTTTTCGCCTGCCACAAGGCCGAGCCTTTAAGCGTTAACCTGAACTACCAGGCGACGTACAAGGCGGACGACAGCTCAGAAATCAAAGCTGACTTCTACTCGCTTTCTGACAAAAGCGTTTACTTTGTAAAAGTATATATCGGAGATGAAACGCTCACGCTTACAAGGGCAGTTTCTGCATCCGGCGAGCGCTACGTGGACGAAATGCAGAGAACAGAGTTCTGGACAAAAGGCGAAACCGCGTTCATAGAAGAACTTGGCCCGGACGGAAACGGAACAGGAAAAAGAATCAACATGACGGAAGAAAAAGCGGAATAACGTCTACGTTATTGCAATGACTAATTTCTTAAAGCCTCTGCGACTTTGTCCAGAATAATCTCGTCGGCAGGAAGCCACTTTACGCTTTTTAGCTCGTCCGCGCCGAGCCACGCAGCATTTTCGTGCTCCAAGAGCGTGAGTTTTCCAGAGACAACGCGGCACAAAAAACATTCCATTGTAAGATGAAAAGCAGGATAGTCGTATTCGACGGTCGCAATTTTTTCGCCTACTTCAATTTGAGTGTCTAGCTCCTCGCGGATTTCCCGCGCAAGAGCGGCCTCTAGTGATTCGCCTTTCTCAATCTTTCCGCCGGGAAACTCCCACCAGTCCTTGAACTCGCCGTAGCCCCGCTGTGTCGCGAAAACTTGTTTTCTAGATTCCGGAACAAGTTCGGAATGACAGTTAGAGCGGACGATAACAGCCGCGGAAACGTGGATTTGCTTCATGTTTAGTTCTCCGTATAGTGGCCTTTGCAGGCGGCTCAATCTATATTCACAAGATGTAGAAAATCAACAGTTAAAATCGCAGGAACAGAAGAATCCGCAAAGTCAGATATATTTTCTGTCAAGATATAATCAAGATTAGCTTTTTTGGCGCATTGCATTTGAAGTCCGTCTTCCAAATCATCAAGTTCGTCTATTAAAAGAACTTTTTCAAAATCTTCTTTTTCCTCTGGAATAACGTTCAGCTTACTGACAATAAATCTTAAAAGCCGCTGACGGTCCTGCTTGGAAAATTCTTTTCTTATGCAAAAATATAAATCAGAAAGAGAATGAGGCGTAACAAAACCTTCAGCATTTTTTGACATTATATAACGCATTGCTTTTTCTGCGCATTTACCATTTTTTTCTCTCGCCAAAAGCCAGTCAATGATGATATTCGTATCCACAAGAATGTTCATCTTAAACTCCGTACTTTTCGGCTTTGTTTTCAGAGATTACTTTTTGCGCATCAAAATCTTTTGAAAGACTGCCTGTAAAATAATTGAAAGTTTCTTCGTCCTCTTTTGAAAATGTTTTTAAGGAATCATTTTTGGGATATTTTGCAATAAGTGAAAATATATAGTCAGAAACTTTTTTCTGATCTGATTCTGTCAGCTGTTTATACGCATTTAAAACCATTGTCGGCATAAGAAACCTCCTTGATTGCAGAGTTTAAAAGGTATTTATACGCAAAATATAGCATATTTTTTATAGTTTGTATTGCAAAAATTTGTTTTTAAGACCTCGCTATTTTTCCTCTTTTCCCATTTTATCAGTTCTTGTGATAAAGTCATGATAAAGCTCGTCCGGAACACTGTTGTGGAGCGCGAAACGCATTGTAATAGGCTTTTCGCCTTGAGCCGAGTCGGAGAAAGTTGAAACCTGCCCAAGATATAAAAAAGGCTGCGTTACGCCTTCGACCTTCTCGAACTTTCTGACAAAAAGATGCAGGCGGATATTACGCTTCTCGTTAAAAATCAGGTTCTGCCCCACTTCCGAGCCTTGAGTTGTGCTGTTCGGCGACTGCCACTGGAAATGCTCCGGCGTTATGAATTTGTCGGCGTAGTTTATGGATTCCTTTACATCCGCGTTTTTATGAAGATTCACGAACAGAAAATAGTCAGGCTTTGAAGAAGTAATCAGCCCCTGACCGCGGAATGATGAATGAATCTTTTTGTAGCTGCACAAAAGCGCAAGGTCGCGCATTGAGTATTCAGAATAAAGCTTTAAGAACGGCAGAGTTCCGCCGAAAGAAAAATCCGCGGAGCCAAAGTCGTTTTCGTAGCGAAGAAGATTGTATTGAATCAAGTCATTAATCCAGGCTTTCATTTCGGAAGAAAAAGATGAGGAAATCAAGAGCTCGACTGTATTCTTATTAAAAGAAATATTTTTTCCGTCAAAACTGAACAAGGCTTTTTCGTAACGTTTTAGCTCGCCTGGATCAAAATATCTTCCTGAAAGAGTCTCGCAGGAATGAACAAACGTTTTCTCATCAGCAAAATCAAGATATTTTCTTGCCTCGACGCAAATTTTTTCCACGCTTGCACAAAAATCTTTAGACTCAAAAACTGATTTCGCAACAATCCATTCCTGGGCACGCTTGACCTGAGAATAAAAGCTTAAAAGGCGCATAATCTGCTTAAAGCGCTCGTCGCTGTTCATCAGGGAAAATTCAGGATGAGTTTCCTTTTCCATCGCGGCGACGAATTCAAAGTAAGTTTTGTAGTTCGCGCTGAAAACTGTGAACCTAAGCGGATCAACGCTTCCGTCGCGCTTTAAATAGTCAACAAGATGAGGAACTTTTCCGCCGCAGATGTGCTTGAACGAAAGATACGATTCCTTCATGTATTTCATCGACATGAACTTTTCACTTTCAAGCTGACGAAGAATCTGCTCCTTCGTGATTTTGTCCATGTGAATATAAGTTCCGTTCGGCAAATCTGAAAAATCACCGGCGACTTCAACTTTAAGAGAGTCGCGGTCATAGTTCTGCTTTCCGTTCAGAGCAACAGCCATTAAAAATGATTTTTTGTAGTTTCCGATAAAGTCAAGGACGGTGACAAATTCCTTTTCCGGAAGCTTCCTAAGTCCGCGGCCGAGCTGCTGGATAAAAATAATGGAAGATTCCGTTGGGCGCAGAAGAAGAACTGTGTTCACGGACGGAATGTCGATTCCCTCATTAAAAATATCAACAGAAAAAATATATTGAAGCGGCGAAGAATTATCCTCAAGAAGATTCGCGTATTTTTCACGGACAAACTCAAGCAAGATAAACTTAATCAAGCATATTTCTTTTGCGCCAAGCTCAAGAAGCGTTTTTCCAACTTAGCATTTGAACGCATAGTAGCTTCCCGCATAGTCGATGAACAAAAACGAATCAATAAAACCTTTTTGTATAAAACTCATATTGTGTTAAGGTTGGAACAAAAAAGTTATAAATCAACATTATAAAATAACAGAATGTTAAAACGGCAAGAAAAAAATGCGGAAATTTGAAATATTTTCGAAGATTTGACAAATCTGGAAAATTCTCAGTGAGAATTCATCAGAAACTCAGTGAGAATTTAAAAAAATCAGTGAGTTTTTGGGGAAAAGCCACTGAGAATTTGATGGATTTAAAAATTATTGTAAATCGATTTGTTCACCGTTCAATAAACGTTGTCAATTTATCGTTTGTTTATTAATGCAATTATAAAATGTAGAAAAAAATAAAAAAAATTATTATTCTATATATAATATTTTGCCTATTACAAACTGAACATGTTAATGGAGTTGTCTTTTATGAAAGTCATAAGCCTTTTTAGCGGTTGTGGTGGATTGGATTTAGGATTTGAAAAAGCAGGATTTGAAATTCCGATTGCAAATGAATTTGACTCTTCAATTTGGGCGACTTTTAAAGCAAATCATCCAAAAACAGAATTAATTGAAGGCGATATTAGAAATATAAAAGAAAGTGATTTTCCTTCTGATGTTGACGGAATTATTGGCGGTCCGCCTTGCCAATCTTGGAGCGAGGCAGGTTCTTTAAAAGGAATTAATGATGCTCGAGGAAAACTTTTTTTTGATTACATCCGAATCTTAAGAGAAGTAAAGCCAAAGTTCTTTTTGGCAGAAAATGTGTCTGGAATGTTGGCAAATCGTCACAGTGAAGCCGTAAAAAATATTTTGCAAATGTTCAAAGATTCTGGATACAATGTTTCTTTGACATTAGTAAATGCAAAAGATTACGGTGTTGCCGAAGAACGTAAAAGAGTTTTTTATATTGGATTTAGGCAAGATTTGAATGTTGATTTTAAATTTCCCATTGGTTCAACAGTAGAAGATGATAAAAAGCTTACCTTAAAAGATATAATTTGGGATTTGAAAGACACAGCAATTCCTGCAGCTCCTAAAAATCATCACAACAAATCTGCCGTAAATAATAATGAATACTATGTTGGTGATTATTCTCCAATTTTTATGTCTAGAAATAGAGTAAAATCCTGGAATGAGCAAGCATACACAGTTCAGGCTTCTGGACGTCAATGTCAAATTCATCCAAACGCTCCAAAAATGGTAAAAGTTGGAAAAAATAAATGTGAATTTGTAAAAGGCAAAGAAAATTTGTATAGAAGAATGTCTGTTCGGGAAGTTGCGAGGGTTCAAGGATTTCCCGATGATTTTAAATTCATATATGAAAATGTTGATGACGGTTATAAAATGATTGGTAATGCAGTTCCTGTTAATTTGGCATATGAAATAGGAACAGCCATAAAAAGGGAATTGGAGAAATAATATGAGCGAAGAAAGCAACAATCGTGGACGAGCATACGAATACATTTGTCTTCGAACTTTAAAATCAGAAATTGGGAAAATTCGAAAGGTCAGAATAGAAAAAAATTCTTCATATGATGCAGCAGAAAGAGCGTGGAATTTTATTGAAACAGATTTGCAGAATATTTTAAAATTAAGTGCAATAACAGCGGTTGGCACAGTTTTTGAATTTGAACCTTTGATTTTGGAAAAAGCCGATGATGTTGTTACATTGCTCATTCAACCGGACAAAAAAGGCGAAGACGGTGATGTTCGAGACATTTTGATTATTCGTAGTGGAATAAAATGGGAAATTGGATTAAGCATCAAACATAATCATTTTGCTGTAAAGCACAGCCGTTTAAGTCCGACTATTGATTTCGGTGAAAAATGGTATGGAAGGAAATGTTCTGAAAAATATTGGAAAGCTGTAAATCCTGTTTTTGATTTTTTGGAAGATTGCAGGAAAAAGAAAATCGCTTGGCACGATATGAAAGATAAGGATGAAAAAGTTTATCTTCCTTTGCTAGAAGCATTCAAAAGCGAAATCGAAAATACTTATGATTCAGATAAAACAATTCCACGAAAACTTGTTGAATATTTGCTTGGAAATTACGATTTTTACAAAGTTATCAGCATTGATGCAAAACAAATGACGCAGATACAAACTTACAATCTTCACGGAACACTTAATAAATCTTCAAAAAGCACTAAGCCAAAGAAAATCGTTCCAGAAGTTGTATTGCCAACAAGAATTGTATCTTTTGACTTTAAGCCAGCTTCAACAAATACGGTTGAATTATATTTAGACGCAGGCTGGCAGTTCAGTTTTAGAATTCACAATGCTTCGACGATTGTAGAACCAAGTTTAAAATTTGACGTTCAAATTGTCGGAATGCCAACAACAATAATTACAATAAATAGTTTTTGGTTAAATTAATTATTTATTCTTAAAGTTAAGATTTTAAGATAAAGGCAAGAATTACGATTATTCCTGCTTCAACAACCGTTTTTATAATGATTGGAATGCGTTGGAATTAGAAATTCAAGGACAATAAAATATGACTGAGTTAGGCTCAAAGTTACTAAATGAATACGAAGGTAATGATTCTTTGTTGTATCATTACACCTCACTAGAATCTGCTTGTAAAATTTTAGAATCTAATTCTTTACGATTAAGCAATTTGTTAAATGTAAACGATCCTCTTGAATTTTGTAGACCAAACGATTTTGGTTTCAATGGAGATGATGAAAATATAGGCAAAATTATGGCTGAGCTAAATCAATCTTTAACTGAAAGAGAAAATACAATACGTTTGCTTTGTTTTTGCCAAGACTTTTTTTGTTCCCAAGAAGATTGGAATAATGAAAAATGTCAAAATAAAGCCGCCAATTTTTTACATAAGGGATGGGCAAGAAACAGAATGTGGGCACAATATGCTAATAATCACAAAGGAGTTTGCCTTGTATTTGATAAAAATGAATTTACAAAAGCATTCGAAAAAAGCAAAGATAAAAATCCAGCCATTAAGATTCTAAATAGCAAAAAAATCGACTATACGAATTATTTAGATGAATTACAATCAGAACTAACAGATGAAATTAACGTAAAAAATAAAGGCACTGATTATACTCATTATTTTTTAGACGAAGAACGATTAAAATATTTATTTACAAAATGTGAAGATTATCGAGATGAAAATGAATATCGATTTGTAATGGTTAACAGCTCTTTGGAATCCCCATCTGATGAGTTTTGTATCAATTTTGGAACAAGTTTAAAAGGTTTAATTTATGGACAACGTTTTAGTTCGCTTATCAAATTGTCTTTATCGAAAAATATTGAAGAATATAAAATCGATTGGAACTGTGGAATTCCAGAATTATATTAATTATTCTTGTTATTTTTCACTCCAGTTAAGCTTTTCATTCAGCACCTTAATCATTTCAAACTCGCCATCCATTGTTTCGTAGCAATCTTCGTAGTTCAAGTTTCCGTCATCTTCTTCATAAACATATTCTTCGTTGAAATCCGCTGAAAAAATATAAAGCGGAAGATGTGTGCTATCCCAATTTTTTTTGTCTTTTGCGAAGTTTTCTGCTTCAGCTAATGTTCTAAAAATCTCAAAAGTCTGTCCGCCGTCGGTTCTGCAATGTTCAACGCAATAAAGTTTTATCATAGAAAGTATTATAACTTGATTTTTGGCAATTTGTCTTGGTTTTGAAACTCGCTTCCTTGCTTCGCTCCAACGCAGTAGGGATTGCAGGGGCGTGCCGCAGGCACGTTCCGAAGCGAAGTGAAACGCAGCGCAGGAATAGAGGCGAAAGCCGGAACTCCGAAAAGCCCGACCTGCCGAACGGCAGGGACTGCCCATATTATTCACCGTCAAGTCCGAAAATCCGGCGTAAAATAGTCAAGAATTTCCTTGTAGCTCGGGCTTGAAGCATGGTGAGCCTCGTCCAGAACAATATAGTCAAAAGTGTTCTTCGGAAATTCTTTGTAGTGGCGGCTCAAAGAGTCCCGCGAGGCAAAAAGATATTTGCAATTTCTATCTTTCTGATTTCCTGTAAAAAATCCTGATGAATAATCTTTTTCTGTGGCGGAGCAAATCCTGTCAAAAGATTCCTTCGCCTTTCTTAAAATATCCTCGCGGTGAACGACGAACAGCAAATGCTTTGGCTTTACTTGCAGCGCGTCGAAAACTGACATATACGTTTTTCCGCTTCCAGTCGCGGCGATTGCAAGTGCTTTCTTTGCCCCGGCTTTTCTAAGGCGGTCGAGCTTTACAATCGCCTCCTGCTGCATTTCGTTCGGCTGAATTATTTCGGCCTGATCATATTGAAAGAAATTTTTTGCCCCGAACTTTTCAGCGTATTCCTTTTGAGCCGATTTTACTTTGGCAAGATAGTCGCGGTAAGAAATCAAAAAATCATCGGAATATTCTTTTGCCCACGGACTTTTCCAAAGCGTTTCAAATTCCTGCAGGACATCTTTTGTAAAAACTCCAGGCTCCTGGTTTTCACCGCAGGTTTCGTTTTGAAGGACGTTCCATTCTACATTTGTCTTTAGCGCGCGGCCTGTAATATTGGACGAGCCGATGATAACAGTCCACTTTTCATTTCCGGCGCCGTTTTTCTGGAAAAGGTAGCCTTTAGCATGGAAGCCGTCGTCTTTTGTGGGCGGAACGTAAATTTTCAGCTTGATATTTGAGAACTTTGAAAGCCGGTTAAGGACTTCCGGAGTTGTCATTTCCTTGTACGTTGTAGTAAGAATCTCGCCAGGAACATTGCGCGCTTCCAAAGCTTTTAATGTTTCAAGAAGAACTTGCAAGCCGCCGTAAGTTATGAACGCAACGCTGATTTTAAACGCAGAACATGCCGTAAGATTTTCAACAAGCTCGTTGTAAAAACTGCGGACCGGTCCGTTTGTGATGAATTGCGGTGGAACAATTTGGTCTGGAAAACGGTCGTTATTTGGGGC
>CAZIFO010000014.1:0-77378 GCA_964538245.1 uncultured Treponema sp.
AACCCCGGACCCACAGATTAAGAGTCTGTTGCTCTACCAACTGAGCTAGTCGCCCGTTTTTATCATTTACATTGCGTCCGACACGGGTCGAACGTGCAACCTACGGATTCGAAGTCCGTTACTCTATCCAGTTGAGCTACGAACGCAAAATGTCTAGGCCACAAGCTTTCAATATTAAAAGCTGGGTGCCTGGTGGGGCTCGAACCCACGACAACCAGATCCACAATCTGGCGCTCTACCGCTGAACTACAGGCACCATGTAACTGACGTTTGTTATCATATCAGAAATTATAAAAATGTGTCAAGCAATTTTTGTTTTTTGATGTTTGATTTTTTGATCGCCGCGTCGCTTGAAAAGTTTGTGCAGTTGGAAAATAAAACTAATGGCTTTGTTTTATTTTCCGATAATAAAAGAGAAGAAAAACGTTTTTTTAATTCAGGGAATATTATGAGTAGCCAGAAACTTATCGAAAAAAAAAATGAATTGATTCAAGTTATTCAGGATGAAAATATTCTTCTTGATAAAATTTTAAATCAGCAGAATTTGCTTCATGAATGTGTTAAGGAAAAAAACTGGGACAAATTGAATGAAAATATCGAGAACCTTCAAAATTTAAGCGACAGATTTTCTGAGCTTGAGGAAAAAAGAGCTGAGCTGGCAGAATCCGTTGGCAAAGATGACGCTGAGATCCGGCCTGTTTTAAGTGAAGTCCGTGGAAAGCTTCAGCGTTCTAAAATAGAAAACAAGGCTTTGAATGAATATATTTCAACAACGCGGAAATTTCTTCAGGGTGTTTTTGATTCTGTTGTGCCGCAGCGAAGAAACAAGCGATATTCAGAGAAAGGCGAAATCATTAAGCCGGAACTGAGCAGCGTTGTTGTTAATCAGCTTATGTGAAAAGATGATTTAAAATCCTTTGTTGTAAAAAGATAAATCATCTTGATAGTAAAAAGAGAAAAAAAGGAGAAAGATATGGCTAACTCATTTGCAGGAATTGAGATTGGAAAAAGAAGTTTGATGGTTCATCAGCAGCAGGTTCAGACTGCCGGCCACAATATCTCGAATGCCGACACAGAAGGCTATAGCCGTCAGCGTGTGCAGGTCAGGACTTTTGACCCGATTTACCGCCCGGACTTGGAGCGCGCTGAAACTCCAGGGCAGATTGGCCAGGGAACAAGCGTTGAAAGCATAAACCGTTTGCGCGACGAGCTTCTTGACCAGAGAATAACTGCGCAGACAAACACAGAGTCATATTGGGCAACGCGCGAAAAATATTATGTGATGATAGAAGAAATCTACAACGAGCCGGACGATATTTCCATCCGAACAAATATGGACAAATACTGGCAGGCGTGGCAGGAGCTTTCTGTTTATCCTGAAAGCCAGGCGGCCCGTCAGGCGGTTGTGACACGAGGCGAGACTTTGGCGGAAAGCATCCAGCAGAGATTCAAGTCTCTTTCAGGCGTTGGAAATTTAATCAACGGCGACATTGAGGCGACTGTGAAGCAGGTGAACAATTTCACTTCGCAGATTGCTGAGCTGAACAAGCAGATTGTAAAGTCAAAGGCGATGGGCGACAATCCTAACGATTTGCTTGACCGCCGCGACTTGCTCGTTGAAAAGCTTTCCGGGCTTGTTGATATTACGACTGACACTCGCGACAATGATGAGTTCATGGTTCATATGGACGGCCAGGTTCTTGTGCAAGGCGGAGTTGCGCGCGGATTTGACATTGAGTCTTCAACTGACAACAACGGCTACAGTACAGTTGTCTGGAACGACACTGGAAACGTTGCGCAGATTTCAGGCGGTTCGCTCGGAGCTTTGATTGAGCTGCGTGATTCTGATATCCGCTCGGAAGTTCAGAATCTTAACACAATGACAATGAATTTCGCCGACCTTGTGAACGATGTCCATAAAGATGGAATTGGAATGAACAACGTTACAGGCCTTGATTTCTTTGTTCAGCGCCCGTTTGTCACAAGTGTGAACGGAAATTTCGACAGAAACGGCGACGGAACAGACGATTCTTCATATATCTTCCGCTTTACAGGAACAAACGCCTTGAATCCGCAGGACAAAGTCGGACTTGAGGGCGTTATGACATTTTCTGGAAAAGACGGAAATATTTCAGTTCCTTATCATCCGACGGACACAATCGAGGAAGTTGTCGCGAGAATAAATGATTCAGACGGCGAAGTAAAGGCTTATCTTGACCGCGACAGCCATCTTGTCCTGAAAGCTACGACTTCGTTCGCAATGGAAAATCCTGACTTTGTAATCCGCCATGTCGAGGATTCCGGGCTTTTCCTTGCAGGATATTCAGGAATCTTGAACGCTTCTGGAGCGGAGGGCGCATATGATTTTGCACAGGCCGACGCTGTTAACGCGCTTTCTGGAAGCTACGCGGTTTCGCCGGTTTTGAATCCTGCCGGATATATTGAGGTGAATCCAGCTTTGAAAAGCGATGTCCTGAGCGTTGCGGCGGCTTATCCGAACAACCAGGGAAAATCAATGATTGGCGACGGAAGGGCCGCTGTTGACATTGCCTCAATCAGAAACTCTCAGGTGATGATTGGAAAGGACCGCACTTTTGATGATTACTTTGCGAATTCCGTGACAAATGTCGGATTAAAAGGCGAGCAGGCCGAGACAAATCTTCTTAGCCAGAACGCGATTATGAACGATTTGCGCGATTTGAGAGATTCCATAAGTGGAGTGAATATTGACGAGGAGCTTGCCGAAATCATCAAGTTCCAGCACGGCTACAACGCCGCCGCGAAATTTGTGAGCGTTATGGACAGCCTTCTTGACACAGTTATCAACAGGCTCGGAGTGTAAGGATACAAAAGGAGTTTTAAATGCCTACAAGAATTTCAAGCCAGCTGAACAATAACAGAACTCAGTACAATCTGCGCCGCCAGGAAGTAAAACGCGCGAAGATTGACAACCAGATTGGAACGCAGTCAAAAATAACAAGCCTGCGCGACGATCCTATTGCGGCTGGGCATCTTGTGAAATATCAGTCATATTTGACCCGCGTCAACAATTTTGAGAAAAACGCGGCGACTTTGAGCGACCAGTTTGTCTACCGCGAAAGCTATATGTCAAATTCGCTCGATGTTATGCAGCGCGTGCGCGAGCTTGCCGTGACTGGCGCGAACGGAATCAACACTCCGGAAGACTTGAAGAACATGGCCGTTGAAGTTGACGAGCTTTTAAAGGAGCTTGTCCAGAACGCGAACGCAATAGGTCCTGACGGGAACTCTATTTTTTCCGGAACAAACACTGACGCTGCGGCTTTTGACGTGAGCTACGGCGCGGTTCCCGGCTCCGACGTTCCTTTGATTGAAAAAGTTGACTACAAAGGTTCTATCGACTTGAATAAAGTCGAGGTTGACGAGAACAAATATATTGCCATTGACAATGCTGGAAACCGCGTTTTCTGGGCTGAGAACCAGATGCTTTTCGGCGGCCGCGACGCTTCTGAATGGCAGGTCAAAGAAGATTCTGTGATTTCCGTTGACGGGCAGAAAATCGTCCTTGAAACCGGCGACAATGTTTATGCTCTGGTTTCAAAAATCAACTCAAGCGGCGCTGCGGTAAAAGCTTCGCTTGATCCTGTTACCCGCGGCTTGAATTTGATGACGACAGACGCGCGGCAGCTTTGGCTTGAGGACTTGAGCGGAAACGCGCTGAACGATCTTGGAATCATAAAAGATTCTAGCCAGCATCCGCCTTACAACATTGGAAATTCAGTACGTGTTTCAGGCGGCTCGCTTTTTGACTCTGTTATTGCGCTCCGTGACGCAATGCTTTCAGGCGACACTGAGTCAATCGGCGGAAAGGTTCTGATGAGCCTTGACCGCGGAATCAACACGCTTACGAGCAGAATCGCAAAATCCGGCTCTGAGTACGAGCGCCTTCAGAACGACATTACGCGCAATTCTGCAACCGCTCTGAACGTGAACGGACAGATTAGCCGCGAGGGCGATCTTGACTTGACCAAGGCAATCACCGACGAGAAAATGCTCGAATACACGCAGCAGGCCACTTTGAGCACTGCGGGAAAAATGTATTCGTCAAGTCTTTTAAATTACATGAGATAAAAGGAAAAAAATAAAACATGGATGTTAAGACAAAAACAATGGGAACCGTGCGTGTTGATTCTGATAAAATCATAAAATTTCCGCATGGAATTCTTGGATTTGAAAATTACCACGATTACGCGATAATTGAATCGGAATACAAGCCGTTTTTCTGGATGCAGTCGTTAGATGAACAGAATCTCGCTTTTCTGATTATTGATCCGTTCATAATCGCTGAGAACTACGAGCTTGATGTTGATGACAAGACTTTAGGCGAAATTGATGTCGAGTCCGCCGCCGATGTGATTGTTTTTGCAATTGTCACAATTCCTGCTGACGGCGGTCCTGTCACAGCGAATCTTCAGGGGCCTGTTGTAATCAACAGAAAAAATAACGAGGCAATGCAGCTTATTTTGTCTGACTCAAGATGGACGACAAAATTCAACATTGTAAAAGCTCTAAAAGAAAAAGGAGCCGAATAATGCTGATTCTTTCAAGAAAAGTTGATGAGAAAATCCGGATTGGAAACGACATTTCAATTCAGATAATAAGCGTCTCCGGAGATCAGGTTAAGATTGGCGTTGACGCTCCGAAAAATGTAAAAGTTTTCCGTCAAGAAGTTTTTGATGATATTCAGAGACAGAACCGCGAAGCCGCGGCAGGAAGCATTGCTTTGGCTGCTCTTGCGAATTTGCTCGAGTCAAAATAGAAATCGAAAACTTCTATTTTTTTTCAAGCGAAAGCTCTGCTTCTGATTTTCTAAGATAAACGGGTCCGTCGTAGTCTGCGAGCGGACTCTTTTTTTGCTCAATCATCGTTTCTGCAATCTCAAAAAGCGATTCTGTCGCAAGCGGCTGAAATTTTGTAAAGATGATTTTTAAATTCTGGTCAAGATTCTTAAGTTCTTCTCCAAAAACTTTTGCGTCCGGCCCTGCTAAAATAATTTCCTTGTCTTTTTCCAGGTTTCCAAGAATTTTTTCAGCTGTTGTGTCTTCGGCCTGCTGGACAAGCTCTCCATTTTTATAAATTGCCGCAAAAAACTGATCTTTTTTAGCGTCAATCACAGGAACAATCTGCGCCGGAAAATCTTTGAACGGAAACGCGTAGGCTTCAAGGCTCGGAACTCCGTAAACCGGGACATTGTGCGCAAGCTCTATCGCTTTTAGCGCGGAAAAAGCAAGCCTTAAGCCCGTAAAAGTTCCAGGGCCTGAGCAAAGGGCAGTGTAGTCAAGATTTTTTGGTTCAAACTCAACTTTTTTGAGGATATAGTCAATCGCCGGTAAAATTTCCTTTGACTGTTTCTGCCCAAGATCAAGCGAAACTGTCGCCTTTATATTTTCATTTTTTGCGGCGATAATCATTTCGCTCGCCGCGGAGTCAATTGCAAGTGCTTTCATTTTATTTCCTGCTTAAGTTTCAGCCTATTTTTATTTCGTCGTAAGGCCAGTTTTCAATTTCAATTGTCCTTTGAGTTGTTCCTTCGACAGGCTCAATTTTCAAGATGATTGTTGATTTCGGAAGCTCTTCCATAATCTTTTCGCTCCATTCGATTATGCTTACGCCTTTTCCGTAAATCAAATCTTCTGCGCCTAGATCAATAAAATCTTCTCCGCCGTCAAGACGGTAAACATCCATATGATAAAGCGGAATTCTGCCTTCGTATTCAGAAATCAGGCAGAAAGTTGGGCTTGTGATTTCATCTTTTACACCGAGAGCTTTCGCAATTCCTTTTGTGATTGTAGTTTTTCCAGCTGCCAAAGTTCCCTGCATCGCAAAAATTTCTCCACCTTTTAAGCATGAGCCGATTTTTTCGCCGAGAGAAATTGTTTCTTCCGCTGAATTTGTGTGAAATATCAAGTGCACGGTAATTTGCCTTCGTTGTCCAATTTTAAGATATATGATTTTAAAGCTGATTTTACTGGAATCAAAGGATAATCAATATCGCAGGAAGGGTCAATGTCAACGTAAACATTCTTATCTCCGAGCGGACCAATTTCAATAGTAAAAGAAATTCTTACATCTACACGCTTTGAAAGCAATTCAAGATTCGCCGTCGCCGAATAAGTCCGTCTATAGTAAATGTAAGTGTCATCAGAAGAGATGTTTGAAAGTCCTAAAACTTGCATATCGTTAAATTTTAGCCTATAAAATGTTGTCAGTCAATAAAATCCATTCTGCTTTTATTCGTCATAATGGATAACCATTGCGTTGATTCTGTTTACAACCGCAAGCTCAATTTTTATAAATCTGATGTGAAGCACAAAAATATTGTCGCTTCGTTTTGTAGTTCTAACTATAATGCCAATCGCTGAATCTGTCTGCTTTTTATTGAACATTCCCTTGATGTTTATGTTTTGTCCAGCTTTTATTGGCAATGTTGTTGAAAGCTTGCAGCCGCCGGTTGAAATATCTTCCAAATTTCCTTCGTAATCTTTTTCTGACGGAATATAAACTGTCTGCTCCGTTTTTCCCTTTTTTTCGACTGATGTTTTAACTGCGTTGAATTTGCAAGGCAAATCCATGTCAACACGAGTCTGCGCGCGTTTTTGGAGATTTGAAATTTTGTCGCTGTGAACAATAATCAGCTGTTTTTTGCCTTCTTTTCCATCTTGAAAGCGCACAACTCTTGACTCAAGCGTATAAGGAGTTCCATCAGTTGCATCAAAAACAAGCGAAATCTTTTCAAGAGGCTTAGGAAAATCAGTTTCTGGATTAAGCTCACTTGGAATATTCAAAATCATTCCGTCAATTCCGTTTTCGGCAAGAATCAGCCTGTAATGGAAGCCTTTTTCCTTTGTGTATGTAAAATTTGTTCCTACGCTCAAGAATTTTGAGTTTTTTACAACTACTTTTTGATTGTAAGTCGTAAAAATTTTTTTTCTGAGCGAAAAAAGCGCAGATTTTGAAGATTCGTCAGACGAAGAGTCATATTCCTTGAACAGATTTTTCAAAAGATTGTCAAAAGTTTCTTTTTCTTTTATCAAATAAAGAAGATTTAAATGTTTGTTTTCCCTGCAAAATTCTGTAAGAACGTATTTTTCTTCTTTTGTAAGGCTGCAGGCCGAAGAAACTGCATTTATATCTTTAATTGATGTCGGCCGCTTTTTACGTTTTTCAAGATAAGCCGGAGAATTATGATATTTTGTTATTGCCCGCGAAATAAAATAGACGCACAAAATAAGCAATACGACTATTGCGACAATGATGATTATTGAAAATAGATTTTGACCAAGCTCTTGCCGCGCTTGAATTGTTGAACCTGTTCCTCCGCCCATCATAAATCCTTGATTGAGTCTGCAATCGCAACAAGGCGCGGACTGATTTCATATTCAGCCAAATCGCCTATTAAAACTGTGTCTTTTGAAGAGATTGCCTGTTCAAAATCTGAAAGAATCTGTGTAAAGTCAGCGAAGAAATCTTTAAGATTTTTTTCGTCAATCTTTATGTCCTTGTAATTTTCCGGAAAAAGCGCGGAAAGCGAAGCCGTGTGGCAGAAATTTTCAATAAAGTCCGTCAGCAATGTAATCATTTTGCTGGCTTCTTTGTCTTTTCCTGTCTGGAGCTTTTCCGGAATTTCAAGCATTTTTTTTGCAAGATCTGAACATTCCTCTGCTTCCGCTTTAAATGAATTCTGGATGTCTGATAATGAAATTACAGATAGCTCAAGCTTTGTGTTATCTTCTAAGGGCTTTTTACATTCGTCATCAAAATGATCCGCGTCAACGTTTTTTCCGTTCAAAATGATATTCACTGTTGTCGCGTTGTTTTTTGCAAATTCTTCCTCAAATGATTTTAAAACATCGCCGACTGTTTTTTCATTTTCGAGCTGAATGTCAATTTTTTCGCCGTTTACATAAAATTCCATATTTTGATTTTTCCTGTTCAAGCACATTTTTGAAAAGATGATTAATTATTCATCTTTCTTTTTTCTATTATACTACTGTTTTCCATTATTTGCAAAATTACTTAGCGTATTTGACTGGGCGTTCAGGCTGTTTAGCGTTCCTTCCATTTTTCCGTATTTGTCGCGCAAATTCGCTTCTTTTGAGGCAAGCTGAGTTTCAAGCCGCTTGATTTTGCTTTCTGATGATTTTATTTGCGTGTCAAGATTTGTGTTCTTTGTCGCGATAATTCCGCCTGTCTGAACCCATGCCGTAAGCTGCCTGTCGAGCGCGTAGCCGATTCCGGAGTCAATAATCAAGTCGCCGTCAGAATCATAGCCGAAAAGATTTTTTATTTGGTCAAGCTCATTTTCAAGGGAAGAGTCGAGTTTTTTTTCATCGATTTCAAGATAGCCGCGCATTTGCGAAGCGTTGTATGAGCCGCCGTTGTTGCCTGAAGCCCGGCTTGAAATTCCAATCTGGTTTAGCATTGTGACTGTCGCGTTGTCTGACCAGCGGTAGTTTCCGGTTACGATTGTGCGCATAGAAGCTTTTCCGTTCGTGAGCGAAAAATCTCCCTGGAACATTCCGAGCTTTTTTTCTTCAGCCTCTTTTTCGTCGTCTGTAAGATAATCAAGTTCAGAGATGATTTCAGGCTTGTTTTCGCTTAGAATGTTGATTTCTGCCATAACCTGGTTGTATTTTCCGACAAAATCGATAAGCGCGTTTTTTGCCGAGTCTTTGTCCGGATTTATTTCGATTGTCGCAGTTTTTTCAGTCGGCTGCTTAACGTTCAGCGTTACATGGGGAACAACATCGTCAATTTTGTTCGTCGGCCGCGTGATTGTTATTCCTTCATATTTGATAACTGCATCTCCTGCCTCGCTGATTGGATTTACGGCCGTGTAGCCGAGATTTTTCTTTTCGTCGTAAAGCGAAAGCGGCGAGACTGTGAGCTTCGTTCCTGTGTTTCTGTTCCTGACAACAATGCTTTCGATGTCTGGATATTCACGCAAATTTAAGCCGACTGTAGTTTCGCCAGTTGCCTCGTCTTTTGCGAATTTGCTTGTGTCAATTTTAACTTCGTTTCCGTCTGAATTATGAACATAAAAATCAGCTTCGCCCGTAATCGGAACAAGAGGCTCAAGCGGAGCCGGAGGAAGATTCGTCTCGCTTTGCTCATTTTCGACAGTGATTGTCTCAAAAGTCACGTCGCCTGCGTCCGGAAGCTCCGGGCGGGTAGAGCGCATTATGTTAAGCTCGTCCGTGATGTCGTCAACTTGCTGCGTTGAAAAAGTGAATTCAAGCCGTTCTGAGTCAACTGCCTTGAATTCGTCTCCGATTTTTATGCTGTAGCCGCTTCTTGGCGGAACAATGATTTTTTGATTTTCTTCATCTTTTGAAACTTGCTTCGTTGTCATTTCCGGCATTCCGGTCTGTTCAACTTCCGGAAGTTTTGTTTCTTCCGGCGGATTTTCAAGCTCTTCCAAAGAAGAACCGATTTCTGTCGTGTCTTTTTTGTTTTTTTCGACAATTTTATTGTCGAGCGCATATTTTAAAGCGTCGTCTTTAAAAACAAGACGGCTGTCGTATCCAGTTTTAAGAGATTCAATTAAAAGTGAAGATTTTGAGTTGTTCACGCCGACAAGTGAAAGTTTTAGCGTGTTGTTTGCGCGGCGGTTCAATGACGTTATGAAATCAGAAAGCTTGCCGCCTTTCCAGTTGAATGTGATTGTTTTGTCTGCGACTTGAAATGTGTATTTTCCTTTCGGAACTTGTGAATTTTTATCAAGCTCGCCGGAAAGAAATCTGTCTGCCTTCGCTTCTTTGATTACGTCAATTTTAAATGATTCATATGAAGCGTCGCGGTCTGCTGTTGCTGTCACAGCATTTTCATCGCTGGATTCCGCAAGTTTATTATTAAAAGGATTTTCAAAAGAGTAGAGATTTTTTGTGCTTGTGCGTAAAGACGACATTCTCGTGTTGATGTCGCGCCAAGCGTTCTGCTGTTCTTTGTACCTGTCAAGCGATTCCTGCTCATGATCGAGAGGAATCCGCTCTTTTTTCATCAGTGCTTCAATATAGTCATTTGTCTTATATTTGTCGCTGACGCCAGGTATTGAAATATCAGCCATAGTAATTATCCCCTCAGATTACTTGCTAGAAAACTGTCAAGCTAAATCATTTCATCGAACAAAAGTCCGATTGCTTTTCTGATTCTGACTTTCAGTTTCTGGACATCTTGGGATGGTATCTCCTTGATAACTCTGTCTGTAGTTGGGTCTACAATAGAAACAACGACTTGGTTCAGTTCCTGGTTCACAGAAAACGTAACCTTTCGTCCCATAACGGCGTCAGATAATCTCTGAAGCTGTTTGACATCTTCCTTTACTCGGGCAATGTTTTCGGTAATGTTCTGGACCACTTGCGCCGCGTCTGCCATTGGAATTTCCGCAGGCTTTATCGGCTCTGACGGTTTCACATTTGCAGTCGCGGTTCTTCCGGAGTTTTTGAAGCGGCCATCCATTGCCAAATTCTGCCCGATTGAATTAACATTCATAGGGCTTTTTCCTCCTGAAAAATAAGAAGGAAAGGGGGGCGCACCCCTTTCCTCCACGTTTTCTACTCTAAAAAGACAACATCCAGAAGTCTCTTTTGATTAGAAATTCCGATTTATTATTTGGTAAAAACTAGCGAAGCAGTGCGAGTACGTTCTGTGACTGGCTGTTAGCCTGTGCAAGCATTGCAGTTCCAGACTGTGTAAGAATCTGGTTCTTTGTGTACTCAACCATTTCAGAAGCCATATCTGTATCGCGGATGCGTGATTCAGCGGCCTGAAGGTTTTCTGCAGCAACAGCAACACCATTCGAAGCCATTTCGAAACGGTTCTGATATGCGCCAAGGTCAGCTCTCTGTTTTGAAACAGTTTTAAGAGCCTCGTCAATTGAGCCGATTGCCATGTTAGCTGTGTCAGGTGTAGAAATAGCAATTCCGCCTTCCTCGCCCTGTGCGCCTCTAAGACCAAGAGCCTGAGCTGTCATTGTACCAATGAAAGCCTGAACTCTCTGATCCATATTTGCTCCAACCTGGAACATCATTACACGTCCAGAAGCTGAATCATGAGCAAAAGCTCCTGTAAGCATATTCATACCATTGAACTGAGCCTGTGAAGCTACGCGGTCAACTTCTGCAACAAGCTGAGAAACCTCAACCTGAATCTGCATGCGGTCTTCGTCAGAATAGATTCCGTTTGCTGACTGAACAGCAAGCTCACGGATTCTCTGAAGAATGTCTGTAGTCTCCTGCAAATATCCCTCTGTTGACTGGATAAAAGAAACACCGTTCTGAATGTTTCTGTTAGCCTGGTTCAAACCGCGGATCTGGCTGCGCATCTTTTCAGATACTGCCAATCCTGAAGCATCGTCTCCAGCTTTGTTAATGCGCTGTCCTGAGCTAAGCTTCTCAATGTTTCCTACCAACTGCTGGCTGTTAACGCCCAAAGTGCGGTTAGCATACATTGAGCTCATGTTGTGATTAATTACCATATTTGTGCCCTCCATGATAAATAAAAGCAATTCAACATCTTGCTGTAATTGCTCCCAATTCTGTGCAGAACGCAGCCGGTTATTGCGCCCCCGGATACGTGTTTAGATCTTTACAGTGGGAATTGACCATCAAAATAATTTAATAGTCAATTTCCACTGCCACAGAAAATCATAGACGGCAGATTTCAAAGAACTATAGCATGACTAAACACACGCCTGAATTTATGTAAAAATGAATTTTCACACAGATATGTTTAATTGAATTCTAGATGATTTTGAAGATTTGTAAAGAGGTAAAGCAAAAAAATCACCGCGAATTTTTGATGCTTTGAGAAAAATCCCAAAGCATCAAAAATTATACTGTACTATCTGAGCAAAGACAAGACATTCTGAGACTGAGCATTAGCTTGCGCAAGCATAGCTGTGCCAGACTGAGAAAGCACCTGGTTCTTAGTGAACTCAACCATCTGCTCTGCCATATCAGTGTCACGGATTCTTGATTCCGATGCCTGAAGGTTTTCAGCAGAAATGTTCAGACCTTTTACTGCATATTCCATGCGGTTCTGATATGCGCCAAGGTCTGCACGCTGTTTGTTGATCTTTTTAAGAGCTTCATCAAGAGTACCAATTGCGCGGTTGGCCAATTCTGGAGTTTCCAGAGTCAAAACACTTTCTGATCCAATGTCGCGAACACCGAGAGCAGCTGCTGTCATTGTTCCGATGAAAACCTGAACTCTCTGGTCCATGTTGGCACCGATGTGGAACCACATAGAAGCTGTTACAGAATTTTCGCCAGACTGTGCTGCAAAGCGTCCTGTGAGCATGTTCATACCGTTGAACTGTGCCTGGGAAGCAATGCGGTCGACTTCAGCAACAAGCTGAGAAACCTCAACCTGAATCTGCATGCGATCCTCGTCAGAATAGATTCCGTTTGCAGACTGAACAGCAAGCTCGCGGATTCTCTGAACGATATCTGTTGTCTCCTGCAAGTAACCTTCTGTTACCTGGATGAAGCTGATACCATTCTGAGCGTTCTCAGAAGCTTTGTTCAAGCCGCGAATCTGACTGCGCATCTTTTCAGATACTGCGAGTCCTGAAGCGTCGTCGCCTGCGCGGTTAATCTTCTCTCCTGAAGAGAGTTTCTCCATGTCTTTAGAAAGACTGAGACCTGTTACACCAAGCTGTCTGTTGGCGAACATTGCGGACATGTTGTGATTAATGACCATAATTTTCCTCCGTGGAAATTTTGTCAGACTGAAATCCTTTTCAATCTGTTTGTAAAAGGAAACTTCCGTATTACAAGGCTACATCCGTTTCCTTCTACATTTGATTCCCTTGGACGCTGTTCTTCTACGAAGTTTTTAACGCCCATAGTTCATCATTAACTAGTTTCGGCTTTAATGGGCAAAAACTTTAGAAAAATTTTTAAATTTTTTTAAGATTTTTTGATTTTTGTTTTTTAGGATTTTGATTTTTGATGCGTTAGCGCTGGGAGCACCGCCGCAGGCGTTCGGGAGCGACCGCAGGGAGCGGACGAATGGAGCGCAAGCGGAAGTGCGGACATAGCGGCCCGAACGTATGTTAGGGAAACGCCCTTTTAAAAATTTATTTTTCTATTTCTTTTAAAATCTGGGCGATTTTTCTGACGGCTTTGCCGCGGTGGGAAATTTTGTGTTTTTCTTCGGCGGAAATTTCCGCGACTGTTTTTTTGTATTCCGGAAGATAAACGATTGGATCGTATCCGAAGCCGCCTGAGCCAGCCTGTTTTGAGATATCGTCAATCAGCTCGCCTTCAAAAATGTCCTGGGCGACGTAAAGCTGATCCTGGCGCACGTAAAGAACCATTGCGCAAGTGTAGTGGCATTTTCTGTTTTTTAAGCCGGTTTTAGCGAGCTTTTCATTCAATTGCTCTATTAGAAATCTGTTTTGCTCGTCCTGGCTGATTTTTTTGCCGTCTGGCCGGCCGTGAGGAAAAGCGGGGCCTGCGTATCTTGATGTGAAAATTCCTGGCTCGCCGTCCAAAGCGTCAACGCAGAGTCCTGAATCGTCGGCAATCACGGGCATTTTTACGATTTGCCACAAAGTTTTCGCTTTTATGAGGCTGTTTTCGTAAAAAGTTGAGCCGGTTTCTTCCGGATTAAAGTCAATTCCGTCGTCCGCAGGAATTTTTATCTCGTAATCCGGCAAGATTTCCTGCATTTCTTTTTGTTTGTGTCGGTTTCCTGTCGCAAGATACAAAATCATAGTAAACTAAATTATAGCGAAAGTAGGGCTGCGCGTCTAGATTTTTTCATCAGAATCGTCGGCCTCGTCATTTTGTTCCATTTGATTTTCTGACAAATTCTTTTTAGCCTTGAAAAGATAAAATCCGACTGTTCTCGGCTTTAAGCCCAGTTTTTTCGCGACATCGACGTTTGTCGGACCGTTGACTCCGCGTTTTGTTAGAAGCTCGTTGCTTTTTATCCAGTTTTTTGTCTGATGTTCGTAGCGGAGCCTTAGCTTTTCGTATGAAAAATCATTAACTTCCATTTTTTGCATTTCAATTCCATATTTTCTTCTAAAATAAAAAGCGTTGTTCCGTTTTGCGATAAGTTTTTCTCTTGCGTTTTCATTTTGGAGCGCGACATTTTTCATTTCCTGGACGAGTTTTTGCAGTTTTCTTTCGTCTATTCCGGCAAATTTGCTCATTTTTGAAATCAGCTCATCGTCGATGTCCCTGCAGGCTTTTAGTGCAAGCACGAGAATTGTCAAAGTTTTTATTTTTATTTTGCAGTCAGAGTCTTTTTTGGTGGTTTCGCTTTTGCCGTCGGATTCAATTGAATTTTCAGATGAAAATTTTGATAAATCATTTTTTAATTTGTCGATTAGAAAGCTTTCTGTAGTCTTTTTGTCTGATTTTTCTTTTAGAATTCTTTTTTTCCATGATGATTTTAAAAAAGTTATGCAGCCGCGTAAAAATGCTGAAAATGTTCCTAAATTTTTGTCATATTTTGAGAAAAGCAAGCTGATTTTTTCACGGAAATCTATTAAAAAATCGCTTTTTTCGTCTTCGCTAAAATCTTCAAGCCCGTAGTTTTTCGGATTTGTGTAGATTTCCGCCCAGACTGCATTTACAGCGTCTTCCGGTGAAATCTTTTTTGATTCTAGTTCTTCAGGCAAATCGTTAATATTGATTTTCTTCATAAATTTCTCCACATTTTTTGTTGTTTGATATGTGAAGTAGGATAAGCAAGAATCGTGCCAATCTATAAAAAACTATGAAAACAGCTTAAAAAAGCAAAAAAACAATAAAACCCAATAAAAAAACAATGAAAAACCAATAAAATCCAAAAAAAAACAAAAAAAAACAAAAAAAAACAAAAAAAAACAAAAAAAACAAAAAAAACAAAAAAAACAAAAAAAACAAAAAAAACAAAAAAAATCCGGCCTTTATCCGGCCGGATCGCGCTTTGTTTTTCTTTATCTTAAGACTTTCGAAAATTCGAGGCAAATTTTTTCTGTCACATCCTTTATTTTTCCGTCAATGCTTAATCCTGCCGCGTTTTTATGTCCTCCGCCGCCAAATTTTGCAGCGATTGCGCTGACATCAACAGCGTCTCTTGACCGGAATCCGCATGTGCATGTAAGCTCTGTGTCCTGCCTGACAAAAAGAACGGCTTCAACGCCTTCAACGGAAAGCAAAAGTGAATAAAGCGAGTCGTTGTCGCGTCCCTCCTGTCCCCATTTTTTTGTGTCTTCCATTGTTTCGTACGTGATTACGAGCTTGTTGTTGTATCTCCGTTCCGCGCGGTCAAGCATTATTCCTAGCAGTTTCCTTGTTGAATACGCTTTTCCGCCGGTTATTGTGTCATAAACTTTGCGTGGATTTACGCCGGCTTCAATGAGCCGCGCCGTTTGCCTGAAAACTTCAGCCGAAGTTGTGTCAAGAAATCTAAAATATCCTGTGTCTGTCGCCAAGCCAAAGAAAAAATATTCAGCGGATTTTTGAGTCAGTTTTCCGACCAGTTTTTCGTAAATTTGCTGGACAAGGCAGCAGCATGCAGGGGAGCTTGAATCTATGATGCTGTTTTCTGAAGCCGCGGCTGTCTTGTGATGGTCAATGATAAAAGTGTCAAGATTTTTAAGGTCGCCTTCAATGTCGCCGAGCCTTGAAATCTCCGAGCAGTCGAGGATAATCAGGCCTGTTTTTTTTCTTTCCGGCTCTGAAATAAATCTCATCTCATTTGAAAATAATTTTGCTTTTGGTTTGATTTCATTTCGCTTGAAAGGTCCTGCCGAAAGAAGCTGGTAGTCAAGGTTTCGTGATTTTAAGATTTCTGCCATTCCAAGACAGCTGAAAATCGCATCTCCGTCCGGCTCCTTGTGGCCCGCGACATAAAAAAAATTATGATTGTCTAAGAAATTTTCGAATTCTTTGATTTTGGAGTCTGGAATGATAATCATTTTGTTCCTCAGTTTGCTGTTTCATAAAAAATATGGCTGCCATCTTTTGATAGCAGCCATATAATATAAACTAATAAATTAACAAATTCTAGTAAATATTAAGCAATTGATTAATAAACAATCTCAAGCGAGTCTTTGTCCGCGTCATCAACTTGATAGCTGCTGTCTGCAACTCCCCAGACTGAATCTGCGCGCGAAGTCGGAAGATTCATTATAACCCGTTCGAATGAGCCGTTGCGTGAAATAATTGTCATGTAAGGAGTCATTCCCTTTGACAAAGGTCTGAAAGTTAGTTTTGCCTGCGGATTTACCGCGCTTGAATACCATTTTTTAGGAATTGTTACAGTGCCGACATCCCTGTGTCCTTTCGCATAAATAACAATGTAAGTTTCTTTCTGGTCAAGAACTTTATATACAATGACATTATGATAAGAAACTTCTGATTCCTGGAACGGATATTTGTACTCACGCTGATTTTCCTGAGCGGCAGCACCAAACAAAATTCCAAACAGAATCAATGCAGACAGGATAAATGATTTTTTCATAAAAACTCCTCTTTGCTTTTTCGCTTTTAAATAAGCGCAAGCATAATCGCCTTGATCGTATGTTTACGGTTTTCAGCCTCGTCCCACACCTTGCTTGCAGGGCTTTCGAAAACTTCCTCGGTTACTTCTTGGCCAAGAACTGCCGGCAGACAGTGCATAAATATTGTCGTGCTTTTGCCTGTGGCGTTCATAAGCTCTTTGTTCACCTGATACGGTCTTAGCAAGCGGGTTCTTTCATCTTTGAGCTTTTCTTCGCCCATTGAAACCCATACATCAGTATAAAGGCAGTCTGCGTTTTTTACAACTGAAATATCATCTGAAATTTCAATTTTTGCTCCGCTTTTCTGAGCAAGCGGGGCGCAAATGTCCTGAATATCCTTCGGAGGAAAAAGTTCTTTTGGCGCGAAAATTGCAAAATTGATTCCAAGCTTTGCGGAGATTATCATGAGCGAGCGCGCTACATTGTTGCGTCCGTCGCCGCAGAAAACCCATTTCAAGCCCTTAAGCTTTCCGAAGTTCTCTTTTAAAGTCATGATGTCGGCTAAGGCCTGTGTCGGATGAAAATCATCTGTAAGTCCGTTGATTACAGGAATTCCGGAATATTCAGCAAGCTGCTTTACGTGCTCCTGCTTGAATCCTCTGAATTCAATCGCGCTGAACATTCTTCCAAGAACGCGCGCCGTGTCTTTTACGCTTTCTTTTCCGCCAAGCTGGATATCTTGAGTTGACATGAAAACAGGGTGGCCGCCTTCTTCTCCGAAAGCTGTTTCAAAAGAAGAGCGTGTGCGTGTGGAACGTTTTTCAAAAATCAGGGCGATTGTTTTTCCCAAAAATCTCTGGTGAAGCTCACCTGCGTGCGACTGTTTCTTTACGAGAAAAGCGTAGTCGAGAATCTGCAAGATTTCTTCCGGCGTGTAATCAAGCCATGTCAAAAGCGAGCGGCCTTTGAAAGGTGAGTTGAACTTTTCTGCTTCCATTGTTTCCTCCTGATTTTTAATTGGCCATAAACAATAAAAGCTAGCCATCTCTGACTAGCTTCATTGAAAAGTAGGGGCAATAGGACTTGAACCTATGACATACGGAATATGAGTCCGGTGTTCTACCAGCTGGACTATGCCCCCAAGTGATGTATTTAATGATATAGATTTGTTTTAATTGTGTCAACAGCAAAAACACAAAAAAATATTATTTTTTATCTCTTTTTGAATTTTTTATTTCATTTATGAACTCATCAAGGCTTTCAAAGTGCTTGTAAACCGACGCAAACCGGATGTAGGCGACTTTGTCAGTTTTGTAGAGTCGGTCAAGGACAAGCTCTCCGAGCTCGGATGTTGAAATTTCGCGGGAAGTTTTTCCAATCATGACGGCCTGGTCGTAAATATCGTTCACAATGTTTTCTATTGTGTCTGATGTCACAGGGCGTTTTTCCAGCGCGCGCTCGATTCCTTTCTCAAGCTTGGCCGAGTCGAAAGGCTGCCTTCTGCCGTCTTTTTTTACGACCATGAATTTTTTCTCTTCAATTCTTTCGTAGCTTGTGAAACGGTAGCCGCAGCTCATGCATTCGCGTCTTCTTCTTATTGATTCTCCGTTCGCCATTGTTCTTGATTCAAGAACCTTGTCGTCGAGGCTTCCGCAGTAAGGACAGCGCATTTTTATTGTTCCTCCGAAGTTTTTTCATCTTTTTCAGATTTGTCATCATTATATTTGCTTTTTAATTTGAAAATTACAAACGCAAGGCAGAAAATTGCGGCAGAATGTGGAAGCCAGTTCCCAAAACGCGCGAAAATTGTCATCTGCCTTTTGAAGACCGGAACTTTGTATGAAAGCTCGCCGGTTTCAAAAAGCGGCAGGCTTGCAAGAGCTTTTCCGGTCGGAGAGACGACGGCTGTGACTCCTGCGTTCGCGGCGCGGATTGTCGTTGTTCTGAATTCGATGCTTCTGTAATGCGCGACTACAAAATGCTGGGTTTCCGCCGATTTTGTCTTTGACCAGGAGTCGTTTGTTATGTTCACGAAACATTCGCTTCCGGCGAGAAACATTGCGCGCATGACTTCAATCGCGGAATCGTCGAAACAGATTGGCGTTGTTATTCTTGCGAAATTCTGCTTTTTATTTTGATTTTTATCTAAAAGCGAGACGACATCAAAATCAGTTTTTGCTTTTGGCTGGCTTGAGTTCAGCGGAATCTCAAAAATAACAGGTTTTTCTCCTGGCGCCCAGCCGTAGCTTCCTGCGATTTTCTTGACGAAATTTCTTACAGCTTCGTATTGCCGGCCCGGAATCAGCTCTGCGAACGGAACAAGGTGCATTTTTGTGTAAACGCCGCGGAATTTTCCATTCTTGTCGAAAAGAAGTGCTCCGTTTCCGTAGTCTTTTTTCTCCGCGTTTATTACGTAAGGCCCGCCGATTAAAAACGGAGTTTCTTTTTTTTCTATAAAAGGAAGAAGCGGCTCGTTTTCAGGAAAATAATTATAAAAATCTTCAGCCGCGGGAAAACGCTTTGAAAGAACCGCCTCGCTCCAGACAACAAGATCCGCGTCTTCATTATAATTGTCCTGCAATTCTTGTATTCCTTCGTCAGAAAGAAGCTCTGAAATCTGAATATTGACTTTCTGGTTCCGGCTCCATGAGTCGTTGTTCTGCTGGACTAAAACTGTGTTCATCGTTTTTTCAGGAATTCGTTCCTTTAGGATTTGATACGCTCCGTAAACTGATGAGACAAGGAAAAGGCTTGCGCAGCACAAAAAAGTGTTTCTTAATGAAATGAAAAGCTCACTTTTTGCCCCGCTGTTCTGAATTTTTCCAAGAATCAGAATTCCTTCTCCCAGGCATGATGAGAAAAAGACAAAAAGAAAAGAAACGCCCCAGACTCCTGTTATGTCGGCAATCTGAGTTATGAGCGGCCATCTGAACGCCGTCATTGAGACTGTTCCCCACGGATATGCGAGAAATCCTGTCGACTTGCACCATTCGTAAATCAAATAGACGCAGGTGAACCAAAGAATCCTGAACGGAACAGAAAAAGGCTTTTTCCCGGAAAGCTCGGAAAGCGAGTCTGATTTTTTTGAGTAAAGAACTGGAAAATAGGCGATAAAACTTATGAATCCGCCGATAAAACCTGTTCCGACAAGGGAAGCTCCGAGCGTAAAAATCGCGAATCCCCGGAAATTTCCGAGCCAGAAGCTTGAAAGAAGATGGCAGAGCGCAGTCTGCAAATATCCGCAAATAAATGCCGTCTTATATGATTTTGAAGTGTTTATTGCGATGTAGAGAGGAGCCGCTGAAAAAAGGCCGGCAACCGGAAGCCCGTATAGAAAAAAGTCGTTTGGAATTCCAAGGGAAAGAAAGAATCCTGAAAGCAAGGAATAAAAAACTTGTAAAAATAAGAACATATCGGTATAATTCTATTAAGTTGTTTTTAAAAAAGCAATTGCGCGGTTTTTTTGCCGTTTTTTGAGTTTTGCTAAAATGTAAAAAAAGTTGGAGAACAGTTAGTTGGAGCTTATCAAGGAAATTCATAAATCCGAGTATTCGGTGCCGCCTGAAGTTGTTGTTGAAACGCCGGGACGTTTTCATCTTATCGGAGAACATTCCTGGTTTTTTAGGGATAAGACGCTTTCGATGGCGGTAAATCTTCCAGTCTATATTTCTGCTTCGCTTCGCGATGACAATTACGTTTATTTTTATTTTCCACAGCTAAAAGATTCAAAAAAAACAAGTGTTACAGCGTTAAAATTCAAAAAAGAAGATAAATGGGCAAACTCTGTAAAAGCGATTCTCTACGGATTTGCTTCTAGCGGCTACGATTTGAAGGGAATGAATATCACAATTTATTCAGATATTCTTCCTTCTGCCGGATTTGGAATTTCCACCGCGATAAAAGTTGGAACTGCGTATGCTGTCCGCGCGCTTTTAGGTCTTGATATTAATGATGAAAATCTTCTTGCGATAATTGAAAGGGGAAACCGAAAATTCCTTGGCGCGCAGAATTATTCATCAGATTTTTTCGCTGCAATTTACTCGCAGGAAAAATCTTTGATTTTAACTGACCATTCATCTAAAAAATATGAAATTCTTCCGTGGAATTTTGACAAAAAAATCCTTCTTGTTGATACAAAAGTCCCGAGAATTGAAATTTGGAACGAAACTTTGATCCGACAGCCTGAATATGCGCTTATTCTCGGCGAATTAAAAGAAACAAAGTCAAATGTCCGTGGCGGCTGGATTTATGAAGAAAATCCGCACGAAGTGAACCTTGTCCTTTCCTCAACGCCTGAGGCTGTTCATAAAAAGCTCAACTCGATTATGAAAGAGCATGAATATGTTCTAAAAGCCAGCGAGGGAATAAGAAACGGCTCTTTCGGAGCTTTTGCGCGCGCCGTGAACATGAGCCACGAAAATATGCGCGATGAATATGAAATTTCCTGCCCTGAAATTGACTGGCTCATAAAGCGTCTTCTTCAGATTGAGCCGAACAGCAACGACGCGAGAAATCCGTTTACATGCGGAAGAATAACCGGAAAAGGATTCGGAAGATGTCTTTACGCGATTCTTGACGAGCACAATGTTCCGAAATTCAAAGATAAACTTTCCGAATTTACAAAAATCTTCGGGTTCCATGCGACTTGCTACGAAGTAGAGCCGGCGCGAGGTGTCCATATTGTTTCATAAAAATAAAAGAAAAATTCTGATTTCAAATGATGACGGAATAGAATATGCGGGCCTGAGAATCTTAAAAGAAAATCTTTCGCATTTCGCTGATGTCTTTGTTATGGCTCCGGCTAAGAATCAGTCCGGCGTTTCAAGTAAAATTTCTCTTGGAACAAAAATGGAGTATGTTAAGATTTCCGAAAATGAATTTACGTGCTCCGGAACTCCCGCTGACTGCGTTATAAGCGCGCTTTGCCATGATTTTTTTCATGACGAGGCCGGCCGTCCGGTGAAATTTGACGCTGTTTTTTCAGGAATCAACCACGGGCCGAATCTTGGAACTGACACAGTTTATTCAGGGACAATCGCTGCTGCGCGTCAGGCCGCTTTGTATAATCTTCCTGGAATCGCGGTGAGCCTTGAGTCTCCGGAATTCGATTATGCTGACACGAATTTTAATTTTGCGCCGCTTGCTAAATTCTGCGCGGAAAATCTTGAAACTTTAATTTCACTTTGCAAAAACGATTTATTTGTAAGTATCAATGCTATTTCTTCCGATGAATATAAGGAAGCTGTGTTCACATCTCTTTGCAGGCGGGATTATAATGACACGCTTGAAATTTCAGAAATTTCTGAGAAAAAATGCAGCGGAAAATGTGTCGGCGGAAAAATCGTGACGGAAGGCCTTCCTGGCTGCGATTTTGAAACTGTCAGGAGCGGAAAAATATCAATTTCACTGGTTCAGGCAAATCCTGAGGCTGCGGAATTTCCTGTTGGAGTAAAGTTTAAGATTTAATTTTTTGGCATAAGGGCGGGATATTATGGCAGAAAACAGCACATTAAAAGATGGAATTTCAATGTATAAAAAAGGGGATTACTCAGGTTCCCTTGCTTTTTTTCTTTCTCTTCCGGACGGGAGCGGCGTTGACGCAATGGAGCTTTCCTATTATGTCGGGCTTTGCTACGCTAAGCTGAACAGATTTGACGACGCGCTTGTTTATCTTGAGCAAGTTGTCACTTCTGATGAAAACCTGGACAGAATTCTTCAGTGCAGATATATACTTGCTGTGATTTATTCTACGAGCGGCAGAAAAAAGCTTGCCGAATTTGAGCTTAACAAGCTTCTTGAAAGCGGCTACAAGCCTGCGATGGTTTATTCATCTCTTGCCTATGTTTACTGGGAGCAGAATGAGGTTGAAAAAAGCCTTGAGTTCTACAAAAAGGCTCTGGAGATTGACTCTGAGTATCCAACTGCGCTGAATGGAATGGGATATGTCCTTGCTTGTGAAAACCGTGATCTGACAGTCGCGCTTTCATATTGTAAAAAGGCTCTGGAGCATTCTCCTAATTCCGCGGCTTGCATGGACAGCGTTGGCTGGGTTTATTTGAAGCTTGGTCTTGACTCTGATGCGCTGAAATATCTTTCAAAGGCGCAGAAGCTTCTTCCTGGAAACGCGGAAGTTGCCGAGCATCTTAAAATGTTGCAGACAAACTAAGCTGGTGAATTATGAAAAGCGCAAATAGAATTTTTGTTTTATCTTTTGTTTTTAGTTTAATCTTGATGCCTGTTTTCTCAGACAACGGCGTTTTTAAAAACGACGAGTCTTCTGCACGTTCCGGACTAGGCACACGGAGCGCGGCGAGCGGAAAGGGCGAGGAAGAATTTAGGCGCGGCGTTCAGGCTTATTACAGAGGTTCTTTTAACGATGCGATTCTTCAGTTTGAGAAAGCTTTGTCATATATTCCGAACGAAAGTGTGATTCTTGACTGGCTTGGAAAGGCTTATTACAGATCCGGAGTTGAGGGAACTGCTCTTGAAAACTGGAAATATGCCGCTGACGAAGGATACGGCGGACTTTTGCTTCAGAACAGAATTGAGATTGTCCGCGAAAGGCGCCTTGTTTCAGGCGAAGGACTTGAAAAACCTGTAAAATATACCGAGTCAGGAGTTTTCCCTGGAAAAAATGATGAAGGAAAACTTGTTTTTAGCCAGCCTGTTTCTCTCCTTCCAAACAACGACGGGACAATGTGGGTAGTTTCTTACGGTTCGAATGAGCTTTTCAGGATGGACCAGAACGGACTTGTTCTTTCACGCACGTTCGGACCTGTAAACGGTTTTGACAGGCCGATGGATATTATCAGGCTTGATGACGGTTCTCTCCTTGTTTCAGAATTTGCCGGCGACAGAATCAGCCAGTTCAATTCAAAAGGAGATTTTGTAAAATCTTTCGGAAAAAAAAGCGGAGAAGTCGGCGGCCTGGTTGGCCCTGAGTATCTTGCGCAGAGCAGAGACGGAAATATTTTTGTAACTGATTTCGGCAACAGCAGAGTTGATGTTTTTGACCGCGATGGAAACGCGCTTTTCTTTTTCGGCGGAAAACAAGGCGAATTTGCGGGGCTTTCAGGTCCGACAGGAATTTCTGTGATTGATTCAACTGTCTTTGTCGCGGATTGTCTTACTGGAGCTGTTTATAAATTTGATGTCGCCGGAAACTATCTTGGACTTTTATGCAAGGAAAAGACTTTTATAAAGCCTGAGTCGATGAAAGCCTGGGGAAAATATCTTGTTCTTTGCGACAAGAACAAAGTTTATTCAATTGACAGCGACAACGGCTCAGTTTTTGAGAACGTCTCGTCCGGAAACGCTCCGTCGCGCCTTACAAGCGCTGTTCCTGACATCAACGGAAATATTCTTGTTTCAGATTTTGCGAGCAACGAAATTTATGTCATGGCAAAAATGTCTGAGCTTGTCGGCGGCCTTTTTGTCCAGATTGAAAAAATCAATGCTGACAGTTTTCCGAGCGTTACTGTTGAAGTTAAGGTTGAGAACAGAAGCCGCCAAAGTGTTGTGGGCCTAAAGGAAAATAATTTCCTTGTCACGGAGAACAAAGGCGGAGTCGCAGACTATCATCTTGACGGAGCTGTTTATCTTAATGATTTCGCTGACATAACACTTTTGATTGACCGCTCAAGAGCTTCCGCCGCTTATTCTGACGCAATGGAAAATTCTGTAAAGGAAATCGCTTCCGCAATGAATGGAAAAGGAACATTAAGAATTGTAAGCGCAGGAGCAGTTCCTGTCTTGGAATTTGAAGGAAATCCAAATGATGTTTCAAAATTCACCGCGAAGTCTCTTAAAAATCCTGTGGCGGACAATGTTCCGCTTGATCTGGCGATAAGGCTCTGCGCGAATTCATTTATCACAGAGACAAAAAAATCTTCAATTATATTGATTGGAGACGGCCAGATTACACAGAATGCGTTTGGAAGATATAATCTTTCGGATTTGACAACTTATTTGAACAACAACTCAATTTCCTTTGTGAATCTTATGCTCGTCCAAGGCTCATCGTGCCCTGAAATCAACTACATAACCTCGAGCACTGAGGGCGGCGAATATTATGTCTACCGCGAGCAGGGAATTGGGCAGGTTGTTGATGACATTATCAATATTCCGTCTGGAATTTATGTGCTGAGCTACACTTCGTCCCTAGACACAAATTTCGGGCAGCGTTATCTTCCTGTTGAAATCGAGGCTTATCTTATGAACAGAAGCGGCCGTGACGAAAGCGGATATTTTGCGCCGTTGCAGTGATTAAAAAATGCGGCTGGATTTATTTTTCAAGAAGCCGCGCTTTTGTGATTTTTAGCGCAGGATCTTTTTGCTGCGCTTTTAGAATCGCCTGTTCCAACTTGCGTTTTTTTTCTTCGCCAAAGTCAAAAAGCTCCTTGCTTCTTGGCTTTGTGTCATCCTCAAGATTTTGAAGGCACACGCCTAAAAGTCTTATCCCCATTTTTTTGCTGTATTTTTTCCAGAAAAGATTTTTTACGCGGTCGAAAAAATCATCAACGGAAGAAATGTATCTTTCCGAGCTTTCCTGGATTGAAACTGTAGAAAAATCTTCATATCTGATTTTTATGGAAATTGACCTGCTTCTGACTTTCTCTTTTAATGAACGGAACATGACTGTGTGGCAAAGCTCAAGAAGCGCGGTTTCAATCGCGTAAGAATCGTCAAGATCGTACTCGTAAGTTGTTTCTGCGCTTATCGAGCGGGACTTCGGCTCTGAATTGAAATCGTCATATTCATTTCCGCGCACGGCGTTGTAAAGAAAAAGTCCGGCCGCTTTTCCAAAAATGCTCTGCAGGAGCGGAAGGGAACGGTTGTAAATGTCCTTTGTCGTCGTAATTCCGTGGCTCTTAAGCTTTTCCTGAGTCTTTTTTCCGGCTCCCCAAAGTTTTTCAAGCGGAAGAGAAAGCATAAAATCAGTTTCCTTTCCGTTTTCAACTTCAAAAAGTCCGTCCGGTTTTCTAATTCCTGAGGCGATTTTCGCGCAGTATTTTGTCGAGGCGATTCCGACAGAAACTGTGAGCCCTGTTTTTTCAAGAACTTCTTCCTTTAATTTCTTTGCGGCTTCAACTGGCTTTCCAAAAAGCTTCTCCGTTCCTGTCATGTCGATAAAAGCCTCGTCGACAGACATCTGCTGGACATCTGGAGAAAAATTATGGAAAATCGACATGACTTCGCGCGATTTTTCATGGTAGCGCTTCATGTCCGGATGCACAAAAATTCCGTTCGGGCACAGTTTTACAGCCTGAAAAACCGGCATCGCAGAATGAACTCCGAACTTTCTCGCCTCGTAGGAAGCTGTCGAAACAACCGAGCGCCTGTCGCCTGGCTTTCCGCCGACAATAAGCGGCTTTCCTCTGTATTCCGGATGGTCAAGCTGCTCAACAGAAGCGAAAAATGCGTCCAAATCAACATGAAAATAAACTTTTGTCAATTTCTAAGCCCCACGAATGCGTTTGTCCTTTCGCGCAGAATCACATTTTTTTCATCAGATTCATAAAATGAAGTCACTTCAACCGCCGCAACTGAATCAGGAGACGCCGCGTAGTCAATTGTCATTTTTTCCGGCGGATAATCTGGAATTATAAAGTTGACTTCCTCAATTGTTCCGCCTCTTTTCGTTTTTTCAGAAGAAAAATCATACGCGTAGAGTGAATCGTAAATTGGAACTGAATAATCAAGGCTTTTGATTTTTACTTCGTATCTAAGCGCATTTTTTTCAGATGTGATTTTGATATGGTTTGTGTTCATTCCTGAAAATTCATCTTGTGAAATATTCACTGAACAAAAAGATGAAAAATCATTTCTCAATGTTACTTTTGAATTTTCCTCCTTTGTTCTGACCGGCTTGTAGACAATAAGATAAATTGCCTGCATAAATGCAAAGCAGAATGCGAAAATCGCCGCGGTAGAAAAAAGCCCGTTGCGGAAAAGCTTTAGCGCAGAATATTTTTTCAGCTTGTTAAAAATATTCAGCCTTACAAGAATTTTCAGCCAGATAATTTGAAAAGGAAAAAGCGTAAGCGAAATTGAAATATTTCCCCAGAAATCAGTGTAAATAATGCGCGGAAAATCTTCCGGCGACGTCTTTTGAAGAATGTCCACAACGTAAGGAATGAAAGGAAAAGACATCATAACGAAGAAAATGATAAGATTTGCAAGTCCTTTTCGTCGCCGGAAAATAAAAATAAGAATATACTCAATTCCATACGGAACAAAAAGCATAAGATCCTGGAGCGCAAAAAAGAAGATGTTGAAAATCGCGATGAACTGAATTATGTAGCTGTAGATAAAAATATCTGTCGGAAGCTTTAAGATATTGTGAAGCGCGTAAAAAATCGAGATAAAAATCATTGAGACAATAACTTTAAGTCCAAAAAACGAGACAGGATTTATGACAATATCTCCAAAAAATTTCTTAAGAAAAACTTGAGAAAGAGAAAGCCCAAGAACAGAAGCTGCGAGCGTGAGCGGAAGAACGTAAAGATTTTTTAAAAGCTCAATTTTATTCTGTTCGCCTTGTTTTCCTGTAAAAGAAATAATGCAGAGCGAAAGCAGCGTGATTACGGCAAGAACCATGCAAATTCCTAGGCAGAAATTTTCATTCAGAACAATCGGTTTCGCAGGATAATGCAGTGGAAGAAAAACATAATGCTGATCCCAGTTTTCAGTTTCTTCCGGCGTAAAAGATTCAAGAAAATGTTTTAGAACCGAGAGATTTTCTATTGAATTTAAAGTGACGGAAATCGCGGGAATTTCATTGCGGACAAAAGCTTCGGCGCGTTTGTCTCCATGAATCAGCCCAAGCCTGTAAAGCGACGAGATAAAATTCGGAAAAAGATAAATTTCATCAAGATCTTGAAAAGCTTCTGTTATTTTTTTGCAAAGCCAAAGCGGGGAAGTGGAAAAAATGCTCCCAGTGTGGATTGTGTTTTTTGTAGAAACGTCGAAACTTGCAGAAACGGCAAAACTTTCGTCTGGAGAAGGCAAATTTTCTGCGAAAACTTCTGAGCCAGAAATTTTTGATAAAGGCGGAACGGAAGCTTCTGTCAGCGCGGAAAAAAGAACAATCACCTTGCATTTTAAATCTGCCGAATTCAAATCTTTTAAAAATGAAAGAAATTCTTGCTTGTATAAATAAAAATCTTCCTGCCTGAAATCCAAAACCGCAGTGTCTCTTTGTCCGTCAAGAATTTCTGAATCATCTTTTTTTTGAAATTCAATGTAAATATCCTTTGCAAATTCATCCTGGCCGGTCGGCGTAAGTTCCTGAGAAAAAGTATTGAATTTATTTGATGACAAAGATTTGTAAACATCTTCAGAAAGGCTGTTTCCTTTTGGAATAGAAGCGAAATCTTGTGAAAAGGCATTGAAAAAAAGGCAGAAAGCCATAAAAAAAAGTGCCCGGAGAATTTTTTTTCCCATAAAACAAGAATATAAAGAAGTTGTGATTTATGCAAGAATTTAATTTTACAATGCCGATAATTTATATTATACTGGTAAAGATAATAATTCGGAGATTATATGCCTGCAAAAAAATTTATTCTGAACTTGCCGCTTAAAGTTATTCTTACAGAAGAGGGAACTTCATATTTTATCAGCAATAAAAAGAAATTGCTTAGAATTCGTCTGGCGGACAATGTCGAGGAATATGGAATTTCGCTGAATCCTTTTTCGCCCCAGGCAATTCAGAATATGATTATGGTGGATTATATCTCCAAAATTGAAATTTCAATGTCTGAATTCGTTTCTGTCCGTCAGGAAGTGATGGATCTTTCGAAAGTTGTTGTTTATTCAATTTTGTACAAGCAGTTTGACCGTCAGGTTTTTGCCGACTTGATAAAATGCGACTGCGTGCGAAAACATAACCGCGCTCATCCAAATGAACTTATTGATGAAAGAACCAAAATCGAAGACCGCCAGCTGCGCGCGATAATTTCCAAAAAAGAAGCGACAATCCGCGCCGCGAAGAAAATGATTCTTGATCCGGTTTGGAAGTCGATAATGGAAAACAAGGATTATTCTCTTGAAGAGCGGAATATTTATCTTCTGATGTCTGAAAAATTCTTGAACAGAATGACGCTTATGAACTGGTACATAATTCTGAAATTCTTTAAGGATCAGGATTCGTTCGCCCAGATTAACATTGCGGTTAGACATCTTCTTCAGACTTACATGGAAAAGTCGCGTGTCGCGGAATATATTTCAATTCTTTTGATGGAGCTTGCGCTCAACGCCGAAAACCAGAACCTAAAGAAAGAGGCTAGAAAAATGTACGCCGGCGTTGATGATATTGACTCTCTTATGTTTGATCCAGAAGTCCGCGCGAAGATTGTAGCCCAGCTAAAGGCGAACCACGAGCTTGTAACTCTTTCGTGGAAGCTTGGCGGCGGCTCAACGTCTGTCGGAAAGCAGGGAAGGCTTCAGATAACAGTTCTGAACAAAAATGACGATTATCAGGAGCAGAAAGAAAACCTTGAGTCAAAAATGGCCGCTGACACAAAGAAACGTTCGCTGATTGATTTTTACAGGGAGCTTCCGGAAGGGCAGGAAAATACAGACTTGGGATTGTACTATTTTTCTTATCTTGATGACGCTTGCAAAAAAATCAATGTAAAATTTGAGTCGATTGTAAATCAGTTTTCTGACAACGATCTTACAGTCATCAGCTTGATTTTCAATTTTTAGTTTTTTGAATTTGGTTGATTTTTGATGAATTTTGCCGCATCTGGAAAGAAAGTTGGACATTTTTTTCTTGGAATCTTTTCCGGGCTTTGTCTGATTTTTTCTTTTTTTTCTTGCGCCGATGACGAAGCTGAAATTTCAAATGCGACAGAGAGTCTTGTCTTGGAATATCCGGATTCTGAAAATTTTCCGGAGGCAAGGCTCGCCGTTTTTATCCAGACAAATAATGCGGCGCAGCGGACGGAATCTTTTTCAGCTGAAAGCCTGGATTATGGATATGTCTGGAATGTGAGCTCGCCTGAAATTTTTGAATCTGACGGAAATCAGTTTGTGTATTGCACGGAGCTAAAGCCGCCGGACGGGGAGAGAGTTCCGGAAGGAAATTATAAAATTATTTATAACGATGCGGCTGGAAATAGTTCAGAGGCGATTGTTCAGCTGGATTATGATGAGAATCTTCTTGGAAAAAAATCTTCTGAAATTGCGGATTTTATTTCTGAAAAAGTTGAGAATATTGCGCTTTATGACGAGATGAAGGAACTTATTTATTTTGGCAAGCGGAAAAACAGCTGGAATTCAAAGTCTGCCATGCTAAAAGAGTATAAAAATGCTTTTTCAATGCGTGTTTGCTATTCAAATCCATCAAATTCTTTGATTTGTTTTATGCCTGAAGAATTTTTTGATAGGAATTAAAATAGCTTGGATAAAACGCGTAGGAATTTTGGAAGAAAAAAAGTTTGAAAGAAGAAAAGAAACCTTTGAAAAAGGTGTCGTTTCTTCTTTTTTGATATAAAATACAACTTGGACGGAAAAAATGGATTCGAAAACTGAGATAAAAATTGACAAGCCTCAGCACCGGGAAATTAAGACTTTCGTAATGCGCTCCGGTCATTTTACAAATTCTGAGAAATTAGCCTACGAGACTCTTCACGATGAGTTCTGCATTTCTTATGAGAAATCTCCGCTTGACTATGAGAAAATCTTCGGGAACAAAAATCCTGTCGTGGTTGAAATTGGCTTTGGAATGGGAAAGGCGACCGCGATTATCGCGGAAAACAATCCTGACAAAAACTATATCGGAATTGAAGTGCACAAGCCCGGCGTTGGAAAGCTTTTGAGCGAAATCAAAGAACGGAACTTGAAGAACCTTAGAATTATAGAGCACGATGCGATGGAAGTCCTTTCAGACCAGATTCCGGACGGCTCGGTTAGCGCGTTCCACATTTTTTTCGCCGATCCATGGCCTAAAAAACGGCACCACAAGAGGCGGCTTGTTCAGCGGCCGCGTACAGACTTGATGACGAGAAAGCTTGCGGCTGGCGGTTACCTTTACTTTGTGACCGACTGGCTTCCTTACGCGGAATTTGCGCTTGAGGAGCTTTCGGCGACAGAAGGCCTGAAAAACAGATTCGATGGATTTGCGCCGCATCAGGAATGGCGGCCTGAAACACGCTTTGAACAGAAAGGCCTTGACGCAAACCGTGTTATTTCAGAGCTTATGTTTGAAAAACTTTAAAGCATAAAACATTATTATATATGGAACTTTTTGATTTAGATAAAGAAAAAAGAATCTCGGAGCTTTCAAGGCTCATAAAAAAATATCAGGATTCATATTACAACGGCGAGGCGGAGATTTCCGACGCTGAGTTTGACAGGCTTTGGGACGAGCTTAAAAATCTTGATCCTGGAAACCCGGTTCTTAAAAAAGTCGGCGCAGACAACGGAAATTTCGCGAAGGCGCGCCACATAATGCCAATGGGAAGCCAGGAGAAAGCCGCGAATCCTGAGCAGTTTTTATCTTGGGCGCAGAACCACGTCTACAGCGAGTATCTTGTTGAATACAAGCTTGACGGCGCTTCGCTTGAGCTCCAGTACAGAAACGGAGAGCTTGTGCGCGCTGTTACCCGCGGCGACGGAACTGTCGGAGACGAAATCACAGCGAACGCGAAGAAAATGGAAGGCGTAAAATCCGCGCTTTTTGACAAAGACTTTAACAAAGTCAGCTTTACCGGGGCAATCCGCGGCGAAGTCATAATGAAGCACGAAATCCACGATAAATATTACTCGGACAAGGCGAACTGCCGCAACGCCGCCAACGGCCTTATGAAGCGCAAGGACGGGAAAGGAAGCGAGAACCTGACGCTTATTGTCTACGACGCGCTTTCGACAGAAGGCGAAAGTCCTTTTTCAGACGAGGAGGAGAAAGTAAAATGGCTTTCTTCCCTCGGATTTTTCACGTCGCCTCTCCACATATGCAAGAGCGCGGAAGATGTTATTTCCTACCGCGCCGAAGTGATGGAGATAAGAAAAAAACTTGACTATGACATTGACGGCCTTGTCGTAAAAGAAAGAAAAATCAACATGGACGACGCGTGGCGGGCGAGGCCAGACCATCAGATTGCGTTTAAGTTCAGCCTGGAGGAGGCGGTGACAACTCTCCGTGGCGTTGAGTGGAGCGAGTCCGGGGCGACTTACACGCCAATAGCTCTTTTTGACGCGGTGCAGCTGAATGGAACGACTGTCCAGCGCGCGAGCCTTGCGAATCCTGACACAATGCGTTCTCTCGGAGTTAAAATCGGCTCTAGGATTGTAGTTGTAAAGCGCGGCGAGATTATTCCGAAAGTCGAGTCCGTGGTTCCTGAGGAAAATGAAAAGACAACTCCGGTCGTTTATCCGAAAATATGCTCGTGCTGCGGAACGGCTCTTGTTGACGACGGCTCTCGCCTTTACTGCCCGAACAAGTCATGTGCAAAGCGCGTTCTCCACCAGCTGAAGAAATGGATTACAGTTGTTGACATACGCGATTTCGGCGACACTCTGGTTGAGTCGCTTTTTAACGACAAAATCCTAAAGTCAATCTCCGATATCTACAGGCTTACGGTCGAGACGCTTTCTCCTTATTTCTTGAACGAAGAGTCGCTTGAAAGCCAAAAAAACTCTCTTGGCGCAAGAAAAGTCTACGAGAGCATTCAGAGCCATAGAAGAATGAGCCTTGCCGTCTTTGTCGCGGGCTTTGACATTGAGGGGCTGGGCGAGACGATGATACAGAAAGTCTGTGACGCAGGCTTTGACTCTCTTGAAAAAATCCTTGCCGCCACGGAAGAGCAGATTGCAAATGTCTACGGCTTCGCTGAAATCACTGCTAGAATCCTTGTGCAGGGCCTTGATGAAAACAAGGACGAAATGCTCTCGCTTGTAAAAAGCGGGACAATCCAGATAGAAAGCGCGGCGGGCGGAGCTTTAAACGGAAAGTCGTTCTGCTTTACAGGCGAGCTTAAGACAATGAAGCGGAGCGACGCTGAAAGCCTGGTCAAGAAGAACGGCGGAAGCACAAAGTCCTCCGTAACAAAGGACCTGAGCTATCTTGTGACAAACGACACAACTTCAGGCTCAAGCAAAAACAAGAAAGCCGCGCAGTACGGAATTCCGATTATAAACGAAGAGGAATTTCTGAAACTTGTTCAAGGCTGATTTTCCTCATTAAACGCGAAATCAGACACAAAAAAATCCGGGCTTACGGCTTCCATTCCAAGCCGCATTTCCCAGTGGACGTGCGGGCCTGTGGCTAAGCCTGTCGCGCCTGAGATTGCAATCAAGTCGCCTTTTTTTACAAAGTCGCCTTCTTTAACTTTTAGCTCGGAGTTGTGGTAATAAAGGCTGTAAAGCCCTGGCAAATGCTCAATCACAACGCTGTAGCCGGTTGAAATTCTGTCTTCAGCCATCACAACTTTTCCGGCCGCGCATGAGCGCACTTCGTTTCCGGTAGGAACTCCAAAATCAATTCCGTAGTGAAGGCTGGTCGAGCTTTTTCCATCTGAGTACGCATAAATTCTTCTGTCTGCGAAAAACGATGTTCTTCTTGTCGCGGGCGTCGGAGGCGCATATTCAGAAAAATCGTAGACGGCGTTTTCATCAGTTGTTCCAAGAATTTTGTTCAGCTTTTCAATCTGGTTCCATCGTTTTTGGGAGCTGTTTGTCTTTATTTTTGTGTTTGACGGATTTAGATGGATTGTTTCCGAGACAAAATCTTTTTCTTTTATTTCAACGGGAAAAGCGATTTTTTCATTTTTTTCTGTGAACGCACTGAATTCAATTTCCGCAAAATAACTTCCTGTCTTTAGAAAAGACGAAAGCGGAACGCCTGAAAGCAAGTCAATCTGATGAAATTTTTTGTCGCCGGTATTTTTAATCACATAAAATTTTGCTTCATTTAGCTTTTTGTTTCCGTCAGAACTAAAAAACGCCAGAGTTCCTTGCGCTTTAAAGCCGTTATCTTGATTCTCCCTTGTGATTTTTTTGATGAATTTTTTGCTGCTTGTTTTTAATGAAAGTCGCGCAAAAACAGCGTCGCCCGGAAAATTTTCAGATAAATAGAAGATTTCGGCGGAATAATTTCCAAAATCAAATTTCTTTGTTTCTGCCTGCGCAAAGCCAAGCGAAAATAAAAACAAGGCTGACGCAAATAAAAGTCTGAATTTTTTGTTCATAAACAAGTCTCCATAATTTTTTGATTTTTCATTTTATCATATTATTTGATTTTTTTTGCAAAAGCGCGATATATAAGGTATAATATTTTAAATTATAACCGCTTAGTTTTCGGAGTAAAGTGTTTTTTATGGATGACAAGACAATTATCACTGAAAGTCCTATCGGACAGCATTTGGAAAGAGTGGCGGAAGGCGCGCCTGTTTCTTATCTTATTTTTAATCAGAAAAAAATCCAGCTTGTTGCGAAAATGACGATTGGAAGAAATCCAGACTGCTCAATTGTGATTGACAACAAGCTTGTAAGCCGCGTCCATGCGAGCATTCAGAAAATCCGCGACGCATATTTCTTAAAAGATGAGCACAGCACGAACGGAACTTTCTTAAACGGACACAAAATTCCGGCCGACAAATATGTAAAGCTAAATCCTGGCGATAAAATCACGGTCGGCGCGTTTTCTTTCGTGATGTCATAAAATCTAAAAACCGGATTTGAGTTTGTCAGACTTAATTGAGCTTTTTACAAGGCAATATGAATCGAAGGCTCTTGCTTCATACGATTCTTTGTTTTCTCTTTTGGACAGCTGTGTTTCTGTCCTGGAAAATGAAAGTCCGTCTTACCGGCCGTTGTCAAGATTAAAAACGGCGGGCGGACTTCTTGATTTTACGTCTGAAAAAAATCATAAAAAACTTCCTGTTGTCGTTGTTCCGGATCTGCATGGAAGAGAAAAATTCATAATTGATATTTTAAAATTCCGTTTTCCAAAGAATTTCGCCAAGAATTCAGAGCAAATCTCTTTTTATGAAAATTTTGAGAATTCTGCATCCTTAGAAAACTGCGCCGGATTTTCTCTTCTTGAATGCCTTGAAAAAGGCTTGGTTTATGTTTGCTGCGTCGGCGACATCTTTCATTCTGAAGCCCGCGGGCGTGAGCGCTGGATTAAGGCTTATGAGGAATATTCAAAGGGAAATCTTGTAAATGAGTTTATAAAGGAAGAGATGAAGGAAAATATTTCGCTTCTTGAAATGCTTCTTGTATTAAAAACAACTTTCGCAGGGCATTTTCATATCTTGAAGGGAAACCACGAAAACGTTCTAAACGAAATGAATATAAAGCCTTACGGAGATGTTCCGTTTAAAAAATTTTGCGATGAAGGAAATATGGTGGCTGATTTTTTGCAAAATTACTATGACGACTTGATTCTCCATGAAATCAGCTGCTTTGAGAAATCTCTTCCAGTCTGCGCTGTTTTTGAAAACTGCATTGTTTCACATGCGGAGCCGGCCTTAGCCTACACAAGAAATGAAATTATAAATTACCATGACGCTGAAAGCTCGGTTGTTTTCGGCCTTACTTGGACGGCGAATGACAAGGCGGCGGAAGGAAGCATTGAAAAGACGATAAAAAATCTTGTCGGAGCGAGAAAAGCCAAAAATTATGTCTGGCTTGGCGGCCACCGCCCTGTTGAAGGAAAGTACGCGTTCCGGCAGGACGGAAAATATATCCAGATTCATAATCCTGACGAAGAGAATGTCGCGCTTGTGCCGCCTGAAAATAAATTCAATCCTGCAAAAGATATGGTCAACGTGGAGGAAAAATGTCTGACGAAACTGTTGTAATGAAAAATAATTCTGGAAACGCCGCGGGCGCTTCAAAATCCGCGCCGCGTCCGTCCCTGTTGCACGCGTCTTCATCCGCGAAGGCGGCGGCAAAGCCTTCTCCAGAGTACATTGGAAAATACCGAATAATGGGGCTTGTCGCGAAAGGCGGAATGGGCGCGGTCTACAAGGCTGTTCATCCGACATTGAAGCGTCTTGTAATCTTAAAGAAACTTACAATCAGAAACAATCCTACTGTCCGCGAGAGATTCAAGCGCGAGGCTCAGATTCTTCTTGACATGCAGAGCCCTTATATCGTTCATCTTTTTGACTATTTTGTCGAAGGCTCAAGCCATTATATTGTCGAGGAATTTGTTGACGGACTTTCGCTTTCCCAGATGCTTGAAAAGCAGGGCCCGCTCGGAACAGAAGTCGCGCTCCTTGTCTTTCTTGATGCGTGCTACGCGCTAAAATTCGCCCACGACCGCGGAATTGTCCACCGCGACATAAAGCCTGGAAACATCTTGATTTCCCGCCGCGCTGAAGTAAAGCTCGCGGACTTTGGAATTGCGGCCAGCGACAAAATCGAGGAAATCGCCGTTACAAAATCTGACAAGATTGTTACAAAAACTGCCGGCGATGTTACGATGTCCGGCGTTACTCTTGGAACTCCAGCGTACATGAGCCCCGAGCAAATTACTGACAGCCGTTCTGTTGACCAGCGCGCCGACATTTATTCAATGGGCGTAATGCTTTATGAAATGCTCACCGGCACAAAGCCTTTCCCTGGAAAAATCAGCGAGGAAAACTTAAAGCTCATCAATAAAGGAAAATACAAAAATCCGCGGAAAATAAATAAATCAATTCCCCGTGTAATCTGCCGGATGATAAGAAAAATGCTCAAGGGAAATCCTGAAAAGCGTTTCCAGACGATTGACGGAGCTATAAAAATCATAAGAAAATATTTGGGCGAGTACGACACTCATCAGATAAGAATCTGCCTTGCCCAGATTGTCGCGGCTAAAAAAGATTTTAAGATTCCAAAATTTGAAAGAAAATCTCATCTCGCGTCAAAAATTTCAGGCGGAATTCTCGGTGCTGCGACTCTCGCGGCTTTGTGCGTCTATGGCTGGAATGAAGGATTTTTCCACGAAACTGTTCTTAGCCATTGGTACAAGCCTGTGACATTGAATCTTATCACGCCGGTCGCCGGAATTGAAAACAACATCTACGGAATGGACGTTCCTGTAAAAGCTTATTTTTTTGACGAGGATGAAAAGGACCTGCCTGAGGTAAAAGGCAGCCGCCGCGACTTTAAGGCTTGTGAAGGCATTGTCTCGCGGGGCAGAAACGGAACTGTCACAACGCAATTAAATAGAAAGAATATAAAATATCTTTCTACAAAATCAGCATATTTACGTGATGGAAATTACCGTGTAAAAGTTCTTGTCGGATCGTATCTAATCTGGAAGTCGTTCAAGGTTTCCGGTAGGGCAGTGAATATAAATTTTGATGAGCTTCAGCGTGTTTCACGTCCTGTTTCTGTTGATGTCCATGCTTTTGATGCAGATTCTGGAAAAGAAATTACAAATAACGTAAAATTTTCTGTAATGGTAAACGGGAAATATGTTCCGCTGGAATCTGCCCAGAAAAATTTTTCATCTGGAAAAATTCTAAAAATACTAGCCGAAGCTACAGGGTACAAGACTCAGGAATTTTCAATGATTGTCGACTGGTTTCAAGATACGGTTTTTGTCGGCGCACAGCTTGAATTGGAAAATAAAATTCCAGAAATTTAAAATAAAAATGAAGGAGCCAAATCATTATGATTTGGCTCCCTCATTATAACTATCTGTATTTATACGAATTTCTTTGATTTAGAATGTATACTTTATAGCGACTTGTCCGAAAGCTTTTTTGTGTGTCTTAAAGTTATCTGCTGTGAAATTGTAGAATTCTCCATTTTCGTTATCGCTGTATAGATAAGCTCCGGTGAGAGTTATGAAAAGTCCCTCCGACGGATTATATTCAATTTTTGGCTGAACACACCATTCTTTGTTTTCAATTACATAAATCGTAGTGCATTCTGTTGTAAGTTTGTCGTGAAGCCACTTGTCGCTGATATTTAAAACGATTTTATTTATGCAATAATTATCGTCAGAGTTGTAGTCAACATCGTATGAAGCATAATCTCCAGCTTTGATTTCATCACTGTGCAAAGTATAAGTTCCAGTTTCCTGAATATTAAAATTAATATTATGAATTGGAAGATCTATGTCGAATCCTCCAACCCATGATATGCTGTTGTTTTTTATCCAAGGATTGTCGCCAGATGTGTCTTTCGTAAGATTGTAAGCAACTTCGCCTCTTGTGTTGAATTTCCAGATAACTGTCGCAAGCTCAAATCCAAATGTCTGGAGCCTGTCATACTCAAGGGACGGAAGAGCAAATTTATAAGTTCCATTATGGGCAACTGAAGATGCATATTTTGCTCCGACTTTTTTAGTAGCCAATGCTTGCGCTGTTATTGCGTCGTATCCTGCCGCGACAAGTTTTTCTGCAGTATCAGTAACTTCTAAATCATGCTCTGCGGCTGCGAATGAAATAAGATTTGTAATATATTTTTCAAGATTTGCGCTCGGCTGCTTGTAATGTCCGTAATAGTAACTGAATCCCCAGTCAACAGAGCCTACTGTTCCTGTCAACCTTGCTCCGCCTTGCGCATACTTTGCAGATTTTAGATCGCCATCATATAAATCATCGCTAGAAAAAGATGAAGCATCTGAAATTGCTTTAAAACCTGCAAGGGAAATCTTGCCAGAATTAGAATCTAAATCATTATTTACAGCGTAAATTGTGTTATTTTTTATAATTTTTTCTACCGTGCTCGTTAAACTCTTCTGTGAAGCCGGCAGCAAAATTCCGTCCTCTGCGAATCTATCTGCCGTCATCATTGGTGTTACAACTGCCTCAAATCTTAGGTTGGACGCGTTTGGAACATTGTAGGCTGCGGAAAACATCGGCTCTGCAAGGCGGCGGTCAATATAATCCGGAAAAATAAAGTCTGTGTAGTCGTTCGCGTTGAAGTTGTCGAGAACGTGCAGCTTGTCGCCTTTTCCCCAGACAATCTTCATCTTTCCGCCTGAAATAACCCAGTTTCCGAAATATCCGCGGACTGTGGCCTCTTCAAGAATGTCTTCCGGATAATCTTTTACAGTCGTAGAGTCAACTTTGAATTTTACATCGACATCGGAAATATCTCCGATATATTCAACATCAAGTTTTCCGTACGCGCTTCCTTTCATCTCCGCGTTCTTAATATCCTTGGAATTCTTAAAGCCATTGCGCCAGTATTCCGCATTTGTTTTCTCATCAATATCATTGTGGCCGAACCACATTCTTCCTTTTACACCGGCCTCGCCGTTTACAGTTACTGGCAGGGACAGCGATGATGTGTCTTCATAGCTGTAATCTTCGTAGTCTTGCGCCGAAATTTCAGAGACAAAAATTAAAAGCATCGCGAGTGCCGCAGAAATTTTTCCTTTCATTTTCTTTCCTTATAAAAATAAAAAATTGTTAGAATTTGTTAAATTATAGGCAAAATCGCTGGTTTTTACAATTTGATATGAGCAAAATCAATAGAAAAAATTTGGGCGTTCCACGGCATTCTTTAGTTTTTGTTTTTTTTCTTCTATAAAAATTATCTTTATAAAAAAAATTCCTTTCTTTTTTTTTAAATGCCGTGTCGGGCTGCTACAGGTTCCGCTTTCGCTTCATTCTTTCGCTCCCTGCGGTCGCTGCAGAACGGCTCCGCCGCCTTCCGTATCCCTAACGCGTTCAAAGAAAAAACTGCCGCGCTGCCGCCTTCAGAAAAAATCCTAAGGTTAGCTGCGTGGCTTTCTTCTAAATAAAAATCATCAGACTTTGAACAAATCAATTTCGCTTCCAATCTTGTCGATTGAACCTTTTACCTTTTGCGAAATTTCAGAAAGCGACGCTTCCGAGCGGCTGATTCTTTCCGCTCCGTCGCTCATGCTTTGCATATTGCCGCTCATTTTTCGCGTCACTTCCTGCAAAGATTCAATTTCCGACATGATTTTTTCGTTGCGTTCCGCCATGTCTTTCGAAGACGACTTTACATTGTTTGTGCTTTCGTTCATGTTTTTTAGGGAATTTACAATCTGCTGCGAGCCGACTTGCTGCTCATTCATTGCGCTTTTAATTTGCATTACAAGCTGGTCAGTCTCCTGGATTTTATTTGAGACAATTGTAAGCGCGTCGCCTGATTCCGTCGAAGATGAGACAACATTTGTAATTGATTCGCGAATTTTGCTAAGCTGGTCGCCGATTGTCTTTGACTGCTGCGATGAAGTTTCGGAAAGCTTCCTGATTTCGTCCGCGACAACGCTAAATCCTTTGCCTGCTTCGCCTGCGTGCGCTGCCTCAATTGCAGCGTTCATGGCGAGAAGATTTGTCTGCTCTGCGATTGAGGCAATTACAGTATTCGCTTCCTGGAGCATCTGCGACTGTCCGTCTATCGAAAGAATCTGGGCGTTTACATCCTGCTGTTTTGAAAATCCTGCTTGCGCGTTTTTTGAAAGTTCTTCAAATGAAGAAGCCATTTTGTCAACAGAAGTATTTACGCTCGCAATGTTTCCGACCATTTCCTCAACTGCAGCAGTCGCATCGCTTACTCCGTTCGCCTGGTTTTCAATCAGAGAGTTCAGGCTTGTTATTGAATTCGCTATCTCTGTTACAGAATCAGCTGTCTGCGTTACGCTTTCACCTTGAAACGAAATCTGCGAGCGGATATCTGAAATATTCTGGATGATATTTGTAATTGCGCCTGAAGTTTCGCTTGTGCTGTTTGACATCTGAACTCCGGCCGAAGAAAGAGTTTCCTTTGAATTTTTAATTTCGCTGATGATTTTCTGGAGCTTGTCGCAGAAAAAGTCAAAGTGTATGACCAAATCTCCAATCTCATCCCTTGTAAGAAGCTTTACGCGCTTTGTAAGATCTGCGTCTCCGCTCGCCATGTCCTTGAGAGTGTTTGTTACATTGTAGATTCTCCACATGAGCCAGCGCACAAAGATTCCGCCGCCGATAATCAGAATTGCGCAGAGAACTATTACAACAGGAATTACAATCGCGACTGTCTGCTTTCTGATAGCTTCTATAGATTCAATGCTTTTTGCAAGAAAGAACATTCCTGTGATTCTTCCATCGCCTGATTCTATTGGAAAATAATATCCGTAGTAGGCAAGCCCGCCGATTGAAACAGGACCTGCATATGCGTTTCCATCATGCAGAACAGTGTCCTCCACAAAACTGTCGTCAAGGTTTGTTCCGACAACAGAATTTCCGTCCGCATCAACGAGAGTTGAAGAAATTCTTACATCATCTTTTAGAACTGTGCACTCGACATTGTAGCTTTGCGAAATGTAGCTGATTAAATCTTCAGTTGAAAGATCATATCCTGTGACAACAGTTCCGCCGACATTTCCGTTTACATAGACTGGAGCAGAAGCGATAATCGCGTAATTGAAATTCGCCACGCCTTCGATTCCTGTGGCCGCGGCTCCAGAAAGCGCGCTTGCGACAGTTCCGATATATGATACATCGACTCCATTAGTAATTCCTTTTCCACCGCCATTTACAACACGTCCTCGTGAATCTGTCACAAACATAAAGTCAACGCCGGATCCTTCTGCGCAAGTCTCCAAAATATTCTGCATTGCAAAAGGCGAATCCGACGTCAGCGCGGCTGAAAGATCTGAATTTGACGCGATCAAGCTTGAATAATGCGAAAGGTCGTCTTCCTTCGACTTTATAAAAAGCTCAACTCCGTCGGCTGTGTGGTTTAGGTCGTCGATTGTGTTGTCAATCATCTTGCTGTTGAAAATGCTTAGCGAAAGTGTGCTTACGCCTACGGAACTTATAATAACGCCTGCGCCGATTAAAAGCATAAGCTTTGTTGAGATTCTCATGTTGCGTTTCGCTTTTGTGTCAAACCTGTCGAGCTCCTTTTTAGCCATGATGAAGTACCTCTTTTTTTTGAACTGCGTGTTTTATGTTACAAAAATAATTGCCGGAAAAATCCGGCAATTAAATCAAGTTTTATTTAACTGCTTAGTTGCCGCGCGCCATCTGCAGAAAACGCTCAAGACCGTTTTTCTTAGCGTATTCATCCTGAATCGGAATAGCGATTTTCTTGAACGCCGCGATGTCAATGTCCTTGTTGTCAACTACAGTCGCGCCTTCACGTATAACTTTTGCTTTTGACGATGAAGCTTGCTCGAAAGTTTTCTGCCGTTCAACCTGTGTCGAATACCTTGCCGCGTCATCTATCCATTTTTTTTGCTCAGCGGTTAATTTGTTATAGAAATCGCCGTTTACAAGCATAAGGCGCGTTGTGAACTCATGCTCCGTCTCGCAGATGTATTTTCCGTTTTTCGCTTTATGATGGTCTTTTAAGCTCATGTTTGTGTAGTCGTTTTCCGCTGAGTCAACCTTGCCAGTGTTTAAGGCGTCGTAAAGCGCGCCCCAGCCGACTGTGACTGGAGTTGCTCCGCAGGCGCTCCAGAACTGCCTCTGGACTGGAGAGCTTCCGATTCTTATTGTCATTCCTTTTAAGTCGCTAGGAGAATGAATCGGTTTCTTTCCATAATAATCGCGCACACCGGCAGACCAGTAACCTAAAACCTGAATTTTTGAGTTTGTTTTCTGGGAAACAATCTTTGCAAGCTCCGAGCCGAACTGTCCGTCCAAAGTTTTTCCCCAGTGTGCGAAGTTGTCAAAAAGATATTCAAGAGAGAACATATCGGCTTCCGTAACTCCAAGTCCTGTCAAAAGTCCTGGGGAAACAACGACAATGTTCACTTCTCCGTTCTGTAGTTTTTTTAAAAGTTCGCCTTCATCCTCGCTCATTGTTCCATTGTAAAGATCTGCTGTCGCACCGCCTGAAGAAACCTGCTCAATCTTTTGCTTGAACGCGTTTGCTCCGAAAACATACGGATTGTCGAGCGCTGTCTGGTTGTGCGCCATTGAGACTTTGATTTCAAGCGCTCTTGCTCCGCTTCTTTTTGAAGATGCGGCCGCAGACTTTGATTTTGCAGAATCTCTCGTGATAACTCTTCCACTTTTTGCGGCCGTTGCAGTGAATGTTGCGGCAAGCATAACTGTAGCCGCTATGACCGTTTTCAGCAATTTTTTCATATCAAACTCCTTTTTCGCCACGGATAGCGAAATAATAAAGCACAAAGTGCTTTGCGTGATAAAAATGCACGGAGGTGTTTTTATCATGCCTCCTTTTTCTCAGCCACAGAAAGCTGGATATTTCTTTTTAGAAATACAAAAATTTCATTGCTCTCATATTTCCTATGTTAAAAATATGTTAAATCTAAAGTATGAATTTGTCAAAAAAATTATTTTTTTTTAATATCATTGTTGTTTCAAACAAAAAATTGGTTTTATTGACAATAAGAATTATCTTGATTAGTTTAAAACAAAAAAATCAAAGAGATATATTATGGAAAAAACACAGTTCAAGGCCGTTCTTTTTGATATGGACGGCGTTCTTCTTGACACGGAGAAAGTCTGCAAAATCACCTGGCAGATTGCCGCTGAAGAATACAAGATAAAAAATATCGGCGAGGCTTTTTATAAATGCGTCGGGACGAACCGGCACGACACGGAGCTGATTCTAAAAAATTATCTTGATGGAAAAGTCGCGCCGGAAGCTTTCCGCGAGCGCACAAGCGAGCTTTTCTACAAGGTCGAGAAAGAGCAGGGGCTTGACTTAAAGCCTTATGTCGCCGAGTGCCTTGCGGAACTGAAAAATGCGGGGCTCCGTCTTTCTGTCGCAAGCTCGACTCGCGGAGAAAGCGTTAGAAGGCAGCTTAGAAACGCCGGAATAATTGATTTTTTTGAGACTCTTACAACCGGCGACATGGTGGAACATTCAAAGCCTGCGCCTGATATTTATCTTAAGGCCGCCTCGTCTCTCTCCCTTTCTCCTGATGAATGCGTTGCCGTTGAGGACAGTCCGAACGGAGTGCGCGCCGCCTGTGCAGCAGGAATCAAATGCGTCATGGTTCCTGATTTGATTCAGCCCGATGATGAGATGAAGAGAACCGCGTGGAAAATCCTTCCGTCGTTAAAGAATTTGTGCAGAGAGCTTTTATGATGAGTGAAAGTAAACTTTCTTAAAATATGTGTTGCATGGAACGCAATGATAAAATGCATAAATATACATAGAAAATGCATAAAAACTTGCTTCTTTATATAGATACGCTATTAAAAAACTGTTATTATGTTCATACTTTTTAGAAATAAAACAGTCAGTATGAACACAGATGAAGCCTTGAAGAAGCTTTTGCGCTCCTTCGAACATTATTACGACATAAAGCTTGAGGACGCGGTTCCGCCTTTCGCGGCGGAGGCGGAATTCCATCAGCATCAGGAGCAGTATATTCTTGTGCGCGCGGCGCATGTCTCCGATGTTGACTCGAATGAGTATGTCTTTTTCTACACATGCGCTTCCCTTTCAAAGGAAAATCTTGCCGAAACAGCGGAGAAGGCGTGGAAGGAAGGCCTTTCGCGGGTAAAAGTCTATCCCGGCCACAGAAATTCAGACGTGATTCTAATCATTCTTGCTGACAAGATTGACGAGGACGCGCTAAAGCAGGTTAAAAAAATCAAGTACTATAAATCTTACGCCTTCAGCTTCCGCGGCTGGAGCCATTTTAAGCTGGTTGCAATGGAGACTTTTTCCAAAAAGCTTGCCTCAAACCGTCTTGGCAAGGATTTGAAAAAACTCTTCAAAACAATAAATTAAAAAACTGTTCTCTGTAGGAGGAGAAAAAATGACAGCATTATGCATTATTATTGCTGCGCTTGTCCTGCTTTTTGCCGGTTATGTTTTCTACGGCTCATGGCTTGCCAAGCAGTGGGGAATCGACCCTGCGAAAAAAACGCCTGCTGTTACGCTGCACGACGGCGTTGACTATGTAGAGGCACGCCCGGCGGTTTTGATGGGCCACCACTTTTCTTCAATCGCAGGCGCAGGCCCGATTAACGGACCTATTATGGCGGCTGTGTTCGGCTGGGTTCCGGTTTTTCTGTGGTGCGTTATCGGAGGAATTTTCTTCGGCGGACTTCAGGACTTCGGCTCGCTTTTCGCTTCTATCCGCAACGACGGAAAATCAATCGGCGAAATCATCAGCACTTCAATGGGAAAGACTGCGAAACGCCTTTTCATCATTTTTGCTCTCCTTGTCTTGATTCTTGTAATCGCTTCGTTTGTCAATGTTGTCGCAGGCACTTTCTTTACTGCCGCCGCGGGACAGGCTCAGCAGACTTACAAGGCTGTCGGAATTTTCGCTCTTAATCCGACTGACAACCAGGCAACAGCGATGATTTCTGTTCTTTTTATCTTCCTTGCTATAATCTACGGATTTGTTACAAACAGACTCGGAGTAAAGACTCTTCCTGCCACAATCGTCGGAATTATCGCGATTGTCGGAATTGTTGTGCTCGGACTTAATGTCGGGCTTCTTGGAAGCCGCACAACATGGATTGTGATTATCGGCCTTTATATTGCGGTCGCTTCACTCGTTCCGGTCTGGATTATGCTCCAGCCGCGCGACTATCTTTCTTCATTCCTGTTGTACGCGATGATGCTCATCGCCCTGGTTGGAATTTTTGTTTCAGCGTTCACAGGCTCTGCGCGCGGAATTCATTTTGACCTTCCTGCGTACACAGGCTGGACACAGAGCATCGGACATATGTTCCCGGCCCTGTTCATCACAGTTGCCTGCGGAGCCTGCTCTGGCTTCCATTCGCTCATTGCTTCTGGAACAACATCAAAGCAGCTCGACGCTGAGCAGCACGCAAAGCCGATTGCCTACGGCTCAATGCTCATCGAGTCTGCGCTTGGAATTATCTCTCTTGTCGCTGTCGGCGTTATTGTCGGCTCTGTAAAAGGCCAGACATTCCTTACTGAGTCAAACGGAATCTGGACATTCTCAGGCTCTCCTGCCACTGCGTTCGGAAACGGAATCGCAATCATGTTCGGAAATTCTGACACACATGTCTACAGAACAATCAGCGCGCTCTTGACACTCGCTGTCTCAGTCTTCGCCCTTACATCTCTTGACTCCGCCACAAGGCTTAGCCGCTTTATGTTCGCGGAGCTTTTCTTGAAGAGCGGCGAGACAACTTGGAAAGACGCTAAGTCTCCGCTCCGCGCGTTCCTTGCGAACCCGCTCGTCGGAACTGCGTTCATGGTAATTGTTGGCTGCATTTTGGGCGGACTTAAGCTTTCTGCGATCTGGTCTTTGTTCGGAGCCGCAAACCAGCTTCTCGCCGGAATCGCTCTTATGGCTGTTGCAGCATGGCTCGGACACGTAGGAAAGAACAACAAGATGTTCTTTATTCCGACAGTGTTCATGCTCGCGGCTACTTTGACTCAGCTTGTCCTTACAATCTTCGGAAAAATCAAGGCTATGGCTAACGGCGTCTCAGGCGCGTTCCACTGGGGCAACTGGTTCCAGCTCTGCTTCGCGGCCGCGATGGCTGTTCTTGCTGTCGTGCTTGTTGTCGAGGGATTCAAGACTGTAATCCTAAAAAAAGAAGTTAAAGAGTAAATAATATTCTTTTTCTAAAAATCCGCGGGGAAAAATCAGAAGATTTAAGCCCTGCGGATTTTTTTTGCCTGCCTTTCCAATGCAAAAGTAAATTTCTTCTGCCGTTTCGTTTCTTAGCGAGAAAATTAAGGCAGCTGACAAAAATGCGCCATTTTTCTTGATCTGGAATGCCTCGTTTTTCTTATTGAAAAAAAATCTCTTAAAATTTAAGATAAGACAATCAGCTTTATAAAAACAAGGAATAAAAAAATGGCTAAAACTTCGATTGCCTGCATCGCTTTTGACGGAAAGAAAATTTTGGTTGCGCACAGAAATCCTGTCGGGCAAATGGGAGGAAGATGGGAATTTCCAGGCGGAAAAGTTGAAAAAGATGAAACTGACGAGCAGGCGATTGTCCGCGAAATGAATGAAGAATTTGGCATAGACGTGAAAGTCGGTGAGAAAATCGGCGAGACTTTTTTTATGCATTCAGGCGAGCAAGTTGCGCTTCACGCTTATGAAATCAAAGTTCCGCATGACGGAATGACAAAAAAGTATGTTCTGACAGAGCATTCTGAATACAATTGGGTTGAGCCGGCAGAAATTCCGACGTTGAACTTTGTTGACTCAGACATGCTTATTTATCCTGCCGTTGTAAAGTGGATTGCAAGCAAATGATTTCAAGAAGATTTTTTGCTTTCGTTTTTGCCGTCGCGTTTTTTTCTTTTTTTATTGTTTCTTGCTCCAAAAGCAAAAATCAGATTCAGCTTCAGAAAATGACGGCAGACGAGCTTTCTCCTAGCGTCGAGTGGGCTTTAGTCACTGATCCTTATGTTGCGTGCCGCGAACAAGCTGGATACGAGTTTCCGACTGTCGCTTCGTTTAGAAAAGGCGAGATTTATGAAGTTGAAGGAAACAAAACTGTCGAAATCACTGATGAAATGCCCGACGGCAAAAAAAATATTAAAAAAGAAACTTGGTACGCGCTCGAAAACGGCTGGGTGCCGGGCTCAGCCGTGAGAATTTTCTCCAACAAGATGAAAGCGGAAAATGCAAAGGAAAACTGGAAATAGTTTTTTTTCTTTGCTTTGCATATCCGCGAACATCTTTTTTCCTTTTATCCGCGTTGAATGGCTCCGGGAGTTATCTATCTTTAAGAATCTTCTTTGAAGCCTGTTCAACTGTCAGATTCACAAACTGCTCACGTGTGGCGAGTTTTTTCAGCGTGACGACATTTTTTTCAGCCTCGTTTGAGCCGATAAGAATTCCCCACTTTACGCCTTTTGCGTCTGTCACAGCGTACTGCTGCGACATTTTTTTCGCATCTGGGAAAACTTCGACGGCGACGCCCAGCTTTCTAAGCTCCGCCGCGACTTTCTGGTACAAAATTGAAAGATTTGCGTCCATGCAGTAGATTTCAGCGTCGAGATAGCTTTTTTTGTCCGCAGTTTTTCCAAGCTGCTCTAGGCCTGCGATGAGCCTGTCAAGTCCGATAGAGGCTCCGACTCCCGGAAGCTTTGTCTTTGTGTAAAGACCCGCGAGATTGTCGTATCTTCCGCCTGAGCATACAGAGCCGATTGAAGGAAGCTCGTCCAAAAAAGTTTCGTATACAACGCCTGTGTAATAGTCAAGCCCGCGCGTGATTGAAGGGTCAAGCACGTAAGTTGACTCAATTCCTGCAGCTTTCATCATTTCATAGATGTCGCGCATTCTCTTTGTGTCTTCAGCAGGGCCGCCTGCCATTTCCTCAAGCATTTTTAAAGTTGACTCAAAATCTTCCGCGCCTGAGATATATTTTAGGATTTCTGCGGCTTTCTCATCAGAACCTGTGTATTCAACAAGCTCCTTTTTGACTTCCTCCTCGCCGACTTTGGCAAGCTTGTCAACTGAGCGCAAAATGTCCTCAGACTTTTCCGCCGCGCCGATTTTTGCCAGGAACCTGTTGAAAATTCCACGGTGGTTCACATGGATTTTAATCTTGTCAACTCCAATCTCATTCAAGGCTGCCTTCATAATGCTCAGAATCTCAAAATCTGATGCAGCCGAATCCGATCCTACAGTGTCGATGTCGCACTGGACGAACTCGCGGTATCTTCCGGCCTGCGGCTTCTCGCCGCGCCAGACTTTCGCAATGTGGTAGCGCTTGAACGGAAAGTAAAGCTCGCTTTCGTGCTCGGCTGTGAACCGGGCAAAAGGAACTGTAAGGTCAAAACGCAGCGCAACGTCACGCTTTCCGTTGTCAAGGAAGCGGAAAACCTGTTTTTCTGTCTCGCCGTTTGATTTTCTAAGCAAGATTTCTGAATATTCAAGAACCGGAGTGTCAATCGGCACAAATCCGTATGAACGGTAAACTTTTGTGATTTTTTCCTGCAGGTCGTCGCGGAGAATTTCCGCCTGCGGCAAGATGTCTCTGAATCCCTTTAGGACTCTTGGTTGAATTAAATTTGCCATATCCGATATAATACTTAAAATTTTTTAATTCTACAACGGGAACAGAAAATGCTTTTGGCAATTGATATTGGAAACACAAACGTTGTGGCTGCGGTTTTTGAAGACAACCGCGACATTTCATCAAATCCTAGAATATTGCGCCAGTGGAGAATCAGCACAGATTCAAGGCGGACGTCAGATGAATATTACACTTTTCTTGTTTCCCTTTTCCAGATGGACCATATTGATGTCTCGGAAATTACGCTTTCAGCTGTAAGCTCAGTCGTTCCGACTTTGACAGGGCCTTTTATCCGCGTCGTGCAGCATCTGACCGGACGCAAGCCCGTGATTCTTGAAAAAAACACTTATTCAGCTCTTCCTGTTAAGATTCCTGTCGGGACAACCCGCGAGATTGGAGCCGACTTGATGTGCAACGCGACGGAAGCCTGGTGCCGCTTTCATGCGCCTGCAATTATAGTTGATTTTGGAACGGCTCTGACTTTCACAGTGATTGACCAGAAAGGCGAGATTGCCGGCGGCTCGATTGCTCCCGGTCTTGGAACTGCGATAAAATCCCTCGCTTCCAACACGGCGCAGCTTCCTGAAGTTCCTCTTGTCGCGCCGTCTTCAAGCCTTGGACAGACAACTGTTGAATGCATTCAGTCCGGAGTCGTGCTCGGATACAAAGGCCTTGTTGAATATATGATTTCGCGTTTAAAAAAAGATCTTGTCTTAAAATGTGGCTGCCGTCCTGAAGAAATCCATGTGGCTGCGACCGGCGGCCTTAACAGCGTGCTCCAGCCGATTGTTGACTGCTTTGAGCATATTGACAAGGAATTTACGCTTCAGGGATTAAGAAAGGCTGCTTTGTATATTTTAAAATCAGAATTGTAAATTCTATAAAAAAGAGATAGAATAGAAAATATGAAAGGTATTATTCTTGCCGGCGGATCTGGAACCCGCCTTTACCCAATCACAAAGGCTGTGTCAAAGCAGATTCTTCCTCTTTATGACAAGCCGATGATTTATTATCCGCTTAGCTGCCTTATGCTTTCAGGAATCCGTGATGTTCTTATTATTTCAACTCCGCGCGACATTTCGCTTTTCAAGGAGCTTTTCTCAGACGGAAAATGGCTCGGAATGAATTTCACCTACGCGGTTCAGGACAAGCCTCGCGGACTTGCCGATGCATTTATTGTCGGAAAAGATTTTATCGGAAATGATGATGTCGCTCTTGTCTTGGGCGACAATATTTTCTATGGCCAGAGCTTTACAAAGACGCTGCAGAACGCAGTACAGAAAATCAGCTCAAAAAAGGCGGAGGCCGTTATTTTCGGCTACTATGTAAAAGATCCGACAGCCTACGGCGTTGTTGAATTTGACAAAAGCGGCAAGGTTCTCGGAATAGAGGAGAAGCCGAAATCTCCTAAGTCGAACTACGCGGTTCCAGGTCTTTACTTCTATAATAATGAGGTCGTTAAAATCGCGCAGAATGTAAAACCTAGCGCACGCGGCGAGATTGAAATCACCGCTGTGAACAACGCTTATCTTGAGCGCGGCTCTCTTTCTGTAGAGCTTTTAGGACGCGGCATGGCGTGGCTTGACACAGGAACTTACGACGGACTTCTGGAAGCCTCAAACTTTATCGCGACAATCGAGAAAAGACAGGGGATGTACGTCTCGTGCATCGAGGAAATTGCATTTTCAAACGGCTGGATTACAAAGGAGCATGTCCTTGAGCTTGCAAAAGGCTACAAGACTGACTACGGCCGCTACTTGGAATATATTGTGGAAAAAAGATAAGATCTAGAGATATGGCGTTTGAATTCAAGAAATGTTTTGTTGATGGAAAAGAAATACAGGGGCTTTACGAAATCCAGCCTAAAGTTTTCGGCGACAAGAGAGGATATTTCTTTGAGGTTTATTCGGAGAAGGACTTTTTTGAGGCCGGACTTAAAATGAAATTCGTGCAGGATAACCAGAGCTCGTCTTCAAAAGGTGTTCTCCGCGGCCTGCATTTCCAGAAGCAGCATCCGCAAGGGAAGCTTGTGCGCGCCGTTAGCGGAAAAGTTTATGATGTCGCAGTTGACCTACGCAAAGGCTCAGCCACTTTCGGAAAATACTACGGCGTTGTCCTGGACGCTGAGAGGCAGAACCAGTTTTATCTTCCGGAAGGATTCGCGCACGGATTCTACGTTCTGTCTGACTCGGCCGTGTTCGCATACAAGTGTACAGACTTTTACGACCCGAAAGGCGAGGGCGGACTTATGTGGAACGACAAGGAGATTGGAATCGACTGGAAGGCTGTCGCGCCTGGAATAGAGCCTGTTCTTTCTGACAAGGACGGAAAGCATCCTTTGTTCGACAAGAACGGAAATTACTTTGACTTGAACGCAAAGTGGATTGGAGAATAAGAATAATATGAACAGAAAGCTTAAGAACGTTATGGTCACAGGCGGCGCGGGATTTATCGGCTGCAACTTTATACATTATCTTCTCGGAATGAGCACTGCCGGGGGCGCGGCCTTTACCGACTCAGGCTTTGACGGCAGAATCATAAATGTTGACTGCCTGACTTACGCCGGAAACGCCGAGAGCCTCAAGGACATTGACGCAAAATACGGAAGCGGAGTAAAGGACGAGTCAAAAAGAAGATATTTCTTTGAGAAAGTTGACATAACAGACCGGCTGCAGATTGAGAGAATCTTTAAGCAGTACGACATTGACACTGTTGTTCACTTTGCGGCGGAAAGCCATGTTGACCGCTCGATACTCGGCCCTGAGGCGTTCATGAAGACAAACGTGATGGGAACTTTCACTCTTCTTGACGTGGCGAGAAAATACTGGAACGTGTCGCTTGACCACCAGAGAGACGATGTTATCTTCCATCATATCTCGACTGATGAAGTGTACGGCTCTCTAGGCCCTAAAGGATATTTCACAGAGACAACTCCTTACGACCCGCGCTCTCCTTACTCGGCTTCAAAGGCAAGCTCTGACCATATTGTTATGGCTTACTACCACACTTACGGGCTTCCTGTGACTCTTTCAAACTGCACCAATAACTATGGTCCGTTCCAATTCCCGGAAAAACTTCTTCCACTTATGATTTCAAACATCAAGGACGGAAAAGAGCTTCCTGTTTACGGCGACGGAAAAAATATCCGCGACTGGATTTATGTTGAGGATCACAATCGCGGAGTCTGGCAGATAATAAAGCAGTCTCCTGCAGGCGAAAAGTGGAACTTAGGCGGCGAGAACGAGTGGGAGAACATAAAGCTCCTGAACACTGTGATTGACCTTACATCAAAGGAGCTTGGAAAAAATCCTGAGGATGTAAGAAAGAAGATTGTGTTCGTAAAAGACCGCCCCGGCCACGACAAAAGATATGCGATTGACTGCACAAAGGCGAAGACAAAGCTCGGCTGGGAGCGTAAGATGACCTTTGAGCAGGGCTTGCTTTCAACAATCCGCTGGTATTTAAGCCACGAGGAATGGATCCGCCATATCCAGAACGGAAGCTACAAGGACTGGATCCAGAAAAACTACAAGGACCAGGGACGGTAGGAAAACAAGATGATCTGGGTAATCGGCGCGAACGGAATGCTCGGGACGGAGCTTTGCCGCCTCTTAAAAGAGAACAACATTGATTTTGAGGGAACAGACCGCTCTGTTGACATAACGGACTTTGCTGCGCTCGACTCGTTCGCGGCTGGAAAGAAGATTGACTTTATCGTGAACTGCGCGGCCTATACAGCTGTTGACAAGGCTGAAAGCGACCAAACTCTTGCAAAAAAGCTCAACGCCGACGGTCCGCGCAATATCGCTCGCGTCGCAAAAAAAATCGGCGCAAAGCTGATTCATATCTCGACTGACTATGTGTTTGATGGAACTGCGTCTTCTCCTCTTACAGAAGAGCTTCCTGTAAAGCCTGTTGGAGTTTACGGAGAGACAAAGGCCTTGGGCGAGAAGGCTGTGCAGGAGGAAACATCTGAATATTATATTCTCCGCACAGCCTGGCTCTACGGCTGGGACGGAAAGAATTTTGTATACACGATGATCCGCGCGATGAACAGCCGTCCGGCGGTAAAAGTCGTGGACGACCAGAAGGGCACTCCGACATTCTGCGCGGACTTGGCTAGCGTAATCATAAAAATCACGCGGAAAAACATTCCGTACGGAATCTACCATGTTACGGACGAGGGCGAGACAACATGGTTCGGCTTTGCCTCTGAGATTAAAAGACAGGCTGAGAAAGCGGGCTTTATCTCAAATCCTGGCTGCAAAGTAAATCCTTGCACAACTTCTGAATATCCGACGCCAGCCAAACGTCCGGCATACTCTGTCTTGAGCAAGAGAAAAATCCAGGACGCGCTTGGGATAAAGCTTCCTGAATGGGAAGAAAGCTTAAAAATCTTTTTGAGCAGTCCTAATTTCAATAAAGAGATGATAAAATAAGAGTCTGATGGGATTTTTATTTGGTTGTTTTATGGTTGAAATATGCCAGTACTTCGGAAAATCGGTTGCAATGTAATAAATCATTTTTCTTCTTATCCTTATGTTCTTGGATACATAGGAAAAATATTTTATGCATCACTGTCGTTTATAAAGCGTCAAAAAGCTGCTAAGAAAATTCTTATTATGCAGCTCCTTTTTACGTTTATTGAAGCTCTTCCGATTGTCGTTGTTTTTTCTGTCGCTTTAGGCTCTGCTCTTTATATTTTTGGATATTCATTTTTGCTTTCAATTGGACAGGGGAATTTGATTTATGATTTGCTTACTCTTGTTATAACTCGGGAACTTGGGCCTCTAATTGTCGCTTTTGTTGTGACAGCTCGTTCTGCAACGGCTATTGCGACGGAGCTTGGAACAATGGTCGCTTCGCATCAAATAGAAAGTCTTGTTTCCATTGGCGTGGATCCTATTGATTATCTGGCTGTTCCACGGTTTCTTGGAGTCACGCTTTCTGTTTTTTTCCTGAACCTTTACTTCTCTTTTTGCGGGCTTTTGGGGCCGTTCTTGATTTCTCAGTTTGTGCGCTCCGTCGCTTCTTACGGTTATCTTGCGAATTTGCTGAAAAGTGTTTCCGTTTATACGGTTTTGGTTTCTGTTATAAAAAGCGTTGTTTTTGGAATGATAATTTCAATAATTGCAACTTATTATGGCTTCAACGTTGAGCGTGCCTCAACTGAAATTCCTGTCGCCGGAATTCACGCAGTTTCAAAGTCATTTTTAGGGATAATTCTGGCCGATGTCGTTATAATAATTCTAAGTTCAATTTAAAATTTTTGCTGCATGGAGGTGAAAAATGCTTTTTGAAACACAAGAAGTTGAATTCCACTCGCGGACAGCACAAATCATAAAAGGCATATCTCTTTCGATTGAAAAGGGAACTGTCGCCGGTTTTACCGGAAAATCCGGAAGCGGAAAGTCAACTCTTCTAAAATTGATTGCCGGAATTTATGTTCCGACCGGCGGTAAAGTTTTTTACAATGGAACCGACATCCAGGCAATGTCAAATGCCCAGAATCTTGAATTCCGCAAAGACTGCGCGTTTGTTTTTCAAGATTCAGCTCTTCTTGCAAACCAGGATATTCAGCAGAACCTGAGCCTTCCTTTGACAACGCATAACCCGAAAATGAAGAGCGCGGAGCGTCTTGAGCGCATAAAGGAAGTCTGCTCGCTTGTAAGCTATGAGCGTCCGTTGAATTTGCGTCCTGCAGATTTGTCAATGGGAGAGCAGAAAAAAATCGCTTTTGCGCGCGCCCTTATTACAAATCCTGAAGTTCTTTTTCTAGATGAATGCACCGAATCTCTTGACCGAAAAGGCGGAACTGTGATTATGAATCTTCTGAAAAAATTTATTGGGAATGGAAACACAGTCGTTTACGTAAGCCACAGCTCTTCTTTCATAAGCTCTCTTGGCGGAAGACTTTTTGTTATTGATGAAGGAAAGTTATCTGAATAAAATAGAAGATAAAAGAAAGATTTTTTCTTCTTTAAATTTAAAAGAATTTTTATTCTGAACAAAATTTTATGAAATTTAAAATCCGTTTTGCAGACCAGATTGTAGGAATTTTCTCTTTAGCCGCCATTGCTGCTCTTATTCTGTTTATATTTTCTTTGGGAGCTACGCAGAACTGGTTTGTTAAGAAAAATTATTATTATACAATTTTCGACTCGGGCTCTGGATTTTCAGCGGGAATGGATTTAACTTATAAGGGATTTTCAATTGGAAAAGTCAAATCTGTAACTTTAAAAGACGGAATGGTCCGGGTTGATTATTACGTTCTTGCCGACTATGCTTCATATGTCCACGAAAATTCGCTTGTTGAGCTTGTTACAAGCCCGATCGGTCTCGGTTCGTCCTTTGTTCTTCATCCTGGAAAAAGCGCAAATCTTCTTCCTGAAGGCTCGGAAATCTACCGTATCGATTCTGGATTTGGCCGAGATATTATAAAAAATAAGCAAATTTTTATCGAAAAACAATCTGATTCAATAAGCGTCCTGATGAACAAAGTTTCTTTGGTTCTTGATAATGTAAATAATCTTCTTTTTGTCGTTAACGGCGCGCTCAGCGGAAAAGGCGACACTCCGGTCAAAGAAATCGTTGAAAATGTAAAAGATGTAACACAAAATCTTACAGATTTCAGCAAAAATGTGACAGATATTTCAAAAAATCTTTCTGATGTTTCGTCTTCAGAAAATGGAATTGTTCCAGAGCTTTTGGGCGATGAGCTTTCATCAAATATAAACACGCTGCTTGAAAATCTTTCGGCGGTTTCAAAAGATCTCCAGGGAATTTCAGGAAATGTGAACGGGCTTGTGAACCAGGTTTCTCCGGAAATCATGTCGGCCTTAAGCCAGCTGAATTCGGCTTTGGTTCAGGCGCAGGACGTTCTGATCGGCGTAAAAAACAATCCTCTTATCCGCGGCGGAGTTCCGGACAGAAGCAAAGGCGACTCTTCAACCGCCCAGATACGCGACATGGATTTTTAGTTTTGGGCTTGGCGCGAGGTTTTATCAATAAAATGGAAAAAATGAAAAGTAAAGGCAAAGTTTTAAAAATTCTCTTTATATTTGTATCAGCTTTTTTTGTTTCATGCTCTTCAGCTCCGAAACGGCCGATGCTTGTCACTGACACTTACAACGCGGCTTACACGCAGCTCGAAAGCGCGAACCAGAATCTTCTCGCGGGCAGACTTTCATCGGCGCACAGCTGCCTTACGGAAAGCTATAATCTCGCGCTTTCTGTTGACAATCCAAGCCTGCTCTGCAAAATCTGCCTTTCAGGAGTTACGTACAAAATCCTTGAAAGCCGGCTGAACCAGACGGAAGCTGAATCTAAAAATCAAAAATCTTTTCTTGACGCTGACGCGGCTTCAGTTCTTCTTGAGGCAAAATCTTTCGCCGCGCGTTCTTCGGAAAAGCTTATGCTTCTTGACTTGTGCGATGTTTATGAAGTCAAATCGAAAATTTCAGATTCAAAATCATCTGAAACGCTTTCGGCCCAGGATAAAAAAAATTTTATTTCCATTTTGGATAAATCTGAAAAATCAGTTTCAAAAGAGCCTTACTACCACGGATTTTTAGAAAGAACGCGCGGAGATGTTTTTATGGAGCTGAATGATTACAAGAACGCGCTTTCTTCTTACGTTTCCGCGGCGTCAATCCACACGAAGAGCCGTTATGTCTACGAAATCGGGCTTGACTGGTACGGAGCCGCGCGCGCAAGCTCTCTTGGCGGAGATAAAAATGAAGCCGTAAGCTCAATTGAAAAAGCCTTAAAATATGACCGCGACGCAGAAAACACAGGAGCAATTTCACTTGATTATCTTGCCTACTCAAAGATTCTTTTAAAAGGAAATCCGACGGAGGAAGATGTGAAAAAGGCGGAAATGCTGAAAAATCTTTCTGAAAAAATCTATGCGGCTGGCAAAGATTCTTCTGCTTTTTGAAATAATCCTTGAAAAAGTTGCACGTTCCCAAATCTTCCATTACAATATAAGAAGTGAATACTGAATATACGATTGTTCTGCAGGACAGCGATGTGCTTTCCCGCGTCTGCGGAACAAATGACAGCAACTTAAAACTCATCGAGAATCATCTTGGAATTCCGGTTTTTACGCGCGGAAACGAAATTTTTATCGACAGCGGCGAGCCTGAAATCCAGCAGGAATTTAAATTCATCATTGATAGAATCACAGATGAAATTTCTGATTCCAACGAAAGCTCCGCTGACTCTGATATGGTCAGCTCAATTCTTAATGTCGGCTTTGGCGGCGGAAGTTTTAATTCTGATTTTGACGCTGGAAAATATGCGATTTCAATTCCCGGCTCGTCGAGAAAAATTTATCCGAAGACAAAGAACCAGGCTCTCCTGGTAAAAGCTTTCCGGCAGAACGACCTTGTTTTCGCGGAAGGCCCTGCAGGAAGCGGAAAAACTTTTCTTGCTGTCGCGGAAGCTTTGCGCCTTGTTCTTTCAAAGAAAGTCGGCAGCATTATTTTAACGCGCCCTGTTGTCGAGGCCGGCGAGAGCCTTGGATTTTTGCCCGGCGATCTTGACGAGAAGATAAATCCTTATCTCCGTCCGCTTTATGACTCAATAAACGCCTGTCTTCCGCGGGAAATTTCCCGCAGGCTTTCGGAAAACGGAGTGATTGAAACAGCGCCTCTTGCGTATATGCGCGGCCGGACTTTAAACAACTGCGCGGTTATTCTTGACGAGGCGCAGAACACGACGACAGAACAGATGAAAATGTTCCTTACAAGGATGGGCGAGAATTCAAAAGTTTTTGTTACCGGCGACACAACTCAGGTTGACTTGCCTAGAAAATGCCGCTCGGGGCTTTCAGACGCAATTGAAATTCTAAAGGATATAGAAGGAATCAGCATTGTTCATCTTTCTGGAGAAGATGTCGTGCGCTCAGGCTTGGTCAGAAAAATTGTCCTTGCCTACGAAAAACTAGGAGATTAAGATTAAAAATAGGAAAAACTATGAAAGATAAAAACACTGAATCTGAAAATTTTTTCAGAGCGGCAGGCAAGTTCATATCAAGAAACTGGACGCTGATTGTCCTTGCTTTTGTGACATTTCTTGCGGCATCCGCAATTGTATATTTTGACGCTAACACAACGGAGACAATAGCTTCTTTCGCGGTTGACGAGTACGAAGTGGGGCAGGTCGCGGACAGAACAATCTATGCGTCAAAGTCGCTTCCAGCCGACGACAATTATCCTGTGGAAGTTGAGAAAGGCGAGAAGATTATCCGCAAAGGATTTCCAATTACGGAGGAAGAATATTTCAAGCTGAAGAAAATTTCAGATTCTCCGGTTTATGTTGATTACCGGGCTTTCTGCAACAATGTTCTTTTCTTGCTTTTGGTTCTTGCGTTCTGGATTATTTTGTTCAATCCGGTTCTGTTAAAGCGTAAGGCGGAGCTGAAGGAGCTTGTCTTTGAGTGCTTTCTTTTTGTGCTTGTGTTTTTTATTACGGCTTTCGGAGACAAGGCTGCGCTTTTTCAAACTCCGTTCACGCTTTCAATCTTGATTCCGTCTTCGTTCACCGCTTTTCTTGTCGCGATTCTTTTCGGGCAGACTTCAGCGCTTTTCTTTTCGATTTTGATTGCCCTCGGAGTTCTCTGCGCAAGCGGATTCCAGCTCGTTCCGGCGGTTTTTACGCTTGCGACTGGAGTTTCTGCCGCGAGAATTGTTCTTAGAATCGACCGCAGAATTGACATGGTTTTCGCTTCTATTATGCAGGCGATTTTGAGCGTTGTTTTCATCGTTTTTCTGAAAGTTGTGTTCAACGGAAATTTCAGCGACAGCATTCTTGTGATTCCGGGAGTCGCTTTCAACGGATTTTTGTCAGGAATTCTTGTCCTTGGATTCTTGACTCCGATTGAGTCGCTTATGAACACTGCGTCGGTTTTCCGCTTGATGGACTTAAGCGACCAGAACACGCCGATTTTACGCAAGCTTCTTCTTACTGCGAGCGGAACTTACCAGCATTCGATGATGGTGGCACAGCTCGCAGAGAACGCCTGCAAAGCAATCGGCGCAAATTCTCTTCTTGCGCGTGTAGGAGCTTATTATCATGACATTGGAAAAATCGATCATCCTGAATATTTTACTGAGAATAACATCGAGACAGCAAACAAGCACACGGACTTGAATCCGTCGCTTTCAGTCTCAATTATAAAAAGCCACGTAAAGCTCGGACTTGAGAAAGGCCGCCAGCTCCATCTTCCGAAAGCTGTCCTCGACATTATCGCCGAGCACCATGGAAACAGCCTGATTTCATATTTTTACAACAAGGCGAAGGAGCAGGATCCGAACGTTAGCGAGGAAGACTACAAATATCCTGGAAATCCTCCGACAACAAAAGAAAGCGCTGTCGTTATGCTAGCCGATGTCTGCGAGGCCGCCTGCAAGTCGCTTGACAAGCCGACTCCGCAGAACCTTGAGAAAAGAATAAGCCAGCTGATAAACGCGAAAATCGAGGCGAACCAGCTTGACAACTGCGCCCTTACTTTCGGCGAGCTTACAAAAATCAAGGATTCGTTCGTTCAGATTCTGGCCGCTTATTACCACGGGCGAATCAAGTACCAGAACCAGAAAGATCCTGACGAGCAGGCGCAGGACCAGGCAAATCCTGCATCTTCTGACAAAAAGGAAGAAGAGAAATCTGAAAAATCTTCTGAAAGCGCAAAATCGGAAGATGAAAAATCTGAGAAAGGTGAGTGAGATGGCTAACAGAATTTTGATTTCTGTGCAGGAAGATATTTCTGTGCCGGACTGGTTTGACGGGGAGAAAATCAGAAGCTACGTTGAGAAAGTTCTTGAAAAGCTGAAATTCGACGGCGAGGAGATTTCAATTTTGTTCTGCGATGACAAGGAAATCCAGGAGCTTAATAAAAATTACCGCGATATTGACAGCCCGACTGATATTCTTTCGTTTGAGAACGGCTCTGAATACGAAGATGATGAGGGAACGTGGAAAGAGACCGGCGACATTGCGATCAGCTTTGAGACGCTCCCGAAAAACGCTGAGTATTTCGGCGTCAGCGAGAACGAGGAGCTTAAGCGCCTTTTGATTCACGGCGTTCTGCACTTGAACGGCTACGACCACGGCGAAGAGCACATTGAGAAAGGCGTTGCGCCAGAATGCGAGATGCTTGTCTTGCAGGAGAAAATTTTACAGGAATTTGCATCAGTCAATCTGATGGAAAAATAAATTTAAGGAAATAAAAAATGGGACTATTTAAGTTTGCAAAGAAAAAAGATGACGACTACCACTCCAGTAACGCCGGAAAATCTGAGAAATCTGATTTAGATCCGGCGCAGGAAGAAAGTTTAATCGAAGAAAAAAAAGACATGATCAAGGGCATTGAGGATTTGTCCGAGACTTCAGTAAAAGAAGTCATGATTCCGCGCATTGATGTTGATTTTATTTCAATCGACACGCCGCAGGACGAGCTTCTTTCAAAAATTGTGGAAAGCGGACACGCGCGTTTTCCAGTCTACAGCGAGTCAATCGACAATGTTGTCGGAATCCTCTACGTAAAAGATATTTTAAAGGCTTTCTCAAACAAGGAAGCCATTGACTTGCAGAAAATCATAAGAAAAGCATATTTTGTTCCTGAGACAAAGAAAATCGACGGGCTTCTGCGCGAATTCAAGCGGCGGCACCAGCATATCGCGGTCGCAATCGATGAATACGGCGGAGTTTCCGGAATTGTCTGCATGGAAGATATTATAGAAGAAATTGTCGGCGACATTCAGGACGAGTTTGACAACGAGAGGGAGGATATTGTTTCGCTCGGAAAAAACTGCTGGCTCTGCGATGCGCGTGTTGACCTTGACGACTTGAACGAAACTCTCGGAACTTCATTTCCTGCAGATGACTTTGACACGCTCGGCGGCTTTGTCTTGGATTTGTTCGGGCGGATTCCTGTCAAATACGAGAAAATTGAATATGAAAATTACGAGTTCATCGTTCAGGACATGGAAGGCCACAGAGTCAATCTGATAAAAGTCATAAAGAAATCAGATTCAGAAGAAAGTGAAGATCAAGAAAAGGATAAATAGAAGTCAGATAAAATTCTGCCGATATTAAGATTATGAAAAAGTTTCTAGGAACAGTTTTCGCCGTTTTATTTATTTCGGCCCCGTTTGCTGCGTTTTCTCAAAGTTTAAGCTCTCTTCAGCTTTATAACCGCGCGCTTTCAAAGCAGCAGAACGAGGATTACTACGGAGCGTCGGAGGATTTCCAGCTTGCGCTCCAGCAGAATCCGTCTTACGGCGAGGCCTGGTTCCATCTTGCTGAAGTCACTTATTCAACCGGCGACTATACGCTTGCTTTGACATATCTTGATTCGGCGGACAAGTTCGCGAAAGACAGAACTGACATTCAGAACCTGCGCGGGCTTTGCTATATAAGCCTTGGAAGATTTTCCGACGCGGAAAAAGTTTTTAGCGATGTCCTTAAAAAAAGTCCGAACGACATAAACGCGCGTTTCGGCCTTGCGGAGCTTGACTTGTACGAAGGAAGCTACATTGGCGCGAGAAATATGTACCAGGACGCGTTGAAGCGCGATGTCAACAACAGAAAGGCTCTTCTTTCGCTTGCGCTTATCTCCGCGGAGACAGACAAGGACGACGCCGCGGAAAAATATATTTCGCAGGCGCTGAAATATTATTCAGGCGACGCGGAAGTTCATTATCTTGCATCTTATCTTGCAGCAAAGAAAGGAAATCTTACGGAGGCGGAGCGCAGGGCAAGGGCCGCAATACAGATTGACGCGGACTCTGCCAAGTCATACGAGCTTTTGTCTTCGGTTCTTTACGCGCAGAAACGCTACGACGATGTGATTGATATTTGCGACTATCTTCTTTCAAAAGACCGCAATAATTCGCAGAGCTGGTACATGAAAGGCCTTGCGCAGTACAGAAAGAACAATGTCTCTGACGCGCTTGACACATGGAGCAGCGGGCTTGCCGTAAATTCTCAGGACGAGATTGTGAGAAGCGCGCTTGAGCTTGCCGCGATGAAAAATCTTCCGGTCGAAGATGAAAAGAGGGCGGACTGGGCTGAATATCATCTAAAGAAAGGCCGTGAATACTCAAAAATCTTTATGGGCGAAAAAGCGAGATATGAATATCAGCGCGCGCTAAGAATAAATCCGTACGATGCAAAGGCAAGAAGCGAATTCGCTGAGCTTTTGTCGCGCAACGGACTTAATGAAAATTATCTTTACCAGCTGAAATTCATAAGCCAGAACAAAAGCGTAAATTCCTCTTCATCTTCTGAAAATTCAGATAAAAAGCTTACAGCTGATGAAATCCGTGTGAACGACACGATTGAAGCCTATGACGCTCTCTTGAAATATTCCCTGAGCGCAAAATGGAACGTCGATCCCTTCTATCTTGACAAGACAAGATGGCACATTGGAATTTATTATGAGAAATCTCCGGTTCAGCTTATCCATTCCGACGCGGAGGAAATCGCTGCATCGATGGCGGCGGATATTTTTTCCGGAGTCGCCTCGACTTCTGTCGCTGTTGAAAACCAGCCGGTTTCGGGCTATGGAGAAGCGTTCCGCCTTGCGCGCACAAACAAGATGGATTATTTTGTTCTTCTTTCCGTTGACGAGACCGACCGCGAATTTTCTCTTGACGCAACGGTTTATTCGGGAAGAACAGGAACCAAGACCGCGAAGTTCAGCGCATTCAGAACTGGAAACGACCGCTTCGCTTCAGTCCTGCGCTCTTTCCGCCGCGACATTCTCGACATGCTTCCTGTTCGTGGAAAAATCATCGACAAGACAGTGAATGACATTCTTGTTGACCTTGGAACAGTCGAGGGAATGAAAAAAGATGCGGTTCTTGATGTTGTAAAAGCTGGAGCTATAAAAACAGCTGACAAAGGTCCCGGCGTCACATTTGACAAAAGAGATTATCTTGGAAAAATCACGCTGTCCCAGGCCGGCGAGGAAATTTCGCAGGGAACGCTTGAGGAGAACGGTTTTTATGACCGCGTGAATGTTGGCGACGAAGTTTTGCTGCGCTCTCTTCCTGCTGAAAACGACGGGACAAATGAACAGCTTTCCGAGAACAATCCTGCGGCCGGCGAGAACGGAGAGCGGATCCTGCCGGACAATGGAAATGAGCAGGAGGACAAAAAGCTTAGCGCGGAAGAGCTGGGCCTTGTCAGGACTCCTGTTATTGTCGATTTAATCCGCGCGATTAGAAACTAAAAAAACTGGAAATCAGACTAAAACCGCCTGCTGGCATTTCATCACCGTGAGAGCGGCTTGGTTCGTCTCGGCTGAAAGGCAGGCGCATAAGTCCTTGTGGACAAAAATGGGAACTTCCGGGAACGTGGCTTTTAGAATCGAGAAATTAGAGGCCACGCAGATTGAAGTGCAGGTTCCGCAAAGATGGATTTCCTCAGGATTTTTAAGAATATTCTCCCAGTCCTTAAAGCCGAAGCTCGGCTTGTCCACAAAACTGTCGCACAGCGGCGCGATTTCCTTTACGACCTGCCAGTCGTCCGTGCCTTTTATACAGTGCTCGACCGGAAGAAATTTTCCCTCCTGTGTCTTTAGATAATTTTTCTGGTGCGTGTCGCGCGTCGCGATAATCTCAAATCCCTGAGCCTTGTATTTTTTGACTTCCTCAGCAATTTTCGGAATTATCGCCGTTGCGGCGTCATTCTTGAGCGAGCCTGTTGTAAATCCGTTCTGCATGTCGATTACGATAAAGTATTTCATTTTTGCGCCTCTAAAGAAATTATATCGTTATATCAAAAGAAATAGAAAGGGGAAAAACAATAATAAGCAATGGCTTTATTTCGTTTATTTGTAAAAGCTGCCACTCGTTTGCAACGAATTCATCCGCGATGGCTTGCTTTTTGAAGATTCATTTCCAGCTTTCGAGAATATTTGCTCATTCTTCTGCTGATTTTATCTTGAACACAGCAGAAGTTTTCTGTCTATCCTAATTTTTTCTAGGATTCAGCATCCTAGATTTCTATGTATTTCTCAACAAAATCTATAAGCGTAAAATCATCTGAAATCAAAACTGATTCCTTGCATCCAGCGTTCTGTCCGGCTTTTATGTCGTTCTCACTGTCGCCCGCCATATAGCTCTGCGCCAAGTCGATGTTGAAATCCCTCGCTGTCTTTAACAGAAGTCCAGGCTTTGGCTTACGGCAGCCGCAGTCGCATTTGTACTCCGGCCGCTCGCCTGAAAATCCCTTGTCCGTATGGTGAGGGCAGTAATATATTCCGTCTAAAAACGCGCCTTCCTTTCCAAGCTCTGTCTCCATTTTTCTGTGGATTTCATCAAGCTCCTCAAAAGTCGCGTCTCCGCGCGCAATAACAGGCTGGTTTGTAACTACAACCGCAAGATACCCCGATTTGTTGATTTTTTTAATTGCGCCGGCCGCTCCCGGCAGAAGCTCGAACTGCTCAGGTTTTGTGATAAATCCGTTCTTTCTGTTTATAGTTCCGTCGCGGTCTAGAAAAACAGCCTTCTGTTTTACAGAAAGATTTCTCGCGCGCACTTTCCCGTTTTTTATGTCGCGTTCTGTTTCGTAGAAGCGGTCCGGAGTTCCCATGTCCTTTATGTATTCGCTTGTGTGATAAGCGAAAATTTTTCCGGTCCTGATTCCTGGCTTTAGGACATCGCGGTCAAGGTCGATCTTGTCCGGCGTTTCAGGATGGCGCGGAACAAAAGTTTTTAATGTCTCCCGGAGAAGTTCAGGCGAGATGATTTCGATTCCTGCGTTCACAAGATTTTTGTAGTAAAGCCTTTTATCTTCTTTTGAAAGCCATTTTACTACGCGGTTTGTCTCAACAGGAAGGCCGCCTTTTTCCTGCGGCGGAAGAGTTTCCGTGACAATCAGCGAAGAGTCGTAAGGATGCCCGTTCGGATGAACCATAAGGCTCGCCCAGGCATTGTGCTTTTTGTGAAAATCGATGAAGCGCTCAAAGTCGATGTCGAAAATCACGTCTCCGCATAAAAGAAGAAAATCATCATCGAGCACTGTCTTTGTCTGGATTGAGTCCAAGTCGCGCGCGTCGAGCATCTTGAAAAGCGCGCCCGCCGTTCCGAGAGGATGTGTTTCCGTGAAGTAAGAGATTTTCACGCCGAAAGACGAGCCGTCCTTGAAATAATCCTTTATCACATTTCCTAGATGCCCGACACCGATTGTGATGTCGATGAGTCCGCACGCTTTCAGGTTCTCAATCTGGTATTCCAGAATAGGCTTTCCACAGATCTCAATCATGGGCTTTGGAACATCGCTTCGCACTGACTGGATTCTGGTTCCCATTCCGCCTGCCATTATTATTGTCTTCATTTTTCCTACTCTTTCCAGAAATACTCCTCGACCTCAAGACAGAGGGCGTGGTAGACAGGAAGGTGCAGCTCCTGTATTTTGAAAGTCTCCTGCTCAGGAACAACAATTGCAATGTCGGCCAGCTCCTTGAGCTTTCCGCCCGATTTCCCCGTGAGCGCGATTGTTATGAGGCCCTTCGCCTTCGCAACAACAGTCGGATAAATTATGTCCCTTGAGTTTCCTGATGTGGAGATTCCAAGGAACACGTCGCCGGTCTTTCCGTAGCCGTTCACCTGCTGTGCGAACATCACGTTTCCGTCGACATCGTTTAAGGATGCAGTCATCAAGGCTGTGTTGTTCGTGAGCGCGATTACAGGAAGCGAGCCCTGCAGCTTGTCTGAAAGATATTCTCCTGTCTCGCCGCTTATTTCCTTTATCGACTCGATGAGCTTTTCTGGCGGCCGGCGCTTCTTTACGAAGCTCTTAAGAAGCTCGCCTGAGATATGGTCTGAGTCCGCGCAGCTTCCGCCGTTCCCGGCGACCAGAAGCTTCCCACCTTTTTCAAATGATTTTATAAGCGCGTCAGCAGCTTTTTCAATGTCCGCCTTGCACACTGAAAGCGCAGGGTAGCGCTCAATAAGTTCAGCAATGTATTTCATGGTTATTCCTCATAGTCTTCCGCTGAGTAATAGATTATTTTTGTCCCGTCGTTCTCAAACTTGAACGGAACGTGCATCTGTCCTTTCAGCGCTTCTTTTACATCATTCTGCCTGTCGAGCGGAACGTAGAAAAGAAGGAATCCGCCGCCGCCAGCGCCTAAAAGCTTTCCTCCGAGCGCGCCGACTTTTATCGCTTTTGCATATTGCTCGTCAATCGACTCAGTTGAGATTCCGCCTGAAATTCCTCGCTTAAGTTTCCACGTGTAGTCAAGAAGTCGCCCAAACTCGTCAAGGCTTTTTGTCTTGTCGGTAAGAACTTTTTCCGCCTCGTCCACAAGTCTGTACATCTCAAGAAGCTCTTTTGTCTTGTCCTGCATCGATTTTTCTGTCCCTTTCTGGATGTCGGAGCTGAATCTTGAGAATCCTGTGAAGAAAAGCATAAGGTGATTGTTCAAGTCTTCCTTCCGTTCTTTTGTCATCACAATCGGTTTTACAGAATATCCGTCGCGCGAGAAGTCGATTCTGTTGAATCCGCCGAAGCTCGCCGCGATCTGATCCTGGATTCCTCCTGCCTCAGCGCACAGCGTTCGCTCCAGGTGAATCGCGTCGTCGGCAAGCTTCCGTTTGTCCGCGTATTTTCCTTTGAGCGCGTAGAAAGCCTCCAGCATTCCGACCGCGAAGCTCGATGATGTCCCAAGTCCGCTCCGTGCAGGCAAATCCGCCTCGTAAGTCATTCGGATTTTGTGCATGTCGAGCCATTTCATCGCGTTCCGGATCGCAGGATGCTTTATCTCGTCAAAGCTGCTGACTTTCTCTTCCTTTGAGTAGGTGATGTGCGTCTTGTAGTCGAAAAACGGCGGAAGGTGGCGGACTGTGACATAGGCGTACTTGTCGAATGTTGTCGACAGGACCGCGCCTCCGTGCTCGTTGAAGAATCCTGAGAAATCTGTTCCGCCTCCGAAAAACGACATCCGGAACGGTGTCTGCGTGATTATCATTTTGTTGTCTCCTTTGATTCTGTATTTTTTTCCTGGACTAGCTGCATAAGAAGCTCGTCCAGATGTCTTTTGTCATAGATCTTTCTGAAAAGCTCCGCGTTGCGCTTTTTCTGTTCAAGCGTGGCCGGAACAAAACTGTTTATTCTCTTGATGAACTCATCTTTTGAAATGGCAAGGTTTGTAAGCCCTTGAATTTCAGGAATTCCTTCGAATGCGACTTCTGTTCCAATCACCGGAGTTCCTGTTGTGAAGCTGTCTAAGACTTTGACTTTTACGCCCGCGCCTTCAAAAAGCGGAACAATCATGGCGCTGCTTTTGACGATTTCTGGGTAGCAGTCCTCCACAAAGCCTAGATATTTGATTCCGCAAGGCTTCAGGTATTTCTCCTCGTTTTCCTTTGTTAGTCCGCCGCCCATCACAAGAAGCGATTCCTTTATGTCGGAGTCCAGATTAGGAAAGACATTCTTTATGAACCAGACTAAGCCTGAGAAATTTTCATTCCTGGACCACAGCCCGAAGAACAGAAATGATTTTTTAGACGGGATTGACGGAGGAAAATTAAACTCGTTCAGATATTCATTTGTAGATTTCGCATTGATTCCGTAAGTTCTTTTTACAATTTCTGCGTCCTTCTCTGACGGAACAAAAACATGCTTTGCGCTTTTCAGAATTCTGCGCTCTGTGTTTTTTATCCAGGAGAGAAAAACTTTGTTCTGCCGTGAGAACTTCTGTGCTAGAATGTCATGGCAGCGGACTATTTTGCATGGATGTGTTATGAAAAGACTGTAAAGTGCGGCCTGCGTAAAGTCAAAGTAGAGGACATCATATTGCGGCGCGATTTTCCGCAGATGGAGCAGAATTTTCCTGCTGAATCTTTTTGTGAAAAGAGGAAAATTGAGAGGATGAAAAATCGAATTTTTCAATGACGGATTGAATTCCGTAACATTTCGGACGAAATCTCTTGCTTCGCACTTGTGGCCCGGATAAGAGAAATAGATTAGGTCAACTGTGCACTTTTCCGCCAGATGCTTTATGCAGTTCAGGCTGAATGTCTGTCCGCCGCTCCGTGAGTTCGGTGGAAATGCGGTAATGTAGAGAATGGTCATTTTGTGGATTCCTTTAATACTGACTTTATTTGAGAATAATATTTAGCATTGTTTTCAGCTGAATATTTTTCTAAAAACAGCTCTCGATTTTTTTTATAAAATCTTTTTGACATATCAAGATTGTTTATTTCTTTGATAAATTCGTTTTCTTTATTGCAGACAGAACAGTCAGCATTTTCAATGTCATAGCCAAAAAAAGTAAGCGGTGTTCCAATTATTTTTTTCCCATACATCAAAGCCTCGGCAACCTTAACTTTTGCTCCTGAACCATAGAAAAGAGGCGAAACAAAAGCACTTGCGTTTTTATAAAGTTCTGAAAGTGAAGGCACGTAATCTATAATTTCAATATTTTTATAAGAGCCTGTGAAAACGGACTTCATGCCTTTTCCTGCGATTATTATTTTTTTATTAATATGCGGAGCTATTTTATTGATTAAATATTTTGCTCCTTCTATATTTGCATACTGTGCGGCTCCAATGAAAAGCAAATATGGTTCTTTGGAAAGAATGTTGTCTTCAGTAGTTATCGCATAAAATTTGTCATCAAGCGTTACTGGAATTATGCAGTAATTACTTGTTATTCCGAGCTCTTTCCTGTCTTCCTCTGTTATAAACACATTGAAATCTGCATACTTCTTGCTTAAAGATTCATTCTTCGTAGCGGATTTGTATAGAACGTAATATAGAAATCCTTTTGCCGCATACATATCTTTGAAATATTTTGCTTCGCAATTGTGGTAATTAATAACTACTTTTATATCTGTAAACTTGTTTTTAATTTTTTTTGCCAGTTTCCCGTGTAAGCTCACATCAAGATAGACAATATTATATTTTCTTTCTTTTATTTTTCTTAGTATTTTTTTGCAGTCCCTTGAATCTAAATTGCCTGAATACCCACAAATGTTTCGCCATAAAGTTGCAATCTTATTGTGTTTTTTTATGCATGAGTAAATTTCAACATTAAAATTTAGTTTAAGTCCCTCAAGAGCTTTTAATGTTCCCTGAGAGCCGCCATAAGATCCGTCCAGCGGATTGTTGTAGATAAAAAGTAAGGTTTTATTCATATTACCAGTACGCTCCATTTTCAACCAATTTATAACCTTCTGGTTTTTCTGCTTCAGAAGGCCTTATCCAGTATTCATTTAGCAAATGATTTTGTATAAATTGTTGTTTATACCTTTCCCCATATATACCAAACAATGTTTGAAGCGAGCCACAGCACGTGATGCATTTTCCACCACGTGTCTTTATAAAACTTCCTAGGGATAATGCATAAGCTCCGCAACCTAAAAGTGCGACATCGAAATTAACTTTTGATATTTTTTCTTCCATGTCTTTAAGAGCGTCGAACCATGATTTTATGTTTGGATAGTTGTTTATTCCTCTAAGTACGTTGTAGGCTTTTAAAGTTATGAGATTGAATTTAGGCAAAACATCTGGAATCTTAAAAATTTTTTCTCGGTGTGCATATTGTTGTTCTATTGAATCAGTAAATGGAGATACAACAAGAACGTTTTTGTTTTCAAGAGCTTTTGTCCATGGATTAGGATACATAAAAGGATTGTATAGTTCTGAATTACATAATTTTTCTTTATTTTTCAAAAAAGATTTTATATAAGTTTCCTCAGAGCGCCATGTGAGCAGTACATCGAGATTTTTTATATCGTTTTGTACAAGTTTTCCCCAGCGTAGCAAGTTTTCATCAGTGCAGGGGAAAAATCCTGCATTATTGCACATACCATTTTTGGATCCAATAGAGAACCAGTTAGGGTAACACATATCCATCACGTATTTAAGTGGAGTATATTTTGGTAAATCTATAATTTGATTTGTAACAGTCAAATAGTTTGCGAAGGCATTTAATTCAATGCTGCCGAAACGGCCAATAAAACAAGGTTTGTCAGCCAAAATGTATGATTTGATTTTTTCTTGTGTTTTACTGAACTTTCCCTCGTTTACATGGTTTGGAGCTTGAATTCCATTGCTAACAATAGGTAGAAATGTTTTTTTTAATTTATGTGCATATTCTAATATTAATTGTGATTTTTTCATATTTTTCCTCCTAATACATATGTCTTGGCTGGTAATTGAAAATTGAATAATATGGAATTAATACATCTGCGAATGGTTTTAGTGCAGTTGTCATTTTGAATAGGCCGTAAAAAAGAATAAGAAATATAAAAATCATCTTTATATATTTTTTCTTGAAGCAGCATAAAAATTCCGGTAGCAAAATTATTTCCATAAAAAGATTTGCAATAACGCATCTGTTCAATTGTGTGAAACCTGTAAAAAACATTAAGTAAAATACATTTCCGAATAGATACAAATTTATGATTCCCTTGTTGTAAGGTGATTTATGGATAAGCTTGTTATAAAAAATAAATACAAATGGCAAAAAAAGTAGTCTTTTTAAAAGCGATAAAACTTTAGTGATTATTGAAGTTGCATGTTCTTCATATGAAGTTGCATAAAAAATTACCTTGCCAACAATCGGATTTAGCCCAAATGGTGAAAAAAGTGTTCTGATAATGTCTGGGTAGAGAAATTTTCCTATAAATGCAAATATCAATGAAATAATAATAAGATATTTCCATTTTTTTAAAGAAAAATTTGAGTGATATATGTAATAGGAAAATATCCAAAGTGCGCAAGAGTAATGAATGCTTGTCGCTAAGATTGTCAGCAATGAAAAACCAATTTTATTTTTCTTTTGAATTTCAAAAATTGACAGTAACAAAAATGATTTGGCTAATGCATTTCTTACAGCAAAAATATCGCTATTATATATGCACCAGTAAAGCAAAATGCTTAGAAGCGGATATATTGAAATTCTTTTTATGAAGTATATTTTCAGGGAAATAACGAATAATGCATATATAAAAAGATATTTAGAATATGATTCTGTGATTCTCTTTATACAATAATTAAAGAAAGCAAAACCTGGTTCAAATAATTTTGTTTTGAATTCTCCCCAAGTTGAGTTGTTTTCAAAAAAACTTCTATAAGGAATCCAATCTGTTCCTGTTATCCATCTAAAACCGCTAAGACATATAAATGAGGCGCAGATAATTAAGATAAGTTGATTTCTGAAAATAACAATGGAATGTTTTGCCAATTCATTATAAAATTTCGTAAAATCAAATATGCAGAGAAGAAAAAGAACTAGCGCAATTGAAATATAAAAAAACACGTTTATCCTCTTACTGCTGATTTTTGATTTTGAATTCTTTTAATGTTTGAACTAAATATGTAAAAGATTCCAACTTAAAAAGTTTTGAAAAAAATAAGTATAGAAAAATTCCAGAAATAATTTGTATACATACAATTAAAATACTTGGTATTTTTATAAGCGATATAGGATAAATAATTCCAGCCATGACAACTGATAAAAGTATTGCTGGAAAAGTATCTTTTATTTGTTCAGAATATCCATACTTAAAAAGTTTTTTTAGGAAAATACAGTTTATAACTGTTGCTATAATACTAGAAATAATTCGGCCAATGGCTATAGAGATAAGTCCAAAACGTAATGTAATTATCAATGCAAGAATTATTATTATCTGTTTTATAGTTTCAAGTTTTAAAGTGGTTCCGCTTTTTCCAATTGCATTTATAGCTGTAAAAGCAGAGCTTTGAATTGGATAGAATAAAAAATCAATGCAAGCTAGTTGTAAAAATGGAACACATGATATCCATTTTTCTGTTAACAATAAGATAACTGTATTTTTTGCGACTGAAGCAAGACCTAACATACATGGTGCTGTAATATAAATTGTAGTGTTTATAGTGCGCCGGAGAATTCTTTTGAAATTTCCTTCTTCATTGATTTTACTACTAAGTGTTGGAAGCATTACGCCTTGTATAGAGCTGTCAATATTTGACATAATAACAGCTGGAAATTGCTCCCCACGATTAAAACAACCCAGCTCTGCACTTGAAAATAAACGGCCGATTACAATGCTGTATGTATGTCTTATTGTTGCGGCTAACAATGATGAGGAAAATAATTTTTCACCAAAGGAAAAAAGAGATTTAGCCCTCTTTATATCAATTTTAAAAATTGGACGCCATTTTACTGTATTCCATAAAATTGCACTAATTATAAAATTATTTGTTAGTTGTTGTATTATCAAGGACCAAACACCCAAGCCTAGTTTTGCAAAACAAATTCCAAATATACCTGAAACAACTGTCCCCCCAAGGCTGCTAAAGAACAATCTCTTGAATTGCATTGTTTTGCTAACTAATGCATTTTGAATACTATTCAATGAACAGAAAAATAATATGATTGAAAGAACTCTTAATTCAGCTGACAATGTGTCGTTTTTATAAAATCTTGCTATAAAAGTGGATGAAATAAATATAAGGATATAAAAAATGGTGGAAATAATAAGCGAAATCCAAAATACCGTAGAAAAATCTATAAAATCAGCATTTTGTTTTTGTATGAGTGCTGTGTTAAATCCGCTCTGCACAAATATGTTTGCAAATTCTATAAATACCATTAAAATCGCTAGAATTCCATAGTCGCTCGGAACGAGAAGCCTTGCGAGCACAATCTGCACAACGAACTGCACGCCCTGTGTTCCACCGCGCTCAAGGAATTTCCATATAAGAGAGGAGATGACGCGCGATTTGCTGGCATCTGTCTGGAGGACTTGTGAAGTTTTTATTTCTTTTTTCATTTGATTTTTTAGCATCATATTTTTATCCAAGAATATAAACTTTCCCCTTAGTACTTAATTTTTCACCAATTAAGTGGAACAAGACGCTTATAATGACATCATCATTTCTAATAAATTTTTCCGCTTTATCTTGAAAATCAGTTATGTCTGTGATAGCCAAAGTTTTCTCTATTTCTTCAAGTAAAATGATGCATTTTTCATTTTGTGAAAAATAGTGAATATTCAAAGTTTTCTTATCGATTTCAATTTGCTGACCGCTAAAATTGAAATTTTTGTCTGAAACTAAAGAATCAAAAGTTGTTGATGAAATGAATATTTCTTTTTGATTCTTTATATTTGGAATATCGTTTATCGAGTTCACAGTGACTTTTTCAGCGTTTTCCAAGAATTGATTGCAAATCACTTCCAAAATTAAATTTGTCAATACTTTGCAATCTGTATTATATTTCCCATCTTTCAGCGAATTGACGCTGAATTCAGCTCTAAAATGAAAGTAAAAAGAATTATTTTTTTCTGAGCTTTCTTTCCAAATTGCTTTAAAATTTTCTTTTAATTTTCTTTTTAGTTCAGTGACCGCAATGTTTAATTCACTTGAAACATCTGTTTTCATTAAAGAATTCATTTTAGAGTCTTTTAATTCTTCTAGTTTTTCATTTATATCGTTTTCTACGAAAGTCAATGAATCTATTATTTTTTTATCAGGATTAATTAGATGCAAATCATCTTCTGTGATTCTTTTTGCATTTCTATTTAGCAAAGAATATAGTGATTTTAAATCATCAAATGCATTCGCTTTATATTTTAGTTTGTTGAACGTTTGTGTGTACAAATCAGTATTTTTATTTTTACAAAGCACCAGAAGAACTGTTATATAGTAATTTCTTGAATAAAGAACATTATCTATGTTTGCGTCCGGCAAGATTTCAAAATACATTTCAAAATCATCATCTGTAAGTTCGATTTGATTAATATGTTCCAGACCTCTAAATACAAAAAACAAGTAATTATTATTGATTCTTTGCATCTGAATCAAATTGATTAAGTGAGTAAGAATGTCAACTGAAAAATGTTCATAGGTTTTTAGTAAATTTCTGTTTTCCTCGCAAGAATTAAATTTTAGTCCTTGTGAAAGGCTAATAAAATCTGCCATATGTGAATGCACATTTACAGAATTACATTTATACATAGAAAAAATTGTCATTTTTTTTGCTGAAATAAGAATTTTAGAGTATATGTTACAGACTGAATTATAAAATTTACTATCCGCTATTTTATTTTCATGCGATGTTAAATAACTTCGTAAAAACTGGGCAGATTCTAAAATATATGGATATTCGATTGCATTGCAGAAAAAAAGTTGCTCGTAGAATTTAAAATATAAATCTTCGTATTTTTGAAGCGCTTCTAATGTTTCATTTGAATTGTCTTTTTTATAACAAATATTTCCGGAATAAAAAGTTATATATTCTGCTATTTTTTTCAATCCATTCAACAATATTTCTGAATCTTTTCTAAACTCAAGAGTTTTAAGAAGATTTGTTAGAATTTCGTAATCAAAAAATTTCTTTTTTTTATTTGATAATTGAATTTCTCTGATAGATTCAAAAACGGAAAAAGAATTACCTTGAAAAGCCGGTCTTACAAATGAAAAATAAAAATTTCTCGATTCATTTTCATCAATTTCAGTCTTTGGAAAACAATTTTTTTTGTAGAGCTTTGCGCATGATTTAGGATTTTCGATAAAAAAAAGCGTTTTAAAAGCAAATATGGCAAATATAAAAAGTTCTATTATGCTTAGAATTTGAAAGCAAAATACAGGCCATTTTGTAGGCCTAAAATAAGGAATGATTAAATTTAAGAAACATAATAATATAGAAATCGTCAGCAAAAAAATTGTAAATTTACTTTTGACATATTTTATAAAAATTCCTATGGATAAATTTTGTCTTGCATTTAACAATATGCTCAGCATTGTCAAATAAATTCCAGGAATCCCAAGCGCAAGAGCAAAATAAAGATTTTGCATATCAGAAAATTCAACAATAGAAATACAGTTGCCAGAACGTTTTATCAAATTAATTGGAAAAGGATTTGAAAATTTGAATGAAAATAGGCAAGGAAGTAGAATTACAAGAATAACTAAAACACCGAATATAGATGGCAAAATATAATTATTAAAGAATTTGCTGTCTTTTATTTTCATATTCTTTTTTCTCCTTCTGCATTCAGAATCAACTTGATATATATCCGCATATTTCTAGATTCTTTTGAACCGGAACTATGTTTTCATCATAATCAAAATACCAATCCCCAAGACATTTCTATTTTTTGCGCTCTTATCCCAAAATCTTGCTGTTTCGTTCATTTCACGTATCTCAAGGAAAGCTATGTTATTTTCCTATGCCTTGGCGATTCCTTTGGAAAAGAACTTCCTGTCTATACGTTCCGCTACGTCTGCGATGAGGACAGCGAAGTCAAGATGAACGACGGCACTGTAAATATCTTCTTCAATGCGAAAAAGTATGATAACATGAGGTCAAAGGAGCTTCGCGCGTTCTTCAGATACCTTTGCGGCAAGGAGCCTGATTCCGGGTTCACCGACAGACTTTCAAGGCTTGTGGACCGTGCGAAGCACAATGCGCAGTGGAGGCACAGATATATGACGTGGGAACAGGAAATGAAAATCCAAGTTGACGAAAAAGTTAAAGCTATAGTTGCCGAAAAAATGAAAAACATAGTTGAAGAACAAGTGAAAGAGCAATTGGAAGACTCAAAGCTTGACTCTGCACGTAAAATGCTCGGTGACAACATTCCTGCTGAAACTGTTTCCAAGTATACTTCCCTTCCGCTGGACAAGGTTCTTGAGCTAAAGAAAGAGGCTCAGTCTGTAAAAGCGTAAAATTAAAAATAGAAATGTCAAAGAACTTTTTTTAAGCGTTTTGCAAAACTTGCAAGGACGCTGAATTTTTATAAAAAACTGTCCGCAGCTTTGCTGGCAGTTATTTAATTTCTCCAATCTCCCGCAGAATCTTCCTGTTCATCTCACGTCTTTCCCTGTCAAACCACCAGCCGTATTTTCCAAAGTACCTGAACGCGCTCCTGATATGCGCAAAAAGCATTTTCCGGCTTTTGTACGACGCTTTCTGGTGGTCGTGAACAATCTGCACGCCGGGAAAGTAGAGCGTCTCTGAGACACGGTGAAGCCTTCTGATCAAGTCAAAATCCTCAAAGTACATGAAAAAATTGTCGTCAAAGAAGATATTGTTCTCGGCCAGCACCGAAAGCCGCATGAACATAAAGCATCCGGAAAGACACGGCGGATTCATCACCTTGTCGTAGCCGGAAAACTTTAGGCAGTAGCGGTCGTTTTTCTTTTCTGTCCACTTTGTCTTTGGCAGAAAGCGGCGGAAAATCAGGTTGCCCGGAGTCGGAAGCAGTTTGCACAGATACTGGACCTCGCCGTCGGGATAGACAACTTTCGGAAGCACATACGACGCGTCTTTGTTCTCTTCCATAAAATCAATTAGCGCCGGCAAAACTTCTGCGCCGAACCTTATGTCAGGATTCAGGACAACATGATAGGAAAATCCGCTTGCAATCGCCTCGTGCATCGCGATGTTGTGGCTTTCGCCGTAGCCCAGGTTCTCGTTGTGTATGTAGCGGATTTTTGTTTTTCCGCCCGCGTTTTCTTTTTCAAGAATCCGCCACCTGTCGTCCGGCGAGTTGTCGATTATATAGAGAATTTCTACGCATTTGGATTCAAAGACCGATTTTAAGACGGCCTCAATCTGGCTCCGCGGAGTTTTATAAAGCACAATGCTTGCCGAAAGTGAGCGGTGGCTGGGCGTGCCGAAACCGCCATTATTTGTGATTTCGCTCATTTTTTGCCTCCGTCGAAAAATCTTTCCAGCAAATATGCGCACAAGAACGATGTTCCAAGAACTGCGAAAATCGCGAAAAAAGGATGCCCGGCAAAGAGTCCTAAAAACGTAAGAATCATCACGAGCGGGTAGTGGACAAGATAAAGGCCGTATGAGTAGTCAGGCTTTCTGTTCACGTCCGCAAAAATCTTAAAGTTCAAGCCTAAGAACATCACGCAGACAGAAAGACAGAGCGGATTTGCAAAAGATGACACAAACGGAATCTTAAAAATGTTCAGGATGATAAAGGCCGCTGCGCACGGAACAACGAGAAGATTCAACTTTGTAAAAAGCTTTCTGCCGAAAAGCGCAAAAATCATTCCGCTGGCAAAATATGAGAAATAGGCAGGGAACTGGTTTGCAAGCGGCGAAGGCAAGCGAAGTGTTTTACAGATTTGCGGCATAAGCACCTCGTACAAGACTGAGAGAAGGTAAAGTATCAAAATTATGACTATACATTTGCCCCCCCCCCGCGAAATTGCGGTGGCTGATCTTCCTTAAAATCCATATCAGAACAGGAAGGACAATGTAAAATCCAAGCTCCACCTTTATTGTCCAGAGAGAACCGTTTACGCTTCCTCCGAGCGCCATTCCCTCGAAAACTCCAGGAAGCGACGGATGAACAAAATTCAGCGTTAAAATATTCGCGATAAGATATTTGTAAAGTCCAGAATTTGAAAAATATTCTTTAACTCCTAAAACCGAGAATGACGACAACAAAACTGCGCTTAGGACAACGACAGTCCAGTACTGCGGAAAAATCTTCCTGCAGCGTTTAAGCGCATATTCTTTTACAGAAGAACTTTTAAAATATGAAAGCGTGACCCAGAATCCGCTCAGGATAAAAAACACGTTCACAGCGCTTCCGCGCAAGTTGAGGCTCGGAAGACTGATTCCGCTTAATATGACGCTGTGCTCGTAAATCACGACAAGACAGCATAGAAGACGGAGAAAATTAAATGCGTTGTCCTTTGGAACTTGCGGAAGAGTAAATGATTCTCTCATCTCGTTTCTCCGTTGCCTGTTCTTTCGTCGTTGCAAGAAAACTTACTGACTTCTCCGTCATTGCGAGGAGCGCTAGCGACGAAGCAATCTTTATTGCTTTTTGAGATTGCTTCGCTGCGCTCGCAATGACGTATGTCTTGCTCATAATGACGAGTAGTGAGATCGCAATGACATGAACTGTCTGCTTCTTCGTATCCGAGCTCTTCTTCGCTTGCAAGCTCTTTGCACCAGTCCATCACAACCTGCAGGTCAATTCCTGTTTCCGCTGCTAGCGTCTTGTAATGCTCAATCACGTCGCGCCTGATTTCTTCTCCTCCAAGCCAGAGTGATT